>NZ_JBFTKP010000013.1:0-195007 GCF_056396005.1 Allobosea sp. 05T439 | reverse complement strand
GCGGTCGCGGTCGTGCTGCGCGACAAGAAGGCCTCGACCTCGTATATCCAGCGCCGCCTGCAGATCGGCTACAACCGCGCCGCCTCGATCATGGAGCGCATGGAGAACGAGGGCATCGTCGGCCCCGCCAACCACGCCGGCAAGCGAGAAATCCTCGTCGAGGCCAGCGCGTCGCCTTGATCTCCATCTCCAGCGGGCGGAGACGTCGCTGCCGCGCTGGCAGCGACGTGCGTGACCGACCTCGTCTGCTGCCGGTTGGGAACGCAGACCCCTCGCCCGTTCGGCGCGGCAAGCGAAGACTGGTATGTTGCGCAACCGATGCGGTTACTATGCGGCCGTAGCTTCGCTCGCACCGGAGGCGACGATGAACCGAGCCGTTCTGTCATTGATGCTGATGTTGGCCGCGGATCTTGCGTTGGCTCAGCCCCGGCCCTCCACCGTCAACAGGCCCTGCAGTGCCAGCCGGCACGATGTCATTGCCAACGGCGCCATCGTGCTCGGTACCGGTGGCTACACCTATGACCGCTTCGTGCGCGACCGCAGTTTCTGCGAACTCGATGAATATGCCGATCCCGCCTGGGTTCCGAGCCGCGACACAGCGAGCTGCTTCGTCGGCTATCGCTGCAAGAGCGGGATGTATGACTAGGCAGGAGCGAAGTCCCCGCGCACGGCAAGGCCGCGCGCACCTTCGTCTTTCCCATCCCTTGCGCGGAAGACAGTCTGAGCGGCCGTTCCACGTCTGGGGCGAGCGGACATGCATCTCGGCCCGGCAACCCGCAACCCTACGACGCTGAAGCTGACATTAGGCTGACACGTCATGTCAKGTTTGCGAGCCGAATTGTCGGGTAAAACGGCGCCTGAGGTTCCCGCCAGGAGCCCGCTGAACTTCGCTGCGCAGACCTTTCCGAAGACGGACACGCGACGGGCATCACTCCAGCAATTGAAACCGGGGAGCTTCGTCAGGTGGCCGAACCTATCGTTGGGCGGAACTTGAGTGGAGGGAGGAACGCGTCATGGGATATGCAGTCGATCCTTACGGCCCGGCACGGAATACCGCTCTGCTTGCGAGCATCACCGCGCTGGAGGCAGCCGTGATCGTGATCCTCGGACAGGTGGCGCTGCTGGGAGCCGATTCCGTAGAAGAGGCCCATGTCACCCTCGCGGAACTCCGGGCCCATTGCGAGCAAGTGAGGGAGACCTTGCTGTCGATGGCGGTGCCGCGCAATGAAGCCGACTCGGTTATCTTCAGCACGAGCTTCACCAGAGAGCTCGACCACATCTTCGGGGCCATTCGGTTCCGCAAGGCGACATCGCAATGATATCGCAAAGCTCCTGAGGCAGATGCCATCGCGCGGGATCCCAAGCGGTGGCGACCTCTCCTTCCGAACGGGCGCCGCCGATGCCTGGCATGGCGCCCCCCGCGTCCCGGATCTCACTCCGGTTGAGCCAGAAGCGGCCTCATCGCTTCATTGATCCAGTGCCATTCGGAGCCGGCCGGGCCTCCTGCATCGTCGCCGCGCAAGATGGCGAGCAGTTGCTGATAGCGGATCGAACGGGCGTGGTGTTTCCGATACTGATCGAGATGCCAGTCCAGGAAAGCCCGATCGGGAGCGCGGTTCATTGCGCGGGCTGAGTCTTCAAGCCATTCCCGCGCGATCGCGGCACCGCTTGCGGAATCCGGTTTTGCGCTGTCGTCCATCGCGGCGCGAACCTTGGCGAGGGTCCGGTTCGCGGCTTCGGCATAGGCGGCGGGGTCGAACTCAGCGGTCGACATGGCCCCAGCATTCGCCCGCATCTCGGCCATGTAGCTTTCATCGGTGATGATCACCGTAAGCTCGGCCCAGGCATCGATCTGCGCGGGCGTCGGATCGTCCGGGAGCTCGGGTGTGCTGGCCTCGATCATCTGGCGCTTCCAGGCATCGTCCATCTGCGCGCCTCCGGCGACCTCGTCGTAGAAGCGCTCGACCAGCAGGCGGAACTGGGCATTGGAAAGGGTCGTCACGGTCCATAATCTCCTGAGATCGGTTTCGGTGGGGTCTGGCGACTTCAAGGTCGCGCGCAGGACGGCGGCGACACGGCGCTGCGAGGCGATCTCCGCCTCCAGCGCGCGAAGGCGCATGGTCAGAACGTCCGTCAGCGAAAGCCGCCTCGACAGGAACTTTCGGATGACTGCGAGGCCCAGCCCGATATCGCGCAGCGCCCGGATCAGATCGAGACGCGCGACATCCTCCGCGGAATACACACGGTAGTTGCTGAAAGTTCGCGTCGCCGGCGGCAGCAATCCGCTGTCCGAATAGAACCGAATCCGCCTGACCGAGACGCCGCTGAGCTTTGCAAGCTCGCCAATCGTGTGCCGTTCTTCCTTCATGGCGTCGTCCTAGGGTCTCCACCGGATGGAGGGTCAAGCGCTGCCGGAACTGGCGGCCGACCAATTCCGGGTATCCGCGCATTGCAGCGCCTCGCGACGCTGCTCTACCGTGCGGCCCATGCCGCGCCGCGGCAGGAACAGGAGCGCCCGCGATGGTCGGCGAACGCAGCGACATATTTGGGTTTGCGCCCGCCCATGATGCGCCGATCCCCTATCTTCAGCGCGTTAGCACCTACTATCAGGCGCTGGGATATGGTCAGCCCTACGCATGGGCGCATTACGCCGCGGTGCCGTTTCAGGCTTTGGCGAGGCCTCTTTCTGAGTGCCGGGTGACGATCATCACGACGGCTGCCCCCTACCAACCGGACAAGGGCGATCAGGGGCCGGGAGCGCCCTACAACGCTGCAGCCAAGTTCTATTCCGTCTATTCCGCCGATAGCGGCGAGGAGCACGACCTGCGCATCGCCCATGTCGCGATCGACCGCACGCATACGACCGCCGAAGATCTCGGGAGCTATTTCCCGCTGGCCGCATTGCGCCAGGCGGCGATCTCAGGGCGGCTCGGCTCGATTGCACCGCGCTTCCATGGCTTGCCGACCAATCGCAGCCACCGCGTGACGCTCGAGGTCGATTGCCCGGAGATCGTCGCCCGCTGCAGGGCGGATGCGGTCGATGCAGCGATTCTGGTGCCGAATTGCCCCGTCTGCCATCAGAGCGTCAGTCTCGCCGCCAGGGCGCTGGAGGAGAATGGCATCGCGACCGTTGTCATGGGTTGCGCCAAGGACATCGTCGAATATGTCGGTGTGCCGCGCTTCCTGTTTTCGGATTTTCCGCTCGGCAATTCCGCGGGGCGACCGAACGACCGCAGCTCCCAGGACGTCACGCTCGATCTGGCTCTGGCCACCCTGGAGCGGGCACCGGCGCCACGGACCACGGTGCAGTCCCCCTTGATCTGGAGTTCCACCCCGGACTGGAAGTTGGACTATTGCAATATCGAACGTCTTTCGCCCGATGAGATCCGGCAGCGACGGGCCGCCTTCGACATACAGAAGGAGACCGCCAGGGCAATCCGTGAACAGGCGCCGGGTTGAAGCCTCCGCTCTGGCGTGAAGCAGCGGCAACGCTGCAGAGCGCCGCTCGCAATTGACGATACCGCCGGATCTGCCGCAGGCTTTCGCCAGAAATCGCCGCCCTGCCCCTGGGCCGGATCAGAGCGATGCCTTGGAGGAGCGCGGCTGATGACGGTTGGCAAGGATTTGGCAGATGCCGCGAACGTGCCCGGGAGCGACGCGTGCGTGCTGCGCCACATGCTCGAGCGCCAGGCCAGGACAAATCCGGATCGGCGCTTCGTCCAGTTCTGGCCCGGCGCGACCTGGAGCTATGGCGAAACGCTGCGACAGGTGCGTTTGCACGCTGCCGCCCTTGCCGCGGCCGGCGTGAAGCAGGGCGACCATGTGCTGTGCTGGATGGGCAATGGCCCCGACCTGCTGGCGACCTGGTTCGCGATCAACTATCTCGGCGCCGTCTATGTCCCGCTGAACACCGCCGCGCGCGGCCGCCCGCTCGAATATGTGCTCGACGATGCCGACGCGGCGTTGATGGTCGGCCATCGGGCGCTGGTGCCAAGGTTGGCGGAGGTCAATCCCGGMAAGCTGCGGCAGGTTCTGCTGGTCGGCGAGAGCGAGCAACGGGAGCCGCAGCTCGCAGGCGTCACCGTCGCCCCGTTCGAGCTCCCCGCCGTGGTTGCGGACGATACCCTGGCGCTGGAGCGTGCGATCGAGCCCTGGGACACCCAGGCGATCATGTACACCTCCGGCACGACCGGCAATGCCAAGGGCGTGGTGTCGTCCTATGTCCAGCTCTACACGATGGGGCCTGACGCATTCGACTGCATCGGCCCCGAGGATTGCTGCCTGGTCTGCGGCCCGATCTTCCATTGCGGCTCGACGCTCTATGTCTATGCGATGCTCGCCTGCGGCGGATCGATCGGCATGGTCCGCGAGTTCCGCACCGCTGATTTCTGGGATGCCGTTCGCGGTACCGGCAGCACTCTGGTCTTGCTGCTCGGCGTCATGGCGACGTTCCTGCTGAAGCAGCCGGCCAGTGCGTCCGACCGGGAACACCCCCTGAAGAAGGCCTTCATCGTGCCCTTCGGCGAGGACGCCGTCTCGTTCCGCGAGCGCTTCGGCGTCGATCTGCACACCGTCTACAACATGACGGAGATAGCCAGTCCGCTCAGTGCCGGCCCCGGCATTTCAGAGCAAGGCCTGGCAGGCTTGCCGCGACCCTGGTTCGAATTGCGGGTCGCTGATGCTCATGACTGCGAAATGCCAAGGGGCGAGGTCGGCGAATTGCTGGTTCGCTCGCACCGGCCGTGGGCGCTGATGAAAGGCTACTATGGGAATGCCGAGGCGACGGTCGCGGCGATGCGCAATGGCTGGTTCCACACTGGCGACGCCTTTCGCCAGATGCCGGATGGGCGCTTCTTCTTCGTCGACCGGCTCAAGGACGTGATCCGCCGGCGTGGCGAGAACATTTCCTCCTTTGAACTGGAGAGCGAGATCCTGGCCCATCCCGGGGTTCGCGAGGCGGTTGCCGTCGCGGTGCCGAGCGAGCATGGCGAGGATGAGGTCCTGGCCGTCGTCACCCCGATTGCAGGCGGCGCACTCGACCAGACCGAGCTTGTGAGCTTCCTGGCGGAGCGCATCGCGCATTACATGGTGCCGCGCTTCATCCGCATCGTAGACGAACTTCCAAAGACGGCGAGTGGCAAGCTGCAGAAGCATGTTCTGCGCAGCGAAGGCGTCACGGCCGATACATTCGACCGTGACGCCGCCGGGATCCGCATCAGAGCCGAGCGGCTCGGCTGAGCCGCTCGGTGCGTTGGATCATCGGACCGGATACCGATCCGATGATCTCGCCTTTCGTGTGGGCACCGCTTGCCCGAGAACCACAATCCAGTCTCGGGCCGATGCCTCCAGTTCATCGGACCGGATATCGTATCCAGTCCGATGATCTAACCCGTTGTCTTTGCATCGGCTTTGCCCCGAAAACCGCAATCCACTTTTCGGGCCGATGCTTTAGAGCGGCTTCAGATTGGCCTCGATCTGCCGGCGCTTCGGTTCCAGGAACGGCGGCAGCGCGAGCTTTTCGCCCATCGTTTCGGCCGGCTCATCGGTTGCGAAGCCGGGACCATCGCTGGCGATCTCGATCAGGATTCCATTTGGCTCACGCAGATAGAGCGAACGGAAATAGAAGCGATCGACCGGTCCGCTATTGGGATAGCCGGTCGCGCGCAGGCGCTCCGCCCACTCATCGTACTCGCCGAAGGTCGGCGTCCGCAGCGCGAGATGGTGGACACCGCCCGCCCCTTCGCGTGCCTGCGGCAGGTCGGGCTCGACCGCGACATGCAGCTCCGCCGCCGGCCCGCCATCGCCGACCTTGAAGACGTGGATGTCGCCGGTCGCATGAGCCGCGTCGCGATAGTCCGCAATGCGCTCGAGGCCGAGCAGCTTGCCCAGCACGAGCTCGGTCCGCTCCAGCTTCGGCACGGAAATCGTCACCGGGCCGAGGCCACGGATCTGATGTTCTGTCGGCACGGAACTCCTGTCCCAGGCCACGAAGGGAATCGCACCGCCATCGGCGATCAGCGTCAGGCGCTGGCCTTCCGGATCCTCGAAATCAATCGCGGCGCGGCCATTGATGGCGCGGATATCCGAAACCGCGACGCCAGCCGCCGTCAGCCGCTCGCGCCACCAGTCCAGCGACGTCTCGTCACCGACGCGCAGGGCGGTGCGGGTAATCGAATGGGTGCCGCGCTTGGCCGGAGGAGCCGGCCAGTCGAAAAAGGTCAGATCGGTGCCGGGCGAGCCGGCGCCGTCGGCGTAGAACAGATGATAGGCCGAGGTGTCGTCCTGATTGACCGTTTTCTTGACCATGCGCATGCCGAGCGTCTCGACATAGAAGCGCCGGTTCTGCGGCGCGTTGGCCGAGATTGCGGTGACGTGATGGATGCCCGTGAGCTTCATAGGTGACCTCCTGATCGCTTCCTTGGCCCGTTGGCCAGTGTTCGCAGCAGAGATAACCGCTTTCGAATGCAACAACAGATCACGTGTTGCCACGACGACGTTGCGAAAATGCAATGATCTGGACTCTGCCTGTCCCTGTGAGTGGGTCAGGCGGGTTGCCCCGTCATTCCCACGATACAGGTCCGGCACGAGCCGGGGCCATTGGTTCTCGAACGAATGGTGGCCGGCGAGGTTCCGGGTTGCGATCCGGCTCAGCCCGTCGTCAGGATTCGCCGGCCGGTGCCTTCGAGCACCACGCAGGTTAGCTGCCCCGTTTCATAGGCGCGTGTGTCGATACCGATCCGGTTCGGGCGGATGACGGGCGCAGTCGTCGGCGTATGCCCGTGAACCACGACGAAACCGAAATCCTCTTCGCTGTCGAGAAATTCGTGCCGGATCCAGAGCATGTCTTGCTCGGATTGCTCGCCGAGCTGAATGCCCGGGCGGATGCCGGCATGCACGAAGAGATAGTCACCGCAGCGCCAGTTCAKGGGCGCCTGCGCGATGAATGCGGCGTGGTCGGCCGGTTGCGCTGCGAAGAAACGCTGCACGATCTGACGGCACGCCAGATCTTCCTCGACCTCGTCGAACTCGGCCACGTCGATGCCGTAGGATGCCAGCGTCTCGACGCCGCCAAACCGGCACCAGCGCAACACGAGATCGGGCGCATGGCGAATGCCGAGCGTGTAGTCCTCATGATTGCMGCGCAGCGTGACGAGCTCACGTTCACGCCGCTTGTCGATGAGATGAGCGATCACGCCAGAGGAGTCGGGACCGCGGTCGATATAGTCGCCAAGCATGACCTGGATGACGCGCTTGCCTGAGGCTGAACGGGCATCCGCTTCGATCTGGGCCTCGATCTCGCGCAGCAGATCGAGGCGGCCATGGACGTCGCCCACCGCATAGATGCGCAGGCCGTCAGGTATTGCCGGCTGGCGGCCGGCGAGCGGCGGGTTGGCGGCATCCATGGGCTTGGCTCCGGCGGTATCTGATCGCCGGGCCTTGTCGCCCGTCGTTTCGCGCGCGGCAAGGGCGAATGGCTAATGTGCGTCCGCGTGCCGCCCCGGCTTGGCCTTGAGCTTGAGCTCGGTCAGATCCTCGCGCTCGCGCGGCGTGTTGCGCATGAGCTGGTCCTTGCCGGGCTGGTACTGCACGGGTTGCGGGGTATCGACGCCATACCAGGCCGCAGCGCGCAGCACGAAGGACGGGTCCGCCAGATGCGGGCGCCCGAGCGCCACGAGATCGGCGCGACCGGAGGCAATGATCGTGTTCACCTGATCGGCCGTCGTGATGTTGCCGACGCACATGGTGGCGATGCGCGCCTCGTTGCGGATGCGGTCGGAATACGGCGTCTGGAACATGCGGCCATAAATCGGCCGGCTGTCATTGACGGTCTGCCCGGTGGAAACATCGACGAGGTCACAGCCTTCCCCGGCAAAGGCGGCCGCAATGGCGACGGAATCCTCAGGCGACAGGCCGCCTTCCTTCCAGTCCGTCGCCGAAATACGAACGGACATCGGCTTCTCCCGCGGCCAGGCCTCGCGCAGCGCCCGAAACACCTCGAGCGGGTAGCGCAGGCGGTTCTCGAGCGAGCCGCCATAGGCGTCCGTCCTGTGGTTCGTCAGCGGCGAGAGGAAGCTCGCCAGCAGATAGCCATGGGCGCAGTGCAGCTCCAACATGTCGAAGCCTGCCCGCTCGCCGCGCTCGGCCGCGGCGACGAACTCGGAGCGCACGCGATCCATGTCGGCGCGCGTCATCTCGCGCGGCACCTGGCTCTCGGGATAATAGGGCAGAGGCGAGGCCGAGATGATCGGCCAGGCCCCTGCGGGAAGCGGCCGGTCCATCCCTTCCCACATCAGCCTGGTCGCGCCCTTGCGGCCGGCATGCCCGAGCTGAAGGCAAAACTTCGCGGCCGAGTTCGCGTGAACGAAGTCGACGATGCGTGTCCAGGCCGCCTCCTGCTCGTCGCTGTAGAGACCGGTGCAACCGGGCGTGATGCGGGCGTCGGGGGCGACGCAGGTCATCTCGCTAACGATCAAGCCCGGACCGCCGATGGCCCGCGAGCCGTAATGCATCAGGTGCCAGTCCGTCGGCAGGCCCTCTAGCGCAGAATACTGGCACATGGGCGAGAGCACCATGCGATTCTCGACCTGCATCTCGCGGAGCCGGAATGGCTGGAATGCGGGTGCCACGGGGGAGCCGTCGCGCTTGCGCCGCGCTGCAGGGCCGACTTCGTCAGCCACCAGCGTGTCGATGGCAGCGGCGAAGGCGGGCGCGCGCAGAGCGAGATTGTCATAGGTGATCGCCTTCGAGCGCGTCATCAGACCGAAGGCAAAGCGCAACGGATCGAAATCCCAGAAGCGACGCAGTTGCTCGAACCAGACCAGCGAGACATCCGCCGCGTGCTGCGTCTTCTCGACCTCTTCGCGCCGGGTCCGTTCGTAGAGCGACAGGGCGGTGGAGACGTCGAGCTTCGCCTTGCCGAAGGCACGATGCAGCGCAATCGCGTCCTCCATTGCCAGCTTGGTGCCGGAGCCGATCGAGAAATGCGCCGTCGCCTTGGCGTCTCCGATCAGCACGACATTGTCCGAGACCCAGTTCTCGCAGCGGATCATCGGGAAATTGCGCCAGAGCGAGCGATTGGTGATCAGCCGGTGACCTTGCAGCTCCTCCGCGAAGACGCCTTCGAGGAAGGCGGCCGAGGCGGCTTCGTCCATGCCCTCCAGGCCAGCCTTCGCAAAGGTCTCGGGGTCCGTCTCCAGCACCCATGTCGAGCGCCCGGCCTCGTACTGGTAGCAATGGGCAATGAAGAGCCCGTGCTCGGTTTCCTTGAAGAAGAAGGTGAAGGCGTCGAAGGGCCGGGTCGAGCCCATCCAGGTGAACTTGTTCGGCCTGAGATCGACCTGTGGCCGGAAGCGTTCCCGCCAGCCTTCGCGGATGCGGCTGTTGATGCCGTCGGCCGCGACCACGAGATCGAAATTGCGCTTCAGCGCTTCGATATCATCGGCTTCCGTTCCGAATTTCAGCGTGACGCCGAGTTCTCGGCAGCGCTCCTGCACCAGCATCAGCAGCGAGCGGCGCGAGCAGCCGCAAAAGCCGTTGCCGGAGACACGATGGAGCGTGTCCTTGAAGCGGATCTCGATATCGTCCCAGTAGGCGAAATTGTCGACGATCGCGCCGTAGCTTTCGKGGTCGGCCGCCTTGAAGGTATCGAGCGTCTGGTCGGAAAAGACGACGCCGAATCCGAACGTGTCGTCAGGCTGGTTGCGCTCGAAGACCGTGACGTCCAGCGCCGGCCAGTCACGTTTCATCAGCAGCGCGAAATAGAGTCCGGCAGGACCGCCCCCGACGACCGCAATGCGCATCACCCATCCTCCCCGGCTGTGACGGATATTATTTTAAGCCTGAAATATTTTTTCCTCAAGGGGGATCGCCGTGGCTTCCGCGCGGAAGGCGGGAGCATGTCCAATCCTATACGTATCCGGCGATTGCGGCGCGCAATTCACAATCATGCGCTCGTTCCAAGCCTCGCTTGCAAATTGCTTCAGACCTAAAATATATTGCTCGGCATGAGGAGGCTCGGCGTCATGGACCTGGCGGGACGACATGCTCTGGTGACGGGCGGCGGGCGTGGCATCGGCCGGGCTGTTGCCGGCGCTCTCAAGGCGGCCGGTGCGCATGTCTCGATCATCGGCCGCAGCGCGGCGACCCTGCAGAGCGCCATTGCCGAGGGCGATGCCGACAGCTTCGCGCTCGCCGATGTCACCAATGAGGCAGCCGTCGCGGCGGCGATCGGGACTCTCTCCAGAGAACGGCCGCTGGATATCGTCGTTGCCAATGCAGGCGGCGTCGAGACCGGGCCGTTCCTGAAAAGCGACGCCGAGCGTTTCCGGCGGATGTTCGAGTTGAACCTGATCGGCACGGTCAATGCCTTCCGGGCGGCCCTGCCCGGCATGACCGAGCGCCGCGAGGGGCGGCTGATCGCGATCGCCTCTACCGCCGGGCACCGRGGCTATCCCTATGTCTCGGCCTATGTCGCGGCCAAGCATGCGGTCATCGGGCTGACACGCTCGCTGGCGCTGGAGGCCGCCCGATCCGGCGTCACGGTGAATGCGATCTGCCCCGGCTATACCGATACCGGCATGGTGGCAGACAGCATCGAGGCGATCACAGCCAAAACCGGAAAGCCGGGCGAGCAGGCGCTGGCGGAGCTGGTCAAGGGCAACCCCCAGGGCCGGCTGATCGCTCCGGAAGAGGTCGCGGCAGCCGTGCTCTACCTCTGCGGTCCCTCCAGTGCCGGGATTACCGGCCAGTCGATCCTGATCAATGGCGGGGAGTTCTAGAGCGATGGAAACACCCTCCCCCGGCCTCATTCTCGACCGTGAGACCAAGGCAAGCGAGCGTCCCGGCGATCACAAGGACGAGCTCAGGCTCTGGCTCAGGATGCTGACCTGCTCGACCCTGATCGAGACCGAGATCCGCAATCGCCTGCGCGAGGAATTCAAGACGACGCTGCCGCGCTTCGACCTGATGGCGCAGCTCGACAAATCGACGACGGGCATGACGGTCGGCGAGGTCTCGCAGCGACTGATGGTGTCGAACGGCAATGTCACCGCCGTCGTCGCCGGCCTGCTGGCCGACGGGTTGGTCGACAAGCGCCCGGCCGCTCAGGATCGGCGCGTCCAGGTGCTGACGCTGACGGCGCAGGGCCGCAAGAGTTTTCGCGCCATGGCGGAGCGGCATGAAGGCTGGATCGCCGAGCTCTTCGCCGGCCTCGACCAGCCCGAGATCGTCCAGCTCTTCCGCCTGCTCGGACAGACCAAGGCCTCTCTGCACCAGGCCATCAAGCGCCGCGCCGATGAAGCGGCGGGCCGGGGAGAGAACGCATGAGCATCGCCAACGCCACCATCTTGCCGCTCGCCGGTTTCAAGCCGGCGCATTTCGGTTTAGGCGTTGCCGGCAAGGTCGCGACAGTGACGCTGAACCGGCCGGACAAGAAGAACCCGCTTACCTTCGAGAGCTACCGCGAGCTMACCGATTTCTTCCTCGCCGCGCAGAAGGAGGAAGAGGTCAAGGCGATCGTGATCACCGGAGCCGGCGGTAATTTCTCCTCCGGCGGCGACGTCTTCGAGATCATCGGACCGCTGGTCGCGATGGACACCAAGGATCTGCTCAAGTTCACCCGCATGACCGGAGATCTGGTCAAGGCGATACGCGGCTGCCCGCAGCCGGTGATCGCGGCAATCGACGGCATCTGCGCCGGCGCGGGTGCGATCATGGCGATGGCCTCGGATATCCGCTTCGGCACGCCCGAGACCAAGATCGCCTTCCTGTTCAACCGCGTCGGCCTTGCCGGCTGCGACATGGGCGCCTGCGCGATGCTGCCGCGCATCATCGGCCAGGGCCGCGCGGCTGAGCTGCTCTATACCGGCCGTGTGCTCAAGGGCGAGGAAGCCGAGCGCTGGGGCTTCCTCAACCGGCTCGTCGGCAAGGAAGCGATGCTCGGCGAGGCGCAGGCGCTCGCCGGCGAATTGGCGGACGGGCCGACCTTCGCCAACGCGATGACCAAGCGCATGCTCGAGATGGAGTGGGCGATGTCGGTCGAGGCGGCGATCGAGGCCGAAGCCGTGGCGCAGGCGCTCTGCATGCAGACCGAGGATTTCGCCCGCGCCTATCACGCCTTCGCCGCCAAGCAGAAGCCGGTCTTCGAGGGGAACTGAGATGATCGGGACCGGCATTCTCGGCGATACGCTCGACTGGCCGTTCTTCGAGGATCGTCATCGCGCCTTTGCCAGGGATCTCGCAGAGTGGGCCGATGCCACTCTGCCCGGCCTGCCCCATGACGATGTMGATGCCGCCTGCCGGGCGCGGGTGAAGGCGCTTGGCGAGGCCGGCTTTCTGAGAGCGGTCGTGCCGGCAGCGTATGGCGGGCTCGGCGAGGCGCTGGATGTTCGCACGCTTTGCCTCGCCCGCGAGATTCTTGCTGCACGTGACGGACTCGCGGATTTCGCCTTCGCCATGCAGGGGCTTGGCACCGGTTCGATCTCCCTTGCCGGTTCGGAGGTTATGAAAGCCCGCATCCTGCCAGGCATCCGCGACGGCAGGCGCATTGCAGCCTTTGCCCTCTCCGAGAAGGAAGCAGGCTCGGATGTCGCCGCCATGGCGACGACGGCCGCGCCCGACGGCAACGGCCATGTCCGCATCGACGGCGAGAAGACCTGGATCTCGAATGGCGGCATCGCGGACCACTATGTCGTCTTCGTACGGACGGGCGAGGCGCCCGGCGCGCGCGGTCTCTCGGCCTTCCTGGTCGAGGCCGATACGCCCGGCCTGAGCATCGCAGAGCGCATCGATGTGATTGCGCCGCACCCGCTCGCCACGCTCCGCTTCGATTCCTGCCGTGTCCCGGTCGGCAACCGGATCGGAGGGCCCGGCGACGGATTCAAGGTCGCGATGGCGACGCTCGACATCTTTCGCTCGACGGTTGGTGCCGCGGCGCTCGGCTTCGCCCGGCGCGCGCTGCACGAGACCGTGTCGCACGCCAATGGCAGGAAGCTCTTTGGCGGAACGCTCGGCGATCTCCAGCTCTCGCAGGCCGCGATCGCGGACAGCGCGGCCGAGGTCGATGCCGCAGCCCTGCTGGTCTATCGGGCGGCCTGGACGAAGGACAAGGGTGCGCCGCGCGTCACGCGCGAAGCTGCGCTCGCCAAGCTCGTCGCAACCGAGAACGCCCAGCGCGTGATCGACCGCGCCGTCCAGATCCATGGCGGGCTCGGCGTGACCAGGGGCGTCAAGGTCGAGGAGCTCTATCGCGAGATCAGGGCGCTCAGAATCTATGAGGGCGCCAGCGAGGTTCAGAAGGTCGTCATCGCGCGCGATCTCCTGAAGGCGCATGCCATGAGCGGAGGCTGAGATGGCGCAGGCGGAGTTCGTGCGGTCAGGACATCTGGACAGTTTCGCGCGGGACAATCTGCCACCGCGCGACAGCTGGCCCGACCTCAAGGTCACAGATGCCGGCCTCGCCTATCCCGAGCGGCTCAATGTCGCGACCGAACTGCTCGATCGTCATGTCAGCGAGGGGCATGGCGAACGCATCGCCATCATCTCGGACCGCGAGGTCTGGACCTACGCCGAACTCGCCCAGCGCGTGAACCGCATCGCCAATGTGCTGACCCGCGATCTCGGGATGCGGCCGGGCAACCGTGTGCTGCTGCGGGCCGCCAATACGCCGATGATGGTCGCGGCCTATCTCGCCGTGCTGAAGGCGGGCGGCGTCGCGGTCGCGACCATGCCGATGCTGCGCGCCGGCGAACTCGCCTACCCCATCCGCAAGGCGAAGATCACATTGGCCCTGTGCGATCACCGCCTGATCGATGATCTCCGGACCGCCCAGACACAGACACCCGAACTCCCGCGCATCGTGACCTGGGGCGGAGGCACGCCGACCGATCTCGAAGCGCTAATGGCGCGCGCGGGCTATGAGAACGCCACCGCCGCCGATACCGCCCGCGATGATGTCTGCCTGATCGGCTTCACGTCGGGCACCACTGGCGAGCCGAAGGGCACCATGCATTTCCACCAGGATCTGCTCGCCATTTGCGACACCTATGGAGCGCGCGTGCTGAAGGCGGCACCGGAAGACCGCTTCATCGGCTCGCCGCCGCTCGCCTTCACCTTCGGGCTCGGCGGACTCGTGCTGTTCCCGATGCGGATCGGTGCCGCGATGGTGCTGCCCGACAAGGCCGCCCCCGCCGATCTCGTCACAGCAATCGAGCGCCACAAGGCGAGCGTCTGCTTCACGGCGCCGACGGCCTATCGCGCCATGCTCGACAAGCTCGACGGCCGCGATATCTCTTCCCTGCGCATCTGCGTCTCGGCCGGGGAATCCCTGCCCAAGGCGACCTTCGAAGCCTGGCTGAAGCGGACGGGGCTGCCGCTGATGGACGGCATCGGCGCCACCGAGATGCTGCATATCTTCATTTCCGCGCCGCGCGAGGCGATAAGGCCGGGCGCCACCGGCCTGCCCGTGCMAGGCTACGAGGCGCGGATCGTCGACGAGGCCGGCAATCCCCTGCCCGATGGCACGCCCGGACGCCTCGCCGTGCGCGGACMGACCGGCTGCCGCTATCTCGCCGATCCCAGGCAGGCGAAATATGCGCAGGACGGCTGGAACATCACCGGCGATACCTATCTGCGCGATGCGGACGGCTATTTCTGGTACCAGGCCCGTTCGGACGACATGATCATCTCTGCCGGCTACAACATTGCCGGGCCGGAGGTCGAAGCCTGCCTGCTCGCCCATCCCGATGTCGCCGAGTGCGGCGTGGTGGGCGCGCCCTGTCCGGACCGCGGCCAGATCGTCAAGGCCTATGTCGTGCTGCGCGAGGGCATTCGCGGCGATACGGCCCTGGCCAAGGCATTGCAGGAGCATGTGAAGGCGGGTATCGCGCCCTATAAATACCCGCGCGCCATCGCGTTCGTTCCGGCTCTGCCGAAGACGCCGACCGGCAAGCTCCAGCGTTTCGCACTGCGTAAGTTGGCGCTCACCGAGACCTGATTCCCCCAAGAACAGGCCGAAACGGCCGAAGACCGAGGCTCCGCCATGTCGAACCTTCCAGCATCACGCGCAATCCTGCCCGAGGGCTGGCCGGTGCCGCGCGGCTATGCCAACGGCATGGTCGCCGAAGGCCGTGTGATCGTGACCGGTGGCCTCGTCGGCTGGAACGAGCACGGCGTCTTCGCCGAGGGGTTTCTGCCGCAGCTCCGTCAGACCCTCGCCAATATCAAGGCTGTGGTCGAGGCCGGCGGCGGTCGCATCGAGGATATCGTGCGGCTGACCTGGTATGTCACGGACATCGAGGCCTATCGCGCCAGCCTGAAGGATATGGGGCCGATCTATCGCGAGACCCTGGGCCGGCATTTTCCGGCGATGGCGGTCGTTCAGGTCGTCGCGCTGGTCGAGCCGCAGGCGCTGATCGAGATCGAGGCGACGGCGGTGGTCGCGGGCTGAGGACGCCGCGACCCACGCCATCGTGCATCCGGCGAAACGATCTCGATCGATCAGATGCCGGCGCCGTCCTGAAGCGCGGCTGATGGGTGCCTCTGCCACAGCCGGGCGTGAAGGCCGCGCAAGGTCGGGCGCAGGGCGAAGTCGCCGAGCGCGAGGACACCCGAGACGCCGGGCCGGCCGGTCAGTGCAAGGGCTGCTCCGAACAGTCCTGCCGTGCTGAGCAGGCGCCAACTCACGGCGCTCCACCAGAGCCGCCGATCCGGCGTGCCGGGAGCGCCGATCAGGCGGTTGCGCGCCTGTCGCAGGCGGTCGGCCGTACAGAGCGCCTCCGCCGGGTTCAGGCTTCGTCCCGCGCCCGGCTCGGCGACCACGAAACCAAAGGCGACCGTTTCGTTGCTGATCCGATCGATCAGGATAAAGCCGCCGAGATCCCGGCTCTCCTGATAGGGCAAGGTGGCCAGCGGCCGGTCGAGCCGCAGCGTCACCAGGCCGATCCCGTTCATGCGCAGGACCTGCGCCGGCACCGGCTTGAAGCCCTCGATGTCGATGCTGTGATCCAGCGCGCCGATCGTGGCGTTCACGGCCTGGGTCGCGAGCTTCAGCACGAACTGACCGCCCTCCAGCATGGCGCGCTCGCCAGTCCAGAGCAGCCGCGCCCGGAGCTCGCGCCGGACGGGAACCGAGCTCGCCGCGGAAGCGATGACGTCGCCGCGCGAAATGTCGACCTCGTCAGCCAGGGTCAGGGTGACGGCCTGCCCCGCCGCCGCGTTGCTGGCTTCGCCTGACGGGGTAATCAGCCGCGCGATCGTGCTGCTGCGCCCGGACGGCAGCACCGTGACGGCATCGCCGACGCGGGCACGGCCGCGGGCCGCTGTGCCGGCATAGCCACGGAAATCCAGATCGGGCCGGTTCACCCATTGCACGGGCAGGACGAAGCCGGCCTCGTCGCGCGTCTCCTGTTCGACGACGATGGCCTCCAGCAGAGGCAGCAGCGCCGGTCCCTTATGCCAGGGCATCGTGGTTGAGGGGCGCATCACATTCTCGCCGTCCCGCGCCGAAACCGGGATGATGTCGATCGACCTGAAGCCGAGGTTCTTCACGGCCGCGCGATAATCCGCAGCGATCCGGTCGAAGATTGCCTCGTCGTAACCGACGAGGTCCATCTTGTTGATCGCAACCACGACGTGGCGGACGCCGACCAGCGAGACGATGAAGGAGTGGCGCCGCGTCTGCGGCAGCAGGCCTTTGCGGGCGTCGATCAGGATGATGGCGAGATCGGCGGTCGAGGCGCCGGTCGCCATGTTGCGGGTATATTGCTCGTGGCCCGGCGTATCGGCGACGATGAAGCTGCGCTTCTCCGTCGCGAAATAGCGATATGCGACATCGATGGTGATGCCCTGCTCGCGCTCGGCCGAGAGCCCATCGACCAGCAGCGCGAAGTCGGGCTCCGCACCTTGCGTGCCGAATTTGCGGGAATCGGCGTCGAGGGCGCTGAGCTGGTCGTCGAAGACCGCGCCGGCCTCATAGAGCACGCGTCCGATCAGCGTCGACTTGCCGTCATCGACCGAGCCGCAGGTGATGAAGCGCAGCAGCGAATGCTGGGCGGTTTCGCTCAGTCCGGAGGAATCGTTCGCAGGGAGTGGAGCCGTGGCGCCCGGGCGCTTCTTCTCGGCGGCGACAGCCATCAGAAGTACCCTTCCTGCTTCTTCTGTTCCATCGAGCCGGCGCCGTCATGGTCGATGACACGGCCCTGGCGCTCGGAGGCGCGCGATGAGCGCATCTCGGCGATGATGTCGGTGAGGCTTGCGGCTTCGCTCTCGACTGCGCCGGTCAGCGGGTAGCAGCCGAGCGTCCGGAAGCGGACCATGCGGGTCTCGACGACCTCTCCGAGCGCGAGCTCCATGCGGTCGTCGTCGCGCATGATCCAGGCTCCGTCGCGGTGCACGACCGGACGCGGGGCAGCGAAGTAGAGCGGTACGACCGGAATGTTCTCGAGTGCGATGTAGTCCCAGACATCGCGCTCGGTCCAATTGGAGAGCGGGAAGACGCGAAAGCTCTCGCCCTTGTGCTTGCGGGTGTTGAAGAGCTGCCAGGGCTCCGGGCGCTGGTTCTTCGGATCCCAGCGATGCTCGGCGCTGCGCAGCGAGAAGATCCTCTCCTTGGCGCGGCTCTTCTCCTCGTCGCGCCGCGCGCCGCCGAAGGCGACATCGAACTTGTGCAGGTCGAGTGCCTGCTTCAGCCCTTGCGTCTTCATCACGTCGGTATGGACGCGCGAGCCTGAGGCGAAGGGCCCGATGCCGGCCCTGACCCCGTCCTGGTTGACATGGACGATCAGATCGAGCCCGAGCCGCTCCGCCGTCTCGTTCCGGAAGGAGATCATCTCACGGAACTTCCAGGTCGTATCGACATGGAGCAACGGGAATGGCGGCTTCGCCGGATAGAACGCCTTCAGGGCGAGATGCAGCAGAACGGCGGAATCCTTGCCGATCGAATAGAGCAGCACCGGCTTGTCGCAGGTCGCCACAACCTCGCGAATGATGAAGATCGCCTCGGCTTCGAGCTTCTGCAGATGGCTGAGCTGGATCATGGTCGCGCCTCCGCCGCAGTGGCAGCCTTGGCCCGGACCAGATTCCCGTCCGGCCCGACATGCAGGCCGCATTCCTTGGCCGCGTCGTCTTCCCACCACCAGCGCCCGGCCCGCTCCGGCTCGCCCGGTGCGATCGCACGGGTGCAGGGCTGGCAGCCGATCGAGATAAAGCCTTTGTCATGCAAAGGATTGAGCGGGATTCCTTCAGCCTTGGAGAAACTCAGCGCGACCTCGCGCGACCAGTCGAGCAAGGGGTTGAACTTGATCAGGCCGCGCTCCGTTTCGGCCTCCGCGAGCGCGACGCCGCCGCGCGCGGCCGACTGGTCGGAGCGCAAGCCGGTGATCCAGATCTCCGCCCCGTCCAGGGCCCGGCCCAGTGGCTCGACCTTGCGGATGTCGCAGCAGGATTTGCGGGCGTCGCGGGAAGCATAAAAGCCGTTGATGCCGTTTTGGCGGACAAAAAGTTCGATCGCGTCATGGCGCGGGTAGAAGGGGCGGATCACCACGCCATAGTGACGCTCAGTCTCCTGCCAGAGGCTGTAGACCTCCGGAAAGAGCCTGCCGGTGTCGAGGGTGACGATCTCGATGGGAAGCCCGGCACGAGCGATCAGATGGATGAGGACCTGATCCTCAAGGCCGAAGCTGGTGGTAAAGACGATCCGTCCCGAAACCGCCTGACGCAGTCCGATGAGACGGTCGCGCGCATCCGACTTGCCGAACGCGCGAACGAGGTCAGCAGCGCGCTCGGGCAAGTCAATTGCCTCAGCCGGTGCGCCTTGTTGGGCGGAAAGGCCCGTATCGATGGGGTCTCTGGCCATGGTCTTGGCCGCCTGTATTGTTCTGTAAATCGAACAATTCAGCTATACCCGAACGCCCACCGGGGCAATTCACTTGAGGTAGTGTGGTTTTTCTTATTTCACAAAATGAAGAGAAGAACCTTTCGCCGAGGCAGGCAGCCGGGCGCGACTGCCGTCCCCGACGCGGGGAGAGTGAGGCCTCAGCCGCAATGCGGCTGGGCGCCGGCGCTCCAGAAGGGCGCATCCTCGCCGGCGCGCGGAATGCTGCGGCGCTCAGTGGCCCGCAATTCGGCCGGCAGCGCCACGACGCTTTGCCACCAGCCATGGGCGCATTCGGAGCGGAACGCCATCTGGTCGCTCAGGCTCGTGCCGATGGCCCGGAAGCCTGTTTCCAGCGCGGCAACGGCATCCCGGATCGCAGCCTGCGTCTGCTCCGTGCTCTCGCGCGCATCGGCGCAGAAGGCAGCGGTGAAGGCAGTGATGTCATGGGCCAGTTCGGGATAGGCGCTTGCATCGAGGCTCCAGGCTTTCATCCATTCATGCGAGACGAGTGCGACCGCCTCATCGAGCGGGCGCGAGACGACCTTGCGGGCCGTGGTCCGCATATGGCGCATCAGCTCGGCACGCGCGTGCTGGTGACGCGCGGCGATCGCGGCCTCCTTCATGCGCGCAATCGCGGCCTCGGCCTCGGCGAGACACTCGTCGACCGGATGGGTCATGATCCAGCAATCCTCAAGGCAGGCGGGCGAGCGCATCGATCATGCGCTCGAACAGGCGGTCGGCATCGACCTCGTTGACGACGAAGGCGTTTGCCGGGCGCTTCGTCCGGCCGTTCCAGTCGATGGTCGAGCGGCCCCGGACATTGCCGGCGAGCTCGATCTCGACATGGCAATCACGGCCCTTGAACAGCTCGGGCCAGAGCAGCCAGGCGATGACGCAGGGGTCGTGCATGGGGTGGGCCGCCGTGCCCAGGCCCCCTGGGCGCGGACGCGTCAGCATGCCGTGGACCGCTCGCCCGGTGCGGGTGCCGAGCCCGTCCAACCGCGCCATGGCCGCCGACGAGGCGATGGCCTGATGCGTCGCATGCAGGCCAAACAGCGTGACAGGAACGCCCGCCCCGAGGACGACCGCCGCGGCATGCGGATCGACATAGAAATTGAACTCGGCTGCCGGCGTCATGTTGCCGAGGCCCATGGCCCCGCCCATCACCACGATCTCGCGCAGTTTGGGCGCAAGTTCCGGGGCAAGCCGCAAGGCCATCGCGACATTGGTCAGCGGCCCGAGCGCGCAGATCGTGATGCTGCCGTCTGTGGCTGCGCGCAGGACCTCGACGATCCCCTGGACGGCATGGCCGGGAGCCGCMGACGAGGCGGCGGCCGGCAGCCCGGCGCCGCTCAGGCCGTCGGGTCCGGAGACGAATTCCGCCGTCTCGAGCGGCTCCAGCATCGGCCGCGCCATGCCCGCTTGTACGGGCACATCGGGGCGCGCCGCCAGATCGCGGACGCGCAGCGCGTTGGCGGTGGTCAGGTCGATCCCGACATTGCCCGCGACCGTGCTGACCAGCCGAATGTCGAGTTCGTCAGGCTGCGCAAAGGCGAGCAGCAGGGCAACAGCGTCATCCTGCCCGGGATCGGTGTCGATGATGATCGGCCGTGCCATCTCAGGCCGCCAGCGCCGGGGCGGACATGATCAGATGGCTGAGATCGTCGGGGGTGAGATCGCCGATCGGCAGGTCATGCAGCTTGCGGCCGCTGCGCAGGATCACGACCCGGCTCGCCAGCGCGACCACGTCGCGCATGTTGTGGCTGATCAGCAGGACAGTGCGCCCCTCCGCCTTGAGATGGCGTACAAGATCAAGCACTTGCGCGGTTTCTTTGACGCCGAGCGCAGCCGTCGGCTCATCCATGATGATGACCTCGGCGTTCCAGCGAAGCGCCCGCGAGATCGCCACGGCMTGACGCTGTCCGCCGGAGAGCCGCTCGACCGGGCGCGTCATGTCCTCGATCTGCACCGACAGCCGGCGCAGGTAGCCTCTCGCCTCGTCCGCCATCCGCGCCTTGTCGAGCACGCGCAGGAAGGGCAGCACGAGCGGGCGCGTCAGCTCGGCCCCCATGAAGACATTTGCGGCGATCGACAGGCGCGGCGCGAGGGCAAGCTCCTGGTAGATCGTCGCCACGCCCTGCTCGAGCGCGTCATGCGGCGAGCGGAAATGCACCTCGCGGCCACGCAGGCGAATGGTGCCGGCGGTCGGCGCCTCGGCGCCCGACATGATCTTGATCAGCGTCGATTTGCCGGCGCCGTTGTCGCCGCAGATCGCCAGGACCTCGCCGGCATGGACGTCGAGATCGATGCCGCTCAGTGCCTGGACGGCGCCGTAATTCTTGCCGACCGAGCGCATCGCGAAGATGGGCTCCGAGGCCGCCTTTTCTGTCATCCGCATGCTCTCCGGAGGGCGCGCAAACGGGCCGGCTGCAAAGGCCGGCCCGGACGAGGGGCGCCCTATTTCAGGAAGTCCTTGACGTTGTTCTTGTCGACGACGACCGCGTCCATGAAGAGATAGGGGCCGGTCGTGATGGCGCTCACCGGCTGCTTCTTCACGGCGATGGCCTCGACAGCCTCGACAGCCTTCACGCCCATTTCCTCGAAGGGAACGGTGACGGTCGCGAGGAAGGTGCTGTCCGGGTCGGCAATGCGACGATAGGTTTCGGCGCCGCCATCGACGGAAACGAGCGGAATTTCGCCCTTCTTGACGCCCTGGGCCTTGAGCAGATCGTCGATGATGTAGGCCTGACCGTCAAAGGAGGCCCAGATACCGTTGATCTTGCCCTGATTGCGCAGGAGCAGCGCCTGCACGCCGCTGCGAACATCGTCGCGCCAGCTTTGGGTGCGCGCCATGCCGTGCTTTCCGACTTCCTTGACCGCGGTGTTCTCGGACAGGACGACGTCGAGCACCTTGCCGCGAATGCGTGAGGCGATATTGCCGTCGAAACGCACCGACATCAGGTTGCCGGTGTAGCCCATCTGCCCGAGCAGATAGAGGGTTGCGTCCGCACCGACCTTGTATTCATTGGTCTGGATGTCGAACAGCGAGTACGGCCCGGCGCCGGACTGGACTGTGATGACCGGGATGCCCTTGTCCTTCGCGGCCTTGAACTGGGCTTCCGCCTCGACCGGCTTGCCCATGGCGACGATGATGGCGTCGACCTTCTTGGCGATCAGCGCCTCGAACTGCTCGGCGTGCTTCGGCAGCGCGCCTTCGGAATTCAGCAGGGTGACGTTCCAGCCCTTGGCCTTGGCCGCAGCCGCAGCCGCATTTGCAACGCGCGCATGCGTCTCCGAGGTGAACTGGAAGCCGATGACGCCGAGCTCGAATGCGGAGGCGCTGCCGACGCCCCAGGCCAGCGCCAGACAGCTGGCTGCAACCATCTTCACGAACTTCATGACTACCCCCTCCGGACCGCGCGGATGGCTGCGCGGCGTTGTTGCGTTCAAACCTTGAAGGCTGCCTTCCGCACCACGCTGGCCGAGAATGCGACCGAGCCGATGATGATGATGCCAAGCACGATATCCTGCACGTAATAGGCTGCGCCCATCAGCACGAGCCCGTTGCCAAGAACCTTGAGCACAAGCGCGGCAAAGACCGTCCCGGCCACATTGGGCTTGCCGGGCTCGAACATCGTCATGCCGAGCAGCACGGCGGCAATGGCGTAGAGAAAATAGTCGCCGGCCATGTTCGGAGCGGCGGAGGAGAGGCTCGCGGCGAGCAGCACGGCGGTGATCGAGGCGAAAACGCCGGCCAGCAGCAGGCCAAGCCGCTTCATCCGCATGGTCGCGATGCCTGCGAGCCGCGCCGCCTCATCAGCCTCGCCGGTTGCCGCCATATGGGCGCCGGTCCGGGTCCATTTCAGCAGCACATAGGAGATGCCGGTCGCCGCAAGCAGGAACCAGATCAGATTGGGCAGGCCGAGCGTCGTGCCGCGTGCCAGGCCGGTGAATCCGGCCGGCCAGCGCCCGACGAAGGCGACGCCCTGCGTGATCATGAAGGCGAGCCCCTTGGCGATGGCGGCCGTGCCGAGCGTCACGATCAGCGAAGGAACCTTCAGCACCGTGACGCCGAAACCGTTGAAGGCCCCCAGCCCGGCGCCCACCGCAAGAGCGGCCAGGACCGCGATCGCGGGGTCATAGCCCGCCTGGATGAACCAGCCAGCGGCGACTGCAGCCAGGCTCGCGACCTCGGCGATCGACAGATCGAGCTCGGCGATGGTCAGGGCGAGCGCAAAGCCGAGTGCAAGGATGGCGAGGAAGCTCGTGTCCTTGGCGATGTTCAGGAGATTGCCCGGGCTTGCGAAATTCGGCGCAAACGCGACGAAGAACCCGATCAGGGCGAGCCCCGCCAATGCAGTGCCATGCCGTTCGACAAGCGTGCGCATTCAGTGCGTTCCCCGCAACGGAAGCGCCATGCGGCCTCCGGGCGTCGCAAAGGGCTGATGGGGAGACGGGATCGAGTGTCGGGGCATCATGTCATGACAGCGGGCGAGCGGGCATTCCATCCGAACCGGCCGAAGCCGTACCGAATGGAACAACTCAACCCTAGTGCGGGGCCAACGCGAATGCGAGCCGGCGCAACGGGTTGAGAGCGAATTCTCCACGTCCAATTGCGCAACGTCAGGCCCATGCTGCACGTGCGGCCCCTCACTCGCGCCAACCGGCGAGCTGACGCCCGATTGGAGCCAGAGCCTGCTCTGCCTGTCGGAAGAGGCCAAACAGCCGATCATAGGGTTCGCGTGAGGCCGGGTTCGGCTGGTAGACCCGCGCCAGTCTGACAAGCGCTTCCTGCGCTGCGGCGAGATCCGGAAAGCGTCCGAGAGCGGTCCAGGCGACGATGGCAGCACCGAGCAGACCATGCTCCTCGCCTTCGACGACGCCGACCGGACGGCCGAGGATATCCGCCTTGATCTGACACCAATGGCGATTGGCAGCGCCGCCTCCGCCGAAGCGAAGTTCCGCGATCGGCCGGCCTGACGCTGCCTCGGCACGCTCCAGCACGACACGATTGAGGAAACCGACGCCCTCCATCACCGCCCAGGCGAGGTCAACCGCGCGGTGGCGGCGATTGAGCCCGACGAGAGCCCCGCGCAGTGACGGGTCCCAGTACGGCACGCGTTCGCCCTGGAGATAGGGCAGGAAGATCACCGGGGCGGCATCGCGCGGTTCCGCAAGGACGCGGCCAAGCTCGCGACCGGCTTGCGCCGGTTCGCCCTGGAAGCGACCGAGCAGCTCGAGCAGCCAGACCAGCGTGTCGGCCCCTGTCTGGCTGGGGCCGCCGAGCTGGGTGAGGCCGGCGCCCCAGTCTACCGTCATCAGCCCTTCGGCCCAGGCAGCCCGTGCATTGACGAGACCCAGCACCTCCGTCGTCCCGGACAGGTTGTAGCCAAAACCCGGACGCATGGCGCCCAATCCGACCACGCTCGCCCAGGTGTCGTTCGCCATGGCGATCACGGGCCGGCCGGCAAGATGGCCAAGTGCGCCTTCCAGCCCCGGCTGGACATGGCCCATGATCGAAACCGGCTGGCGCAGCGGCGGAAGAAGCGTCACCGGCAGGGCGGCAGCGTCGAACAGCGAACCGCCGGCGGGCGCGGCCGCTGCGGCCGCCTCCAGCCGCGCGAGCGAAACGGTATCGCTCGCCACGACCCCGGTCAGGCGCAGATTCAGATAGTCCTTGGGATCGAGAACATGCGCCGTGGCCGCGAGGATGCCCGGCTCGGACTGTTTCAGCCACCAAAGCCGCGCGAGCGGGTGGAAGGCATTGAGGCCCGCTGTCTCCGGATGCTCCTTCGGGCACGTGGCCAGAAGCGAGGGCAGCGTCGTGTCGGCGCGCGTATCGCGCCATAGCATGGCGGGACGGAGCACCTGGCCGTCGCGATCGACGAAGACCTGCGTGCGCGTCAGCGCCGAGATCGCCAATGCCTCGATCTGCCCGAAGAGCGTGGGATGGGAAGCCTGGAGCACGGCTGCGCTCTCGCGGAGCGCGCTCCACCAGTGGTCGGGATCGATCTCGGCGGCGCCGCCCTGCTCGATCGGCACCCGCATGACGATGCTATGGCGGGCCCGAAGCTGCCCCGCCTCGTCGACGAGAGCTGCGCGAAAACTGGTGCCGCCGAGATCGCAGGCGAGAACCATGCTCACCGGCGAATACTCCCGTCGCCGCTACGCCTGCCGGACATCACCCTCACCTGCATCGCCTTGATCCGTCGCTCCCTGCCAGGGGCCTGCCTCATAGCAGGAGAGCGAGCGGGCGCGTAGCGCCCGCCGCCGGAAGCTGGGGATCAGGCGAGCGCGGCTTCGGTTTCGTCGACCAGCCGCCAGAACAGGCGCACGCCTCCGTCCGGCGCGGTTTCGAGGCCGGGCACGGCAGAGAGCAGCTTGCGGGTATAGGCATGCTGCGGCCGGTCGAAGATCTCGTCGCGGGTCCCGTCCTCGACGATCCGGCCCTCGTTCATCACCACGACACGGTCGGCGACCTGCTCGACCACGCCGAGATCATGGCTGATGAACAGGCAGGAGAAGCCGTGCTTGCGCTGCAGCTCGGCGAAGAGCTCCAGCACCTGCGCCCGCACCGTCACGTCGAGGGCCGAGACCGGCTCGTCGGCGATCACGAATTTCGGACGGCGCACCACGGCGCGTGCGATCGCGATGCGCTGGCGCTGGCCGCCCGAGAGCTCGTGCGGATAGCGTGACGCGAAGCCGTCGGCGAGGCCGACCTCCGCCAGCACCTCCTGCAGCCGCGCCGCCTTCAGGGCCGCCGTCATGCCGGGCACCAGCCGGAGCGGCTCGGCCACGAGATCGCCGATGGTCATGCGCGGATCGAGCGAGGAATAGGGATCCTGGAAGACCATCTGGCAGTTCAGCCGGTAATCCCAATAGGCCGTCTCGCTCTTGTCGATCGGCTTGCCCTCGAAGCGGATCTCGCCGCTGGTCGGCTTGATCAGGCCGGCGATCGCATGGCCGAGCGTGGTCTTGCCCGAGCCCGAGCCGCCGACGACGGCGACGACTTGGCCCGGCGCGACATCCAGGCTGATGCCATGCAGTGCGCGCTTCGGCGCCTCCTTGCGGAAGAAGCCCTGGCGTCCGCCATAGTCGATCACGAGATCACGCACCGAGACGATCGGCGTTCCGGCTTCCGGCAGCGCGCGCGCCGGACCGCGATGCGGCATCGCGGCCAGCAGCTTGCGCGTATAGGGGTGCTTCGGCCGCGCCAGCAGCTCCTCGGTCCGGCCCTGCTCGACGACATCGCCCTGGCACATCACGATGGCGCGGTCGGAATAGCGCGCGATCATGCCGAGGTCGTGGCTGATCATCAGCACGGCGGTGTTGTTGGCCTTGGTCAGGTCGACCATCAGCTCCAGCACGTCGCGCTGCACGACAGCGTCGAGTGCCGTCGTCGGCTCGTCGGCGATCAGCAGCGCCGGCTTCAGCAACATCACCGAGGCCAGCATGATGCGCTGGCGCATGCCGCCGGAGAACTGATGCGGATAGGAGGTCAACGCGCCCTCGGGATCGCGGATGCCGACACGCCGGAGCATGTCGAGGATCAACTCCTTGCGCTCGCTGGTGCTGAGCTTGCGATGCAGCGCCAGGCCCTCGTCGAGCTGCCGGCCGATCAGCATCGACGGGTTCAGCGAGGTCATCGGCTCCTGGAAGACCATGCCGACACGCGAACCGCGCATGGCGCGCAGCTGCTTCGGTTCCATGGTCGTGACCTCCTGGCCCTCGAACTTGATCGACCCGGCGACGCGCCTGACTGCGGGCGGGATGAAGCCCATCAGGGCGCGCGCAGCCAGGGTCTTGCCGGAGCCGGACTCGCCGACGATGCCGACGATCTCGCCTGGCGAGACGGAAAAGCTGACGCCGTTGACGACGCGCTTGCCGGTGCTGCCGATCTCGAGCGTGAGGTCGTCGACGCGCAGAAGTGTTTCGGACGAGGCCATCACATTCCCCTCATGCGCGGGTCGAGCTTGTCGCGCACCGCATCGCCGAGAAGATTGATCCCGAGCAGCGTCAGCGAAATGCACAGGCCGGGGAAGATGCCGAGCCAGACGGCCTGGCCGATATAGGGCCGCGAACCGGCGAGCATGTTGCCCCAGGTCGGGGCCGGTGGCGGCACGCCGAGGCCGAGGAAGGAGAGCGCGCTCTCCGCCAGCAGCACATAGCCGAACATCGAGGTCGCCAGCACGGTCAGCGGCGCGATGCAGTTCGGCAGGATGTGGCGGGCCATGGTGAAGCCCTCGGAATTGCCCATCACGCGGGAGGCGGCGATGTATTCGCGCTCGCGCAGCGAAAGCACCGTGCCGCGCACGATGCGGGCGACCGAGGGCGCATAGGCGATGCCGAGCGCGACGATGATGCCGTATTTGTTGGCACCCACCACCGCGAGCAGGCCGAGCGCCAGCAGGATTCCGGGAAAGGCGAGCAGCGCATCGTTGAAGGCCATGACGATGCGGTCGAACCAGCCGCGGAGATAGCCACTGAAGACGCCGATCACGGTGCCCAGCGTCACGGCGAGCGTGACGGTCAGCAGGCTGATCCAGACGCTGGTCGCAGCGCCCGCCATCAGGCGGGAGAGCACGTCGCGGCCGAACTCATCGGTGCCGAGCCAGTGCATGGCGCTCGGCGCCGCGAGCTTGGCGCGGAACGAGAGCTGCAGGGGATCGTAGGGGGTCCAGACCGCGCCGGTCAGGGCGACGACGAGCAGGACACCGATGAGCAGACCGCCCAGCAGGGCGTTGGGTGCGGGGAGCTTCATTCGGCTGTCACCCGCGGGTCGAAGATGGGATAGCACAGGTCGATCACCAGATTGACGAGGACATAGGTGAAGGCGACGAAGAGCAGGCAGCCCTGGATCACCGGGTAATCGCGCGCGAAGATCGAATCGACCAGCAGACGGCCGAGGCCGGGAATGGTGAAGACGGTCTCGACCACGGCGATGCCGCCGAGCAGGTTGCCGAGCACGAGCCCGATCAGCGTCCAGGTCGGCCCGAAGGCGTTCTTGAAGGCGTGGCGCCAGAGCACGGCGCCTTCCGAGAGGCCCTTGGCGCGGGCATGGGTGATGTAGTCGAGCCGCAGCACCTCCAGCGTCGAGGCGCGCGCCATGCGCAGGATCACGCCGATCTCGTGCAGGAACAGCGTCAGGATCGGCATGACGAGGTAGAGGATGCCGCGTGTCGTGTCCTCGCCGATCGAGACATAGCCGACGACCGGAAGCCATTCGAGCTTCAGCCCGAAGAACAGCAGCAGGAGCAGGCCGAGCCAGAAGGTCGGGATCGAGAGCAGCAGCGTCGCCAGCCCCACCAGGGTGAGATCGAGCGAGCTGTTCTGGCGCCAGGCGGCAATCACGCCGGCCGGTACGGCGACCAGGCAGGCGAACAGCACCGCAACCAGCACCACCTGCGCGCTGATGAAGAAGCGCTGGGCGATGAGCGGCAGGACCGCCTGTTGCGAATTGATCGACTGGCCGAGATCGCCTTGCAGCAGATTGCCGAACCAGATCGCGAACTGCATCGGCAGGCTGCGATCGAGGCCCAGGCGTGCCCGGAGATCGGCCAGGCTCGCCGGATCGGCGAGGTCGCCCAGCATGAGCTGGGCCGGATCACCCGGGATCAACCGGATCAGGACGAAAACCGAGACTGCCACGATGAACAGTGTCGGCAACGCCATCAGGATGCGCGTGAGCGCGAAACGCAGCATTGGTGCTTCCCCTCCCCGTCAGACCTGCGCCTCAATTGGCGAGGTTGACGCCCCACATCCGCATCTTCGACTGCCACGGCTGGAAATCGCGCACGCGCTTGGAATGCGCGATCACGTCGAGGCCGTTGAAGTAGATGATCAGCGGCACCTCTTCGATCATGCGCTTGTGCAGGTCGTCGAAGAGCTTCTGGCGCTCGGCCTTGTCCGAAACGACCATCGACTTGTCGATCAGTGCCTGCGCCTCGGCATTGTCCCAGACCTTGCGCGGCTGCTTGTCCTTCGGCCCGGCGAACTGCTCGAACCCGAGTGCGGGGTCGAAGCGTGCCGAATAGGAGAAGGACTGCATCTGGTAATTGCCCTTGTTGTAGCGATCGAGCTGGGTTGCCCAGTCCAGGACCTCGATCTCGGCATTGATGCCGGCGGCCTGCATCATCGCCTGAGCCACGACGGCGGCCGGGAAACTCGGCACGGTCGGGCGCTTGTTGGCGATGATCGAGATCTTCTCGCCCTTGTAGCCGGCCTCCTGGAGCAGCTTCTTCACCTTGGCCGGGTCATAGCTGAAGCCCTGCTTCTCGACCGGTCCGAAATAGGCCGAGCTCGGATAGATCGCCGAATTGTTCGGCGTGCCGAGATTGCTGGAGGCGGCTGCGACCAGCTCGGTCATGTCGAGCGAGGCGGCGATGGCCTGGCGCAGCTTGACGTTCTTGATCAGCGCGTCGTTCGTCTGGAACAGGAAGGTGTGGCGCACGGCGTTCGGGGCGACCTTCACGTCGAGCTTGGGATTCTTGCGCAGTTCCTCGACATCGCTCGGCAGGATTTCGGCCATGTCGATGGCGCCTGAGATCAGGCCGGCCTTCACCGTCGCGGGATCGCGCACGACAAGGAACTTCACGTCCTTGATGAGCGGCTTCTTCAGGCCGATATAGCCGTCGCGCTTGTCGCTCTTCGGCGACACATAGCCGTCGAAGGCGGTCATGGTGAAATACTCGCCGCGCTTCCAATCGCCGATCTTGAACGGCCCGGTGCCGACCGGCTTGTCCCAGGAACCGTCCGCCTTCAGCGAGTCCTTGTGGATGACGGCGGCCATGGCGCAGTCGGTGCGTGCCAGCGCGTCGAGGAAGAGCGCGCTGGGCGAGTTGATGCGCATCACGACGGTGTTGGCGTCGGGAGCCTCGATCGCCTCGACCTTCAGGCCATTGCGACCGTCGAATTCGGACAGGCAACGCCACTCCGTCTTCGGATCCATGTAGCGGTTCCAGCTCCAGACGACGTCGGCCGAGGTCAGCTCCGCGCCATTGTGGAACTTCACGCCCTTGCGCAGCGTGAAAGTGTAGGCCTTGCCGTCGGCCGACATCTCGACCTTCTCGGCGAGAAGCGGCCCGACCGTGCCATCCTCGGCATAACCGACCAGGCCCTCGACGAGCTGCAGGACGAAATCATCCGTGTTGTCGTCGCGGTTCACGCCGGGATTGGAGCTGCGGATATCGGCAGCGACCGCGACCGTGACGGACTGGGCGGCGGCCGGACCAGCGACGAGCGCTGAGGTCGCCAGTGCGAAGGCCGAGGCATAGATGCGGTTCATGTCGATGTTCCTGTTGTCGTCGTTCTTCTTGGTTTTGAGATGAGCTGGCCCGGGTCCGGCGCGGGCCAGGAGCAACGCCTCAATTGGCGAAGCTGACCTCCCAGAGCCGCGGCTTCCCAGCGACCCAGGGGGCAAAGCCGCGCAGCTTCCTGGAGACACCGGCCGTGTCGACCTGATTGTAGAGGAAGATCAGCGGAGCTTCGGCGAGCATCAGCTTGTGGAGCTCGTCGAACAGCTTCTGGCGCTCGGCCGGATCGCCGACGAGAGTCGCCTTCTCGATCAGCTCGTCGGCACGCCGGCTGTCCCAGGCCTTGGACGGGAATGCGTCCTTGGGTCCGCTGAACTGGTTGTAGCTCTGGGCAGGATCGATGCGGGCGGAATAGCTGAAGGACATCATCTGGAAGTTGCCCTTGGAATAGCGGTCGAGCTGGGTCGCCCATTCCAGCACCTCGATCTCGCTGTTGATGCCGGCGGCCTGCAGCATGGCCTGGGCCACGACCGCGGCCGGGAAGCTCGGCACCGTCGAGCGCTTATTGGCGATCAGCTTGATCGGCTGGCCCTTGTAGCCGGCCTCGGCGAGCAGCTTCTTCACCTTGGCGAGGTCCTGGGTGTAACGCTGGCGCTGCACCTCGCTGTAATAGGGCGACGTGACATAGATCGCCGAGTTGTTGGTCTTGCCGAGCTCGTTCGAGGTGTGCGCGACGATCTGGTCGAGATCGAGCGCGGCCGCGATCGCCTGGCGCATCCGGACATCGCCGAGCAGGGCGTCGCGCGTCTGGAACAGGAAGGCGTGCTTCGTCGCGCTCGGGGCGCTCATCACCTCGAGATTGGGGATCTTCTTCATTTCCGGCACGTCGGAATCAGGGACGTCTGCCACATGCAATGCGCCCGACATCAAGCCGGCCTTGATCGTGGCGCCATCGGCGATGGAGAGGAATTTCACCTCCGGCACCAGGGCACGCTTGCGGCCGACATAGCCGTCGCGCTGCTCGCCCGGGGGCGAGACGTAACCGTCGAAGCGCTTCAGCGAGACGAATTCGCCGCGGCGCCATTCGCCGAGCGTGAAGGGGCCGGTGCCGATCGGCCGGTCCCAGCTGCCGTCGGCCTTCACCGAGTCCTTGTGGATGATCGCGACCATGGCGCAATCGGTGCGCGCCATGGTGTCGAGGAACATCGCACTGGGCTTTTCCAGCTTCATGACGAAGGTCGACGGATCAGGTGCGTCGACACTGGTGACCTTCATGCCGGTCCGGCCGTCGAATTCCGCCCGGCAGCGCCAGTCGGTCTTCGCGTCCATGTAGCGGTTCCAGTTCCACAGCACGTCGGCCGAGGTCATGACCGCGCCATTGTGGAACTTCACGCCCTTGCGCAGCGTGAAGGTGTAAGTGAGCCCGTCGGGCGAGACCGCGATCGACTCCGCCAGCAACGGCGCGACCGCGCCGTTCTCGCGGTAGCCGACCAGGCCCTCGACCATGTGCAGCACGACGGCATCGGTATTGTCGTCCCGGTTGACGCCCGGGTTGGTCGAACGGATGTCCGCATTGAGCGCGACATTGATCGTCGATTGCTGGGCCAGAACCGGCGCAGCAACAAGGGTCAAAGCAATAGCCAGGGACGACGTCAGGTTCACTTCATTTCCCCTTCAGCACGGTGAGAGGCGCAGCATCTGCACGCAGGCGGGTCAGCGTTTCCGCCAGGAATTCCTCGACGCGCGGCACAGCCTTGACGCCGTCATGCGGCATGTTCGGCACCAGATCGAAGCGCACCTTCACGCCTTCGGCTTCGAAGGAGCGCTGCAGGCTGGCGAGCCGCTCAGGGCGGGTCTTGCCGGCATGGTTGGCATCCGGCATCCAGTTGCGGCCGCCTTCCTTGTGGGTGATTTCCCAGGTTTCCAGATCGGCAGCCCCGACGATCATCTGGACCGGCACTTTGGCGAGGGCGGCCAAGTCGATCTCCTGCCCGAACAGCGCCGCGAAATTCCGCGTGCCGACCCACCAGTCGCGCGTCGGATCGAGCAGCGTGACCGAACCCGGTGCTCCGATGCAGGCAGCCCAGAGGCGGTCGGGATGCAGAAGCATGAAGCGATGTGCGAAGTGCCCGCCGCCGGAATACCCGAACAGGGCAAAGCGCTTGAAGTCGAGATTGTAGCGCTCGCCGACCTCATCGACGATGGCAAGCAGTTCGTGATCGTAGCGGATGTCGGCTTCGCGCATGTACTTGAAGCCGTCACGATAGCCGTCGCCCCGCACCCCGACCGGGAAGAGCGGCGCGAGCACGATGCAGTTGTTCCAGCGCGCGAACTCGGTGAAGGCATCGCGATAGGTGATGAAACTGCGGCCGGTGCCATGCATGGCGACGACCAGCGCCGGCGGCTCGCCGCCCTGCCCCACTGACGGCGGCACGTAGAGGCAATAGGCAAAGCGGGGATCGTGTCGGCTGGCGAAGACCGTGGTCCGGTCCATGTCGTAGAGCGCGGCAGCCTTGTCGGCCTTCCCGGCTTCGGGCGCTTCACGCGTCGCAGTCATCGCAGCCATCGGATATCCTTTATTGGCTTTTAAATTGGCGCCAATTATGTTGCACGTTGCATTCAGGCTGGCAAGCTTGGATCGGTCGCTTCGCCCGGTAGCGAAATCGCGGCGAGATGAGCTAGGGGATGACGATGACGACCGTGAAGCGTAAGCCGAAATCGAAACACGCCCTGGCTGGAGAGATCGCCGAGGCGATCAAGCTCGGCCACTTCCGGTCCGGCGAATGGCTCCGCCAGATCGACATCGAGCAGAAATTCGCCGCGACGCGCTTTGATGTTCGCACCGCGCTCGACGAACTCGTCGTGCGCAAGGCGATCGAACATGTCCCCAACCGGGGCTACCGCGTGGCCGAGATCGATCGAGAGACCCTGCGCCATATCCGGTCCGTCAGGATCGTGATCGAGACCTCCGTCGCGACCGCGATCGTTGGCCGGATGACGCCGGCAACCCTCTCGACGCTTCGTGGCCTCGCCGAGGAGTTCGGCGTGGCGGTGCGCGAGGGCACGCGCGCCGACCAGAGCCGGGTCAACGCGGAATTTCACGAAGTGATGTATCATCTCAGCGGCAACCCCGTGCTGGAGGAGCTGATCTGGAACCTGCGTGATCGCGGGCGCGGGTCGAACGTCACGGTATGGGCCTCCCACGACTCGCTGCTGCGCAGCGACCGTGACCATCACGCCATGATCGAAGCCATCGAGAAGCGCGACATTGCGCGCCTCTCGCAGTTGATTGCAGCTCATATTCTCAAGGATGCACCCGAGAGAGAGCCGGGGGACCTTTAGTCGGTGACGCTGACTTCCCAGAGCCTGGGCTTGGACAGGATCGAGGACTGGTAGCCCTTCACGCGCTTCGCATAGACGCCGGCATCGAGCCCATTATAGAGCATGACCATTGGCACCTGGGCGATGAAGCGCGTGTGCAGTTCGTCGAACAGCTTCTGGCGCTCGGCCTTGTCCGAAACCACCATCGACTTGTCGAGCAGCGCGAGCGAGTCCGGATCGTCCCAGACCTTGCGCGGCTGGGTCGCTTTCGGACCGGCGATCGACTCGAAGCTCAGTGCGGGGTCGAGGCGGGCCGAATAGGGGAAAGCCTGCATCTGGTAGTTGCCCTTGCTGTAGCGGTCGAGCTGCGTCGCCCATTCCAGCACTTCGATCGAGACATTGATGCCGGCGCCCTGCAGCATCTGCTGCGCGATCACCGCGGAATCGAAGCTCTGCGGATAGCGCTTGTTGGCGAGCATCACGATCGGCTCGCCCTTGTAGCCGGCTTCCTGAAGCAGCTTCTTGGCAGCCGCGACATCGTGCTTGTAGCCCTGCTTCTGCACCGGCCCGTAATAGGACGACATCGCAGGGACGATCGAATTGTTCGGCTTGCCCAGGCCGTCCGTGACGGCGGAGACGATCTCGTTGACGTCGAGCGCCGCGGCAATCGCCTGGCGCAGCTTCTGGTTCTGCAGCAACGGATCGCGGGTCTGCAGCAGGAGGCCGACCAATCCCATGTTCGAGACGAGCGAGACCTCGACCTTGGGGTTCTTGCGCAGCTCGCCGACTTCAGCGTTGGCGACGTCGGGGATGACGTCGATGTCGCCACGCAGCAATGCGGCCTTGGCGGTGGAGCTGTCAGGCACGATCAGGAAGCGGACTTCATCCACCAGCGGACGCTTGCTGCCGGTATAGCCATCGATCTTGCCGGGAAGGCTGGCGTAGTCGGCATTGCGCACGAGCCGGATATATTCGCCGCGGCGCCATTCGCCGAAGCTGAATGGCCCCGTGCCGATCGGCTTGTCGAAACTGCCATCCGCCTTCACCGAATCCTTGTGCATGATCCCGGTCATGGCGCAATCGGTGCGGGCGATGCTGGCAAGGAAGAGAGAGCTCGGCTTGTCGAGCTTGAACACCACCGTCGAAGCATCCGGCGCCGTTACGGATTCGACCTTGACCCGCCCTCGCCCGTCGAATTCCGAAAGGCAGCGCCATTCGGTCTTCGGGTCCATGTAGCGGTTCCAGCTCCAGACGACGTCGGCAGCCGTCAGCGGCGCGCCATTGTGGAACTTCACCCCCTTGCGCAGTGTGAAGGTGTAGCTCAGCCCGTCCTCGGACAGCGCGACCTTCTCGGCAAGGAGCGGCTTGACCTCGGCATCATCGCCATAGGCGACGAGGCCCTCGACCATATGCAGCACGACGGCGTCGGTATTGTCGTCCCGGTTCACGCCCGGATTGATGCTGCGGATATCGGCATTGAGATGCGCGCGAATGCTCGTTGGCGCCGCGAGCGACGGGCCGAGACCTGCCAGCAGCGAGGTCATTGCCGCACTGGCAAGCGCTGCTGCCGCAATCGGTTTGAAAGCCATGTTCGATCCCCTCCTGATTTTTTGTTAGCGAATGGCGTCGGGCCGCCCTCTACGGCTCCGACGCATGCAAAGAACTCACTCGGCGGCTTCGGCCAGCGTCACCGGATCGTCAGTCAGGCTGTAGCGCGTGAACTGCCGGTTCAGGGCCGGCAGCGGGGCCACTTCCATGATGCCCTTCGCCGGCTGCATGATCACCATCGACACCGTGGCCGAGAGATTGCCGGTCTCGTTGGGACGCGGCGGGCGGCAGACGGCATAGGGCGACAGGAAGTCGTCGAAGAACGCATTCTTGAGATCGGCGACGCTGAGCTTGCGGCCGGCATCGTCGAGCAGCTTGCGGACGCGCCAGTCGCGATAGAAACTCTCCGGCACCCGCGGAATGCCGGTGTCCTTGATCTTGGTGAGCGCGATCGAGCCGACCCAATGGTTGGCATGAACGATCAGGCCATCGGCCGGGTAGATCGGGAAGGCCTCATCAGGGGCGCATTCGAAGTCGATGGCGAAGCCTGCGACCGTCGAGAGCATCATGTTGTTCGAGCAGGCCTTCGGCGTCGTCGCCACGGCCTTCATCGCCATGGCGAAATGCTCCTGCTCCAGCACCTTGCGCCGGATCAGCGCCAGCGGCACGCCAGCCTGGGTGAAGTCGCGCTCGGATTCCAGATAGTTGGCGGTGATCGAAACGCCGGCGGCGTTCATGCCACAGCGAGCAAGACCGCCCGCCTCGACAAAGGTCAGGAAGTCCGGGCCGTCATCGCGGCGCACGCGCAGCACGATGGCGGTCTCGGCGCATTCCGCCTTCCAGTCCCAGTTCTGGCCGTGGATGAGTTCGCCCGTCACGCTGCGCTCGGGCAGAATGACCGCGCCCGTGCAACCATCGTCGAGCTCCTCGCCGGCCTCGACCGGCTTGGCCTTCTCGAGCCGTGCCTTGGCCATGACTTCGGTGCGGGCATTGACCATCACGATATCTTCGAGCGTGACGCCGGCACCGTCGGCTATGCCGCGCATCTCCTCGACATAGTGGGCGCCGAAAGCCTCGATCTCGCGGGCGAATTCGGCGATCAATCGCGACTTGGCAACGGCATCGTAGCCGAGATCGGTGAGCTGGCCGCCATAGAGCTCGATGCTGCGCTTGACGCGCGTGGGGACCGCTGCGCCATGCTGCCGGCCGCGCTCATAGGGCGATCCCGAAACATCGATGAATGGAAAGGGCTCAACCATGGACCAAATCTCCGCGCCGGCTCTGGCGCCCGGCTAACAGTTAATGTATTTCATCACGCAGTAAGACAATCAAGAGGAAATTCATGGCCGAACCGACGCGGCTCCAGCAGGATCTGGCCGAGCGCATCATCCAACTGGCGCGCGAGGATGGCCTCGCGGCGGGCGCATGGCTCAACGAGAACAATCTGGCCAAGCGCCTGAATGTCTCGCGGACCCCGGTGCGGGCGGCGCTCAGCCACCTCGAAGGCCAGGGAATCGTGCTTCGTCACCCCAACAAGGGCGTCGAGCTGGTCAGCGCGCTTCCGCTTCCGGCAGACAGTGGCGGCTCGCCCGACGAGACCGACCTCGCTCTGGTCAGGATCGCACGCGACCGCGAGAGCGGCGCGCTTGGCGATGACGTTTCCGAGCTGGAGCTGATGCGCCGATACGAGATGGCGCGACCGGAAATCCAGCGCACCCTGAAACGCCTGGCCGAGCTGGAGATGGTGGAGCGCAAGCCGGGCTATGGCTGGCGCTTCCTGCATGAATCCTCGGATTCGTCGCTGCGAATGGAGCGCTATCGCTTCCGCATGCTGCTCGAACCCATGGGTTTTCTCGAACCTGGCTTTCGCCTCGACGAGCACTGGGCGGCGGAGATGCTGAGGCGGCACCGCCACACCCTGACCCAGCCCTGGCGCGAGTCCTCCAGCGTCGCCTTCTACGAGATGAACGCGGCCTTTCACGAAGGTCTCGCGGCCGCATCGGGCAATCGCTTCATCCACTCCGCCATCCGCCGGGAAAACCAGATGCGACGGCTCTCCAACTATGATTGGGGCTCCGGCACCGAACGGGTCCAGGTCAGCTGCACCGAGCACATCGAGATCCTCGAACGCCTGCAAGCCGGAGACCGGGAAATCGCCTCGGTCCTGATGCGCCGGCATTTGCAGCGCGCCAGCGAACTCAAGCGGAGAGTCCGGCAACCGCCGCCCACGCCCGGCTAGCAAGGCATGTGAAGTGATATTGTCTTTCGTACGGAATAAAGACAGTATCGCCTCTCGCCAATGGCGCGCCCGTGATGGGATCGCCCCGCCCGAGGATCGCTTCATGCCAGCCACCGCCCTTCGCAGCGAAACCGACCGCAGCAACGCTCCGGACGCCTTCTGGATGCCGTTCACGCCGATGCGCGGCTTCAAGCAGGAGCCGATGCTGTTCGAGCGCGCCGAGGGCATGCACTACTTCACTCCCGAAGGGCGCCAGGTCCTCGACGCGATGGCAGGCCTCTGGTGCGTCAATGCCGGCCACGGCCAGCAGCGCATCGTCGAGGCGATCCGTGAGGCGGCTGGGCGCCTCGATTTCGTCTCTTCGTTCAAGATGAGCCATCCTGCCGCGCAGACCTATGCGGCACGGCTGTGCGATTTCGCGCCCGAGGGGCTCGATCACGTCTTCTTCGTCAATTCCGGCTCCGAGGCGGTCGATACCGCGCTCAAGATCGCACGCGCCTATCACCATGCGCGCGGCGACGCGCGCCGCACCAAGCTGATCGGCCGGGCCAAGGGCTATCACGGCATGGGTTTTGGCGGGCTTTCCGTGGCAGGCCTCGGCCGGCACAAGCGCGGCTTTGGCCCGCTGCTGCCGGAAGTCGCCCATCTCGCCCTACCCTATGATGCCGGCATGGCGTTCTCGCGCGGCCAGCCGGACACCGGCGCGGCCTATGCCGAGGAACTCGAGCGCGTGCTCGAGATGAACGACCCGGCCAGCGTCGCGGCCGTCATCGTCGAGCCGGTGACCGGCTCGGGCGGCGTCTACGCGCCGCCGAAGGGTTATCTCGAGCGCCTGCGCGCGATCTGCGACAAGCATGGCGTGCTCCTGATCTTCGACGAGGTCATCACGGGCTTTGGACGCCTCGGCACCCCATTCGCGGCGCAGGCATTCGGCGTGACGCCCGATCTCATCACCTGCGCCAAGGGCATGACCAATGGGGCGGTGCCGATGGGCGGCGTCATCGTCTCGAATACGGTCTATGATGCCTTCATGGCCGGCCCGCCCGAGGTGATCGAGCTGTTCCACGGCTATACCTATTCGGCTCACCCGCTCGCTTGTGCCGCTGGGCTCGCCACGCTCGATGTCTTTGCCGAACAGGGCATCGTGGCGCGCGCAAAGGCGGCAAGCACGCATTGGCAGGAGCGTGCGCTGGCGCTCAAAGGCTCCCCGCATGTTGCCGACATCCGCAGCATCGGCCTGCTCGGCGCCGTGGAGCTGACACCGCGGCCAGGGCAGCCCGGCGCGCGCGGAGCGGCCTGCGCCAAGGCCTGCTATGAGGCAGGTGTGCTGGTGCGCGGGTCGGGCGACACGATCGTGCTGTCGCCGCCGCTCATCGTCTCGGAAGGCGAGATCGACCTGGTTTTCGCGACCATCGCAACTGCCCTGCGCAGCATCGATTGATGCATCGGCTCTTCAGGACTTGATAGCAACCTCCCAGGCCCGCACGCGCGACTCCCACGGCACGAAGCCGGAGACGCGCGCCGTCGAGGCCCAGGCTTCGATCGAGTTGAACAGCATCACCAGCGGCACGTCGTCGATCATCCGCTTGTGCAGTTCGTCGAAGATCTTCTGACGCTCGGCCGGGCTCTCGATCTTCGAGGCCTTGTCGAGCAGCGCAATCACAGCGGGGTCATCCCAGACCTTGCGGGGCTGGTCCGCCTTCGGCCCGGTGAAATGCTCGAAGCTCAGCGCCGGGTCGAGCCGCGCCGAGTAGGAATGCACCATCAGCTGGTAATTGCCCTTGAGGAAGCGATCCATATGGGTCGCCCACTCCACGACATCGATGTCCGAGTTGACGCCGACGGCCTGGAACATCGACTGCAGCACGACTGCGATGTTGAAGCTTGGCGCCGATTTACGGTTATTGGTGGTGATCTTCAGCCGCTCGCCCTTGTAGCCGGCCTCGGTGAGAAGCTTCTTMGCACGCGCCGGATCGTAGCCGTGCGAGAGGTTCTGCACGTCGCTGTGATAGGCCGACTTGGCGTGGATCGTGGAGTTGTTCGGCTGCACGCCGAGATCGGAGACGATCGCGACGAGCTGGCTGAAATCGATGGCCGCCGCAAGCGCCTGGCGCATCGCCGGCGTCCTGAAGATCGGGTCATTGGTCTGGAAGAGCAGTGCATGGCGCGCTGCCGTGGTCGCGGTCTGGACCGTTATACCGGGAGCCTTCTTCAGCTCGGAGACATCAGAGCCCAGCACTTCGGCGATGTCGATCTGGCCTGCGATCAGGCCGGCCTTCACCGAGGCTGCATCCGGGACGACCAGGAACCTGACCTCCGGAACGAGCGGCCGCTTGCTGCCGGCAAAGCCGTCGAGGCCGCCGGGCAGCGACTGGTAGCCAGCGAAGCGCATCAGGCTGATCTGCTGGCCCCGCCGCCACTCGCCGAACTTGAACGGGCCGGTCCCGACCGGTGCTTTCCACGACCCGTCAGGATTCAACGAATCCTTATGGATTACTGCGGCGCTGCCGCAATCGGTGCGCGCCAGCGAGAACAGAAAGAGCGCGTTGGGCTCGTTGATGCGCATTCGCACGGTGGTTGGCGACACGGCTTCGACCGCTTCGACCTTGAGCCCGCTGCGGCCGTCGAAATCGGCAAGGCAACGCCATTCCGTTTTCGGGTCCATATATCGCTGCCAACTCCAGACGACGTCCGCGGCGGTCAGCGGCGCACCGTTGTGGAAGGTCAGTCCCTTGCGCAGTTCGAAGGTGTAGCTCAACCCATCCGGTGAGGTCTCGACCTTCTCCGCCAGCATGGGCCCGACGGTGCCGCCTTCGCGATAGGCGACCAGCCCTTCGACCATGTGGAGGGTCACCGCGTCGCTGTCGTCGTCGCGATTGACGCCCGGATTCGTGCCGCGAATATCGGCCCTGAGAGCGATGGTCAGGGTTTGCGCTGCCACCGGAGCACTCGACAGTGCCGCGAGCAGCGCCATCGCCGCAATGCGCGTTCGTGAAGCACGTCTCATGAGCAAGGACCTCCCAATCCCCGTGTCAGGCCGCAGCCGCGACGGCGACCGGATCGCCGGAAAGGCTGTAGCGGGTGAAGTGTCGGTTGAGCGCGGGCAGCGGCGCCACCTCCATGATGCCGAGCCCGGGCTCCATCACGATCATCGCGACGCTCGCCGTCAAATCACCGGTCGCTCCGGCTCGTGGCGGGCGACAGACGGCATAGGGCGACAGGAAATCGTCGAAGAGCGCGGCCTTCAGGTCCTCCCGCGTCAGGAAACGCTGCGGCTCGGTCAGCAATCGCCTGACACGCCAGTCGCGGTAGTGACTGTCGGGTGAGCCGAAGCCGGTATCGCGTAGCTTGGCAAGCGCGACCGGACTGATCCAGTGATTCGCGTGCACGATGAGCCCATCTTCCGGGTAGACCGGAAAGGCCTCGTCCGGGGCGCATTCGAGGTCGATGGCAAAGCCCCGGTCCTGGCTCAGCATCATATTGGTCGAACAGGCCTTCGGCGTGGTCGCCATCACCTTCATCGCCAGTGCCAGGTGCTCCTGCTCCAGTGCCTTGCGGCGCACCAAGGCGAGCGGAACGCCTTCCTGGCGGTAGTCGCGATCACTGCGCAGATAATTGCCGGTCACGCAGATGCCGGCTTCGTTCATGCCGTGACGGCCAAGGCCGCCCGCCTCGACGAAAGTGAGCAGATCGGGCCCATCCTGCCGGTGCACGCGCAACACGATCGCGGTTTCCGCGCATTCCGGCTGCCAGTCCCAGTTCTGCCCCTGGATGATGCTCCCGCTCCAGCTTCGCTCCGGCAGGATGATGGCGCCGGTGCAGCCATCGGCCATCTTCTCCTCCTCCTCCTCCTCATCGTCCTCATCGATGGGGCGGGAGGCAAGGAGGCGCGCCTTGGCGACGATCTCGGTCCGTGCATTGATCATGATGATCGCCGAGAGGTCGAGGCCGGCCCCATCGGCAATGCCGCGCATTTCCTCGAGATAGGCCTCGTCGAAGGCAGCAATTCCCCGGCTGAACTCGGCGATCAACGCTTCACGTTCACCTGGCTTCGATCCGAGCCTGTCGAGCTGGCCTGCGTAGAACCGTGCGCTGCGATGCACGCGATCTGTCACCGCCGCACCATGTTGCCGCCCTCGCTCGTAAGGCGACCCAGATACCGAGACGAAGGGAAATGGTGCAATCATCCACAGGCTCTGTGTTTTTTATTGCAGTTATATACACTGGACCATCGCCAAACCTTATTGTCAATGGCAAGAAAGGGAAGCTTCGGAGACGCCCACGTGTCGAGCGGACTGCATCGCGAAATCATTGGTGACATCCTGCGGCTCGGTCGGGACGAAGGATGGGCGGTCGATGCCGCGGTCGGAGAAAAGCCACTGGCCGCGCGCCTCGGTGTTTCACGAACGCCTGTGCGCCGCGCCCTGATCGATCTCAGCGAACGCGGCATTCTGCGGCGGGAGCTCGGCTCGGGCTTCAAGCTCAACCGCCCGATCGATGCCGCGGTCATCGCGGAATGCAGCAATGACGCTGACGGCGGCGCGGAGCTCTACCGGAAGATCCTGAACGACCGCGCCTCGGGCCTGATCCCGCTATCGGTGACGGAGAACGCGTTGCTTGTGCATTTCGGCGCGTCGCGCGGCGAAATGCGGCGCGCTTTGTTGCGCCTCTCCGCGGAAGGAATCGTCCAGCGCCAGCGCGGCCATGGCTGGCAGTTCTCGGAAAGCCTCGATAACCCGCAGGCTATCCTCGAGAGCTATGCCTTCCGCGAGGCGGTCGAGACCGCGGCGCTCAGCCAACCCGACTACCGCATCGATGGCGCCGCTCTGGAAAAGATGCGCAACGCGCATGAGGCGCTGATGCGCAAGCCCGCCTCCGAGATCGCKCCGGACATGTGGTTCCAGGTGAATGCGGAATTCCATGAGACGCTCGCCTCATGGTCACGCAACCGCTTCTTCCTGCAGGCGGTCAAGCGCCAGAATGCCCTGCGGCGCATGCATCAGTTCGTMGACTTCCCGCAATTGACGCCTGACCAGATCAAACAGTCCTGCGAGGACCATCTCGCCATCCTCGACGCTTTGGCCGCGGGGGATCGGCCGCGTGCCGTCGCCCTGCTCTCGGCCCATCTGAGCCAGGCAGCACAGGACTGGCGCAATCAGAACTAAAGACGCATGCGCGCCCTTGCCCCGGGGCTTGGCTTTTCCTTCGGTCTTCCTGATGGTTCGGGCGCCGCTCCCGAAAGGTGGCAAAGCCCACGCCTCTCCTTTGCCAGCAGGATGCCATGTCTGATCGCAGGAATATCGGCACCTTCGACTATGTCGTGATCGGTGCGGGGTCGGCGGGCTGCCTGCTCGCGAACCGGCTCTCGGCCGATCCATCCAAGCGCGTGCTCGTGCTGGAAGCCGGTGGCATGGACGACTGGATCTGGTTCCACGTCCCGGTCGGCTATCTCTACGCGATCGGCAATCCGCGTGCCGATTGGCGGTTCCAGACCGAGCCGCAGGCGGGGCTGGGCGGCCGGGCGCTCGCCTATCCGCGCGGCAAGGTCGTCGGCGGCTGTTCGGCGATCAATGCGATGATCTACATGCGCGGCCAGGCGGCCGATTATGACGGCTGGCGGCAACTCGGCCTGCAGGGCTGGAGCTGGGACGACGTACTGCCCTATTTCCTGAAGCACGAAGACCATATCGCGCCGCCGCCCGGCGGATTGCATCGCTCCGGCGGCGAATGGCGCGTCGAGAACCCGCGCGTGCGCTGGGCGATTCTCGATGCCGTCCGGGATGCGGCACAAGCGGCGGGAATCGCCAAGATCGACGACTTCAACACCGGCGACAATGAAGGGTCGGCCTATTTTCAGGTCAACCAGAAGCGCGGCCGGCGGGTGAGTTCCTATCGCGCCTTCCTGGTTCCGGCGCTTGGCCGCTCCAATATCCGGCTGGAAACCCATGTGCTGGTCGAGCGCATCATCATCGAGGAGGGCCGCGCTCGCGCGGTCGAATTCATCCATCAGGGTGAGAATCTGCGGGTGGACGTGAGTGGCGAGGTCGTGCTGAGCGCCGGCGCAGTCGGCTCACCTGCCATTCTCGAGCGATCAGGCATCGGCGACGGCGAACGGCTCCAGGCTCTGGGCATCGAGACGCGGCGCCATCTGCCGGGCGTCGGCGAGAACCTTCAGGACCATTTGCAGATCAGGCCCGTCTACAAGGTGGAGGGCGTGCGCACCCTCAACAGCGACTATGCGAAACTCTGGCGCAGGCCGCTGATGGCGCTGGAATATGCGGCGCTGCGCACCGGGCCGCTGACCATGGCGCCCTCGCAGGTCGGAGCCTTCGCCAAATCCTCGCCGGATTACGCCACGGCCAATCTCGAATTCCATTTCCAGCCGCTTTCGCTCGACAAATGGGGCGACGGGCTGCACCCGTTCGGCGCCTTCACCGCCAGTGTCTGCAACCTGAGACCTTCGAGCCGTGGCAGCGTGCATCTGAAGAGCCCCGACGCGAGCGACGCTCCCGCTATCTCGCCGAACTATCTCGCAACGGATGAGGACAGGCAGGTCGCGGTCGATGCGCTGAAGCTCGCGCGCCGGATCGTCGCGCAGCAGCCGCTCGCACGATTCAAGCCCCAGGAACATGTGCCTGGTCCCTCGGTGACGTCGGATGCGGAGCTTCTGGAGGCGGCAGGCCGGCTCGGCACGACGATCTTCCACCCGGCCGGAACCGCCAGGATGGGACGAGACGACGATGCCGGCGCCGTGCTCGACGAACGCCTGCGCCTGCGCGGTGTCGAGGGCCTGCGCGTCATCGACGCTTCCGCGATGCCGCGCATCACCTCGGGCAATACGGCCGCCCCGACGATGATGATTGCTGAAAAGGGTGCCCAGATGATCCGGGACGATGCCCGACGACGTTGACGACCCCGCGGCGCAGGAACCTGCGGTCAGCCTGGCTGGGGCATGCAGGGGGCCGGCTCGAGGTTGCGGCAGAGTCGCGATGAGGTCGACATCAAGACGGATTCATCCCGTCGTGATTGAAGGCCTGGTCGCTGCCTGACCCGCCTCCAATGCAGGCTCGCTCTCGTCCTTGAGTTCGACGCCTGTCAGCGAACGCCTGAGCGCTTCCCGTGTAAGCCAGGCGAGCTTGACGGCCGCGTGTTCGAAGGAGAGCCCGCCCGGGCGGATGTTCGAGACGCAATTGCGCGTGGCATCGCTCAGGCCGCGCCGCGGCGCGAAGGTGAGATAGACGCCAAGCGAGTCCGGTGAGGACAGGCCGGGTCGCTCGCCGATCAGCACCGCGACGAGGCGGGCGCCCAGTGCCTCGGCCGCCTCGTCGCCCAGCGCGACGCGTGCCTGGCTCGCAATCACGACCGGCGCGAGTGTCAGCCCCTGGCGCTGCAGTAACGGCAGCATCGCGGCGATGAGCGGCGCCGCATTCTGCTGGACTGCCGTCGAGGACAGGCCATCGGCGACGACGAAGGCGAAATCGAACGCACCGCGTCGGGCCTGCAGCATCGCCTGCGCCTCGGGAGAGAGACGCCGCCCGAGATCGGGTCGCCGCAGATAGAGATCGCGCGAGGGGGCGGCGCTCTCAACCTGCACCGTCTCCAGCGATAGCGCTGCGAGTTCGGCCGCGACCTCTTCGGGGCGGAACGGGATATGAACCGCGTCGCGTGCCTGCGCATGGGCGAGGCCGAAGCGCAGGACCTCGCGCGTCGGCAAGGAAGCACCCGCGCGGCCGAGCGCAATGCGGGCCGGCGTCAGCCGCGTCAGCGCCGCCCAGCGCTCGTCGGCCGGGAGCATGTCGTCGCCGCTCACGCCGCCTGCCCCTGCATGGCCGCCAGCAAGGCCTGCCCACCCCGCCCGCTGCTCAACCGCCCGGCCTCATCCGTGATGTCCATGCGTCGCAGCCAGGCCTCGAACTCGGGTGCGCGTCGCAGCCCGAGCACCTCGCGGACATAGAGTTGGTCGTGGAAGGAGGTGGACTGGTAATTCAGCATGACGTCGTCGGCGCCGGGCACGCCCATGACGAAATTGACCCCGGCCGTGCCGAGCAGGGTCAGAAGCGTGTCCATGTCGTCCTGATCGGCCTCGGCATGGTTGGTGTAGCAGACGTCGCATCCGAGCGGCACGCCCATCAGCTTGCCGCAGAAATGATCCTCCAGCCCGGCACGGATGATCTGCTTGCCGTCATAGAGATATTCCGGGCCGATGAAGCCGACGACCGTGTTCACCAGCAGCGGCTCGAAGGGCCGGCAGACGGCATAGGCCCGCGCTTCCAGCGTCTGCTGGTCGACGCCGTGATGGGCGTCGGCCGAGAGCGCGGAGCCCTGTCCGGTCTCGAAATACATCACGTTGTCGCCGATTGTGCCGCGCTTCAGCGAACGCCCGGCCTCCAGGCCTTCCTGGAGCACAGACAGCGAAATACCGAAGGATTCATTGGCCTTCTGCGTGCCGGCGACGGATTGGAAGACGAGATCGACCGGCGCGCCCTGCCCGATCAGCGCGATCGCACTGGTGACATGGGTCAGCACGCAGCTTTGCGTGGGAATGTCGAAGCGGTGGATCAACTCGTCGAGCAGGCGGACGAGATCACCGAGCACCGGCAGGGAATCGGACGCCGGGTTGATGCCGATCACGGCATCGCCACAGCCATAGAGCAGCCCGTCGATCGTCGAGGCGAGGATGCCGGCGGCATCGTCGGTCGGATGGTTCGGCTGGAGGCGCACGGCCATCGTGCCGGGCAGGCCGATCGTGTCGCGAAAGCGCGTGACGACCCGGCATTTGCGGGCAACCAGGATGAGATCCTGGTTCCGCATCAGCTTGGAAACGGCGGCTGCCATTTCGGGCGTCACGCCGGGTGCGATAGCGGCCAGGACCTCCGGCGTCGCCTTCTCCGAGCAGAGCCAGTCTCGGAACTCGCCGACCGTCTGCGACGCGATCGGCGCGAAGGCGGCCGCATCATGGGTATCGAGAATCAGGCGGGTGACCTCGTCGTCCTCGTAAGGCACCAGCGCCTCATTGAGAAAGGTTCGCAGGGGCAGGTCGGCGAGCGCGATCTTCGCCGCCATGTTCTCTTCCATGCTGGCGGCGGCGATGCCGGCCAGCATGTCGCCGGAACGCAGTGGCGTCGCCTTCGCCATCAACTGCTTCAGATCGGCAAAGACGTGGACATGCCCTCCGACCGTGACGCGGTATGTCATCAAGCTGTCCCCCGGATCCTGCCCGTACGAGTGTGGGAGCGGCCGTGCCGGAGCGCAAGCCGCGCCACCCCATGCAGAGCCTATGCCGGTCTGGCGTAGGCCTCGATCGTGTCGAAGAGCTTGCGCGAAATGATGATGCCGTCGGTCGCCGTGCGTGTGCGGGCGCCGGCGCGACGCTCGCCCGGCAGGCKGGCGCCGGGCTGACCGGCCACCGCATCGAACAGGCGCTCGAGGCGGGACGAAGCGCCCTCGCCCACCAGTTCGCCAGGGTCGATCGCGATGAAAAACTGGCCGGTGCGGGGCGAGCCGCCGAGATTGTCGGCGAAGGAGGACGCATCGATCGAGAGACTGGCGCCGGTCAGCCAGGCTGCGAAGACCTCGACGATCAAGGCAAGGCCGGCGCCCTTGTAGCCGCCGGACGGGACCATCGAACCACCGGCCAGCGCGGCCTTGGGATCGGTCGTCGGATTGCCGTCCCTGTCCAACGCCCAGCCGAGCGGGATCGCCTCGCCGCGCTGCTGTTGGACGACGATTTCGCTCTTGGCGACGACGCTGGAGGATTGGTCGAGCACCAACGGCTCGCGCCCCGCACGTGGCACCGCAAAGGCGATCGGATTGGTGCCGAAGACCGGCGTGGCACCGCCCGCCGGCGCGATCGAGGCCGGAGCGTTGACGAAGGCCAGGGCCAGCAAGCCATTCTGCGCGATGCGTTCGACATGATAGCCGACCACGCCGCAATTATAGGAGTTGGTGACGGCGAGGGCGGCGATGCCCTGGGCCTTTGCCGCCTCGCACAAAGCCGGCAGGCCGAAATCGATCGCCGGATGGGCAAAGCCGCCCTTGGCATCGATGCGGACCAGGCCCGGCTTCGGGCTATCGAGCACGGGGCGCGCCTTCCCGTCGATCTTGCCGACGCGGGCGTGTTCGCAATAGGTCGGCAGGCGCGCGAGGCCGTGGCTATGCACGCCTTCGGCCTCCGCCGCGACGACGGAAGCCGTGATCGGCGCTTCGTTGCGCGGATCGACCCCGCAGGCGAGCAGCACGCGCCGCGTCAGCGCCTCGACCTGGGCGAGCGTCATCTGAACGCCGTCGGCGGAACTCTGCGTGTTCATGCCGCCTCCTCCTTGTCCTGTTCGGCGCCGTAGAACCGGGACGCGGCCTTCGGCGTCACCAGCCCGTMGGAGAGGTCCTTGGCGAGGCGCTTCGGATCGCGCCGCGCCGGATCGCCGAAGCCGCCGCCGCCGGATGTCTCGATGGTGACGGTGTCGCCGGCCTTCAACGGGATGCCCGAGACCTTGGATTGGAGAGAAAGTTTCGAGCCGTCCGCGCGCGTCACGGTGGTGCGGCTGAGCGAACCGGGCTCTCCGCCGCCAATGCCATAGGGCGCATGCCGGAAACGCTCGAAATTGGTCGAGAGCGAGCCCTCGGCCGCGTCCAATCGCCATTCCCGCACGAGGCCCAGCCCGCCACGGAATTCACCGGCGCCGCCGGAGTCGGGAATGAGCCCGTATCTGGTGAAGGTCACCGGGTACTTGGCCTCGACCATCTCGATCGGGGCATTGGTATTGTTGTGCAGGCCGCAGGAGAGCGCGCTCGCGCCGTCGCCTCTGGCATGTCCGCCCCAACCGCCAACCTCAATGTCGAAATAGACCTGGCGCTTGCCCTTCGGGTTCGTCGTCTGCAGCGCGTAGACATAGGAGATCGCGTAATAGGCAGCCGGGATGCGCTCCGGCATGATCTGCGCCAGCGCGCCGAAGACGGCGGTCGCGATGCGATGGTTGACGACCATGCGGCCGGCGACGGGCGCCGGGAAGACCGCGTTGACCACGCTGCCTTCCGGCAGCTTCACGGTGACGGCGCGATAGCAGCCGGAATTGGCCGGGATCTCGCCGCCGAGTGCCGCCAGCAGCGCGTAGTAGACGGCCGAGCAGGTCATGGCGGGGGTGTTGTTGACCGGCCCCTTCACCTGCGGGCTCGACCCCTCAAAATCGAGCGTGATGGTCTCGCCGCGCTTGATGATCTTCACCGCAAGGCGGATCGGCTCTTCCGACTGGCCATCATCATCGACCAGTTCGACGAAGGAGGATTCGCTGTCGGGAAGCGCCTTCAGCGCGGCGCGCACCATGCGCTCGGAGCCGTCGAGGATGGCCGACATTGCGGCTGCGAGCGAGGCGGAGCCGTATTTGCGGGCCATGCGCGCCACGGCCCGCTCGCCGATGCCGAGTGCGGCGATCTGCGCGTTGAGGTCGCCGCGCGTCTCGTCGGGCTGGCGCACATTGTGCAGCAGCATCTCGAAGACGCCGGTGTTGAGCACGCCTCTGTCGACGAGGCGCAGCGGCGGGATGCGGATGCCTTCCTGGAAGACCTCCGTCGCATTGGCATAGTAGCTGCCGGCCGCACCGCCGCCGACATCGACATGGTGGCAGAGCGTACCGACGATGCCGACCCGTTCGCCATCAACGAAAACCGGCCGGAAGGTCTGGATATCAGGCAGATGCTGGCCGCCGGAATAGGGATCATTGGTGACGATGACATCGCCGTCGTTCCACTGGTCGAGTGGAATGAAGCGATCGAGGATCGTGCGCAGGCAGTCCGACATCGAGTTCAGGTGAACCGGGATGCGCGCGGACTGGGCGATGTTGCGGCCTTGCGCATCGAAGACGGCGGTCGAGAAATCCAGGATTTCGCGAACCACGGTCGAGCGGCTGGTGCGCCAGATCGTGATGCTCATTTCCTCGGCCGCAGCGACCAGCGCATTGCGGATGACTTCGAGGCGGACGGGGTCGATGCCCTTGAAAATGTCGCTCATGGTGTCGGGCCTCACTGCGCGGTGATGCGGTCGGCGATCAGGGCGCCGGCGGAATGGGTGACGATGTTCCAGCCGGCCGGCAGGTAGATCGAGGTGTAGGGCTCTTCGACGACGGCCGGGCCGCTGACGGGATCGGTGGTGCCGATTGCATCGCGCTCCCAGACCGGGGTGTCGACTGCCGCTCCCCGGCCATGGACCGGGCGCGACTGTGCGGCCGGTTTCGCGGAGCCGGCGGCCTGGCGCGCCGGCACGGGCTTGGCCAGCGCTCCCACTGCCTTTAGGCGCAGGGCGACGATTTCGACCAGGACCTCGGGCTCGTCATAGGAAAAGCGCTGCTTGTGCAGGGCGTGGAAGGAGGCACTCGCCTTGGCGACACCAGCGGCCGAGAAATCAGCCTCGTCCAGCGGCACACGCAGGTCGAAGGCCTGACCGGCATAGCGCAGGTCGACGGCCCATTCGAAACGGCGTGCCGCGGGCGCGACACCGTCCTCGGCGAGCAGCGCTTCCGCCTCCGTGACGAGGCGGGACGCGGTCGCTTCCAGGCCCGGCGCGAGTTCATCGAAGAGGCCGATCTGCGTGGCGCCGAGATCATGGGCGATATCGGACCAGAGGATGCCCCAGGCCGAGAGCGTCGAGGCATGGGCGGGGAAGATGACACGGCGGATGCCGAGTTCCTCCGCCACCTCGCAGGCATGGACACCACCGGCACCGCCGAAGGACAGCATGGCGAAATCCTCGGGGTCGAGCCCCTTCTCGAAGAGCGAGAGCCGGATCGCCATGGCCAGCGCCGAATTCGCGACGTCGATGACGCCGGCCGCGGTCCTGTCGACGGAGAGCCCTAGCGGCGCCGCCACGGTTTCGGCAGCGCGCCGCGCGGCCTCACGGTCGAGCGGCATCGCCCCGCCCATGAAGCTCTTGCCGTCGAGCCGACCGAGCAGGAGATTGGCGTCGGTCACGGTGAGCGCGATACCACCCTTGCCGTAACAGGCCGGGCCGGGATCGGCTCCGGCGCTGTGCGGGCCGATGCGCAGGCGATTGCCGTCATCGACCCAGGCGATCGAGCCGCCACCGGCGCCGATGGTGCGCATCTCGATCATCGGCAGCCGCACGGGCAGGCCATCGACCTCCCCCTCATTGACCATCGAGACCACGCCGTCATGGACCACGGAGACGTCGAACGAGGTCCCACCCATGTCAACCGCGACGAGATTGGGCTCGCCGAGCTCGGCCGACAGGCGCCTGGCCGCCGCGGCACCGCCGCTAGGGCCGGAGAGCAGCAGGCGGGCGGGCTCACGCCCGGCCTTGGCCAGGCCGGACACACCACCATTGGACTGGACGAGGTAGACCTGAGTCTGCGGCACCTCCTCGGCGAGGCGCCCGGCGAGACGGTCGGTATAGCTCTGGACGATCGGCACCAGCAGCGCGTTCAGCGCCGTGGTCGACATGCGTTCATATTCGCGGATCTCGGGCGAGATGTCGCTGGCGAGTGAGATGGCGACGCCCGGCAGCAAGTCAGACAGAATCTCGCCAACGCGCCGCTCATGGGCCGGATTGGCATAGGCGTGCAGCAGGCAGACCGCGACCGACCTGACGCCGGCCCTGGCGATTTCGGACGCGATCCTGCGAACGCCGTCCTCATGCAGCGGAGTAATGATCCGCCCGTCTGCACCGACGCGCTCCTCGACGCCGAAGCAGAAGCGGCGGGCGACGAGCGGCTCCGGCTGCTCCAGGGTGATCGCGTAGACGTCCTTGCGGCCGTGCCGGCCGATCTGCATCACGTCTTCGAAGCCCGTCGTGGTGACCACTGCCCCGAGTGGCAGCTTGCGTTCCAGCACCGCGTTCGTCGCGATCGTGGTACCGTGCAGCAGATATTGCACTGCTTCCAGCGGGAAACCGAAGCGCTCCGACGCTTGGCGGATGCCGGTGAGGAGGCCGACGGACGGATCCTTCGGTGTACTCGGGGTCTTGATCTGGTGGATCGCGCCGGTACCGGCATCGAGGATCTCGATATCGGTGAAGGTGCCGCCGATATCGACGGCGATGCGGATATCCTGTTCCATCAGGCAAAACTCCAGGGTTCCCGCTCGCGCCGCGAGCAGGCCAGGTTCGAAGAGTGGGCGTTTCGGCGCGGCGGCGGGCCCTGCCCGACCGCCTTCAGTGTTCGGCCGGGCTAGCGGCCTGCTTCATGACAGCTCGAGACCATGCGGCTCCCTTTGTCCGGCCGTCCTGATGCGACCAAGGTGTTCATTTGACGAAGGTCTTGGCGAGGCCGGAGGTCCGGTCGACAACCAGAACGACGACGAGCGTGAGCACGACGAGCAGCACGGACAAGGCCGCGACCAGCGGATCGGCCTGCTGTTCGACGCGGTGATACATCGCAACCGGCAGCGTCGAGATGCGGGGGCCGGTCATGAAGAGCGAGAGCACGACCTCGTCGAAGGAGACGAGGAAGCAGAGCGCCGTGGTGCCGACAATGCCCGAGCGCATCATCGGCAGGGTGACGCGCCGAAACACCGTCAGCGGCGAGGCGCCCAGCGTCGCGGCCGCTTCCTCGACCGGGATCGGCAGGGTGGCGAGAGCGGTCGAGAGCACCCGGATGGCGTAGGGCAAGGTCACGACCAGATGCGCTGCAACGAGACCCTGGAAGGTCGCGAGTAGGCCATATCCGGAAAACACGATCAGGATCGCCAGGCCGAGCACGATCGTCGGCAGCAGCAGCGGCGCGGTGAACAGGCTCGACAGGAATTCCGCGCCGCGCGGCTTGAGCCTGACCAGGGCATAGGCCGCCGGCAGGCCGATCAGCAGGCTGAGCACGGTCACCAGGAAGGCGAGCAACAGGCTCGTCCAGAAAGCGGAGACCATCTTCCCGTCCGCGAAGATCGCCGGGTACCATTTGGTGCTCCAGCTCGAAGGCGGGAACATCATGTAGCTGTCGCCGGAGAACGAGATCGGTACGACGACGATCAACGGCGCCAGCAGGAAGATGAACATCGCACCGGCGAGGATCTTCAGGGCGGGAGAAATCGGGCGTTCGTCCATGATGTCCTCCCCTCACATGATTGCGCGCAGGGCGCGGGTGTAGAGCACGAGAGCACCGCCGAAGATGACGAGCACGAGGATCGAGAGCGTCGCGGCGAGCGGCCAGTTCAGCGTCACGATGGCCTGGTCGTAGATTTCGGTCGCAAGCAGGAAGACACGGCCGCCACCGAGCAGCTTCGGCGTGATGAAGGATGAGACAGCCAGCACGAAGCAGAGCAGCGACCCAAGCGCGATGCCCGGCAGGGTCAGCGGCACGACGATATGGCGAAACACCTTCCACGGCGGCGCGCCGAGCGTGGACGCAGCCTCCTCGACACGCGGATCGAGCCGGCCGAAGCCGGCAAGCAGCGCGAGGATCATGTAGGGCATCAGGATCTCGGTCAGCCCGATCACCACGCCGGTCTTGTTGAACATCAGCTTGAGCGGCGCGATGCCGATGGCACCGAGCGCATTGTTGACGAGTCCGTTTTCCGAGAGGATCGCGACCCAGCCATAGGTCCGCACCACCGCCGAAGTCAGCAGCGGCGAGATCACCAGCACGAGCAGGATCGTGCGCCATGTGCCGCTGGAGCGATGAAGATAGAGCGCGATCGGATAGGAGCAGACCAGCGTCATCAGCGTGATTCCGAGGCTGACCAGGATGCTGTTGAGAATGAGCTCGGCGTAGAAGCTGTCACGCAGCACCGAGGCCCAGGTCGCGAGCGTATAGACCTCGACCATCGCGCCCGTCGCCTGCGACTCGTAGAACGACATGCGCAGGAGGTTGAAGACGGGTGCGAGGAAGCCGAAGGCGTTCACGAGCGCGATCGGCAGGAGCAGCAGCACGACCAGCGGCAGGCCGCTGCTCCGCTCCGCGGCCGGCATCGGGGCCGCCATCGCTGCGGCTGGCGCGACGGCGCTCATGCTGCCGCTCCGTAGACGAAGATGTCCTGCGGCCGCCAGGACAGGGTCACCGGGCGGCCCGGCTCGATCACGCTCTCGCCGCCGCGGGTCGCGAGCTCGACCGAGACGATCTGGCCACCGACATCGACGTCATATTGCAGGATGTCGCCGGCGAAGATCGCGCGGGCGACGGTGCCCGAAACGTGCTGGCGCGCGGAATCCGCGGCTGCAGCAGTGTCCGGCGAAAGCCCGAGGCGATGCGGGCGGATCATCACCTGCACCGGTCCCTCGAGGCCGGCGGGAGCGGCTATGCGCTGGCCTGCGAACTCGGCCGCGCCATTGCGGGCGACAGCCGTCAGGCGATTGCTGCGGCCGACGAAGCTCGCGACGAAGGCCGTATTCGGCGTCTCATAGAGTTCGACCGGGGTTCCGAGTTGTTCGAGCCGGCCCTGATTCATCACCACGACCTTGTCGCACATGGTCAGCGCCTCGACCTGATCATGCGTCACGAAGATCGCAGTGATGCCGAGGCGCTTCTGGATGTCGCGGATCTCGTTGCGCATCTCGTCGCGCAGCTTGGCATCGAGATTGGAGAGCGGCTCGTCGAGGAGCAGGATCGAGGGACGGATGACGAGCGCACGCGCCAGCGCCACGCGCTGCTGCTGGCCGCCGGAGAGCTGGGCCGGCCGGTGCTCCTCCTTGCCGGTGAGGTGGACGAGCGCGATCGCCTCCTTCACCCGCTTGGCGATCTCGCCCTTGTCGACTTTGCGCATCTCGAGGCCGAAAGCGACGTTGCGCGCCACGCTCATGTGCGGGAACAGCGCATAGCTCTGGAAGACCAGACCCATGTCGCGCCGATGCGTCGCGACCTCGGTCAGGTCGCTGCCGCCGACGACGATCCGTCCGGAGGTCGCGGGCACGAGGCCCGCGATCATTCTCAGCGAAGTCGTCTTGCCGCAGCCCGAGGGGCCGAGGAAGGCGACAAGCTCGCCCTTCGGCACCTCGAGATCGAGATTGTCGACCGCGACGAAGTCGCCATAGCGCTTGGTCAGGCTCCGGATCGAAAGGAAGCCCTCTGGTGCATCGGTTCGGCTGGTCATGGTCGACATCCTCCTTTGGCTCAGCGGCTCAGCGGGATCACCTTGCGGCGCCACTGGTCCATGATCGGCTCGCGGACCTTGGCGAGTGCGATCCAATCCACCGGGATGACCTTGTCCATCGACTTCACCGCCGTGCGCGCGATCGCGGCGTCCGAGATCTGCGCCTTGGCATTGGTCGGCGCGTAGAACATCGCTTCCGTGAAAGCCTTCTGCGCCTCGGGGCTGAGCGCGTAGTTGATGAACTTCGCGCCGGCATCCTTGCCGGGGCCGCCGGCGACCTGGTTGACGGTGTTGATCTGGAAGACGCTGCCTTCCTTCGGCAGGGTCGCACCGAGCTTGCCGTTCGAGGTGTCGATGTTCACCTGCGCACGGGCGTTCCAACCGGCGCCCACCGTCGCCTGGCCGGAGATGATCGTGACATAGACCTCGGGCTTCGGCTCCCAGGTCTGCACGTTGGGCGCGATCTCGCCGAGCGCGGCGATGCCCTTGTCGACATTCTTGAGATAGTCGGTGCCACCGCGCGCCTTGTCGGTGATCAGCACGAGCGAGAGGCCCTGGATGTCAGGCATGCCGGGGATTGCGACCTTGCCGGCGAACTTCTTGTCGGCGAGGTCCATCCAGGACTTCGGCGTCTCCTTCACCGTATCGGTGTTGTAGAGCAGCACGAGGTTGTCGAAGGTCACGGCGACGCCGTCGACATCGGCAATGCGCGCGCTGGGGTAGAGATCGGCGACGTTCGGGGTGTTCTTCTCGTCGATCTTGGTGAGCAGCTTCTCGTCGGTCGCAGCCTTCGAGACCGAGACGTCCATGATCACGACATCGGCCTGCGGCGCGGCCTTCTGGGCGCGCAGGTTGCCCAGCATCTGGGCCGAGTTCGGCATCGGGAAATATTCGACCTTGATGCCGGGATTGGCCTTCATGAAGGGCTCGACCACCGCCTTGGTGTAGCGCTCCTGGAAGAGACCGGAATAGGCCATCACCGTCACGGTCTGCTGGGCCATGGCGGTGCTTGACAGGAGTGCGGTCGCGAGCCCGGCTCCGATCGCGATCTTGGCATATGTCTTCATGCGACTTCCCCTCTGTTTATGGTTGCGCGAGCGGCTTTGTGCCGCCCGCTTCGACATGTCGGACATTCAGACCCTGGCGAGCTTGCCCTCGACCATGGCGGTAGCGCCGGAGATATCGGGCAGCTTCTCGCCCTTGCGCAGGCGCTCGAGCAGGACGAGTTCCTGCTCCTGCATTTCGATGGCGCGGCGGGCATAGGCTTCGGCCGTCGCGGCCTTGAGGACGACAATGCCGCTCTCGTCGCAGAGCACGGCATCCCCCGGCTCGATCGTCTGGCCGCCGACGCTGACCGGAACGTTGATCGCGCCCTCGGTGCCGAGGATCTTGGTCGTGATCGGCGACGGACCGCGGCACCACATCGGCATGTCGGTCTTGACGATCTCGGAGAAATCCGTGGCCGGGCCGTCGATGACACCGGCAGCCACTCCGGCATTCTTCATGGCGTGGGTGACGACGCCGCCCCAGCAGGCATGCTTGGTGTCGCCGCAGCGGTCGATCACGACCACATCGCCCGGACGGACGAGCTTGGTCAGGTAGTGCAACGCGGTCGAATCCGCGTGTGGGATGCGGATGGTGACCGCCGTGCCGGCGATGCGCTTGGTCGGCAGCACCGCGCGGATCTCGCGGTCGACGAAGCCTGAATGCAGGACATGACCGATGGTCGCGACTTCGCATTTCTCGAGCAGCGCAACGAGGCTGGCCGGAATCTGCGCCGGCATGGGATTGACGATGAACATGCTGCGCTCCGGTCAGCCGATGACGTGATGATTGGCGACGGGGACCGCAGCGCGGACCTTGGCGGTGTAGTCGAAATCGAGCCTGGCGCTCGTCGTGCCGATACCGTCGGAAGCCTGGGCGGCGATATGGCCCCAGGGGTTGATGACCATGGAATGGCCGTAGCAGGCGTTCTTGCCCTGCGCATGGGTGCCGGTCTGTCCGGTCGCCAGGAACCAGGTCTGCGTCTCGGCCGCGCGGGCCCGGGCCAGCAGTTCCCAATGGTCCTTGCCGGTCATCAGGGTGAAGGCGGCGGGCAGCACGATCAGATCGGAACCGGCGTCGCGCAGCTTGCGGAAGAGCTCCGGGAACCGGATGTCGTAGCAGATGGCGCAGCCGACCGTGGCGTCCCCGACCTTATAGGTCACGACCTCCTTCCCACGCGAGACCATGTTGGACTCACGGTAGCTCGAGCCGCCGGGAGCATCGACATCGAACAGGTGGATCTTGCGGTAATGCGCGATCTGCTTGCCATCGGGACCGAAGACGAGGGTCGCATTGAAATAGTCGTCACCGTCGCGCTCGCAGACGCTGCCGGCATGGATGGTGACGCCGTGCTTCTCGGCCAGGCCCGACATCAGGCGATAGCTCTCGCCGTTCGGAAAGGTCTCGGCGCTCTCGCGCATCGCCGCCGGACTGCCGTCCAGGAAGGCGTAGTATTCCGGCAGTACGATGAGATCGGGATGGTCCTCGGCGACGACCTTCTCGATCATGGCCCGGGCCGTCTTGAGGTTCGCGGACTTGTCGTCCTGCGAGTTCATCTGGATGAGCGAGACTTTCAACGGCGTTCTCCCTGCAGGTGTTGCCGCAGCAGAACAAACGCGAGCCGGCCCGGCAAACGCGAAATTCTTGTTCGCCTCGACAAGAATTGCTTATGAGAACGCCAGCGCCATGCCCTGCCGTTTCCTTGGGCATCCGCCGTATGGTCAGTTGGAGGCCGCGATCTCGACGGCCATGTCCGCGATCAGCGCCGGTAATGTGTTGCCCGGATCATCGGCGAAAACCGCGTGGAAATTCAGCGGCGGCAAGCGCGCATCGACATCGAGAACGCGTAGATCACCCGTCTCCAGGAACTCCTGCACGACGACGCGCGGCAGCACGGCGATGCCGACGCCGTCGCGGATCAGCCGCGTGATGGTGGCGAGCGAGTTGGAGTTGAAGATGCGGATCGCGCTGGGGTCAACTCCCGCCGTTTCGATCACCCGCAGCACGGCCTGATGCGGTTGGGAGCCCTTTGAATAGGCAAAGATCGGATAGTCGACGAGATCGGCGATCGCGAGCCTGCCGGGCTTGAGGGGCAGCTTCGGCGAGGCGATCCAGAGGCATTCGAAGGTGCAGAGCTCGATATTGCGGATATGGGGAGCGACGACCGGCCCCATGACCAGGCCGAGATCGATCTGACCGTCCTGGATCTGGCGCGCCAGGTTCAGGCTGGTGTCGACGTTCAGGTCGATCGTGACGTTCGGATAGGCTTCCTTCACGCGCTCGATCAGCCGCGGCAGCCAAGCATACACGACAGAATCGATCGCGCCGATCAGCACCGTCCCGCGCTCATTGCTGGCGTCGCCGATCGTGCGCTGGAAGTCATTGACCATGCGCACGATCGCTTCCGCCTGCGCCAGGGCGCGCTGGCCGTGCGGTGTCAGGCTGACATTGCGCAGGTCGCGCTCGAACAGGCGGACGCCGAGATCACGCTCCAGGGTGGCGATGCGGTTGGAGACCGACGCCTGCGTGGTGCAGAGCTTGTCCGCAGCGACGGAAAAGCTGCGCAGCCTTGCAACCCAGACGAAGGTTTCCAGGAATTTCAGATTCACGTTGGGCCAGCCCTCATCCGCCTTGGTCACCCATCGACCATGCGAGCGCAACCGGCAAGCAACCGATGCGCGTGACATGAAGACCGATACAGCCGGACCATAGCGACCCGGTGGCGGGATGGCACGCAGGGATGCCGCTGGCGGGCCGCCAGCTGGCCCCGGAGTTGCGTGTCGCCGCTCCGAGGGACAGTGAGGCGCCGCGCCCTTATCTCAGGTCAGCCGGCGAGCTGCATGTCGCGGTCGAGCGGGAAGATCGGCCGGCGGACATGCTTGTAGGGCAGCTTGGTCAGGTCGGGCGTGCAGAGTGCACCGCTGTCGCAGACCACGACCTTGCCGGCGATCGGCTCGAAGGCGGCACGGAAATGCTGCATGGATTTCAGCCCGACCACCCGTTTCGCAACCGGGTCGATCCCGAAGGCGCGGAACTGCTGCAGGTCGAGCATCTGGGCCGGGAAGGTAGCAACGAGGATGTCGATGCCGCCGACACGCAGCACGGCAGTCGTGCCCCAGCTTCCCTTCAGCCCGCCGAGCATCGGCCCGTCACCGACGAAGTCGCCATCGCTCAACAAGAGAAGCGTGCCTTCGAGCGCAAGCGGTGCGCCCCCGACGCGCGGATCGGTCTTGCCGCCGAGCCGGATCGAGACGCGGTCACCGACCGCGTGGCGATGCAGCTCCTCGGCGGCTTCCGGATCGATGATCGGGCCGAAGCAGGCATCCTGGACGTCGGCCGCGATCATCGCGCGCAGCAATTCGGTGGAGTCGCCATAGCCGCCGCCGCCCGGATTATCCGCGTAATCGGCAATGACCAGCGGGCCGTCCTTGGAGTCGAAGGCATTGGCCTGCCGGGCCGCCTCCTCGACCGTGAGATAGGTGTTCACGCTCTCGAAGCGCCGCGTCCACATGTCATGGACAAGCTCCTCGGCGAAGGCGTGGTGGGCGGACAGATCCCCCTGCCCCGTCACCAGGACGGTCGGGCCGACCTCCTCGATATCGGCATTGCCGAAGGCGCCGTTGACGCTGACGGCGAAGACATCGGGCTTCTGCTCATAGGCACGTGCCCGCGCGATGCGCTCGACCATCGGCCCGATATCGGTGCGCCCGCCATTGATCTCTTCCAGCATCGGGCGATGGGCGCGAATGGTGACCGGCCTGATTTCGCCGGTCATGGCGCGCTGCAGAATGCCGGCGGCCTGCCTGGCGCAGTCGCGCACATCGACATGCGGATAGGTCTTGTAGGCGACGATGATGTTGGCGAGCGCGGCCATCTTGGAGGTGACATTCGCATGCGGATCGAGCGTGATGCCGATCGGCAGGTCCGGCCCGACCACGGCGCGCAGACGCTCCAGCAGTTCGCCCTCGCCATCCTGGTCGAACTCGGTGACCATGGCGCCGTGCAGGCCGAGCAGGATGCCGTCCAGCCGGTCCTTGTTCTGCTTTGCGGCCTCGATGATGACGCTGGCGATCCGCTCATAGGCATCGCGCGTCACCGGCCCGCAGGGCTGCGCCGAGGCGCTGATCGTGTGGATCACCGTCCAGCCATTGGGGCGGCCGATATCGAGGAAGCCGGCGATCGGCGTGTTCGCCTCGCTGCGGGCCGCAACGGCCTCGTMGCCAAGCTGGATATTGCGGGACGCGAAGGCGGCGTAATCGGCCGGCTTGCGGCTGAACGTATTGCTCTCATGCGAGAATTCGGCGGTCAGGACAGTGAAGGACATGGCGCTTCCTCATACGTTTCTTCTGGCGGATCGGAACGGACAGTAAGCGGCGGACGGCAGGGTCTCAGCCGTCCCGCAGCGGCCGGCGAATATCGAGCGCCTCGATCAGGGCATCGCCGAACAGGTTGATGGCGATGACCGTCGCCGCGATGACGAGGCCGGGAAATATGATGATCCAGGGTGCGATGAAGATCTGCGCCGTACCGGAGCTCATCATCGCCCCCCAGCTCGGCAGGGGCGGCTGAGCGCCCAGGCCGAAGAAGCCGAGCGTAGCCTCGAGAACGATGGCATCGCCCGTCGCCAGCATTCCCGCCACGATCACCGGCGTGATCGCATTCGGCAGCAGATGACAGAACAGGATGCGGGCCGGGCTGGCGCCGATATTGATCGATGCCTCGATGAAGACTTCGTTCTTCAGGGTCATCACCTGCGCCCGCGTCAGGCGCGTGAACTGGGCGAGATAGGCGATGCCGATCGCGATGGCCGTGCTGTGCAGACCCGGACCGAGAATGGCGATCAGGATCAGCGCCAGCAGGATTTCCGGGAACGACCAGGTCAGATCGACGATGACGGTGACGATCCGGTCGAAGACGCCGCCGAAATAACCGGCGGCTGCGCCGAGCGATGCGCCGACGGCGACCGAGAGCGAGATCGACAGCACGCTGACGCTGAGCGAGGTGCGCGCGCCCTGGATGATGCGGGAGAGCAGGTCGCGTCCGAACTCGTCGGTGCCGAGCCAATGGGCGGCCGAGGGTGGCGAATTCGCCAGGCTCAGATTCTGGCTCGCATAGTCATAGGGTGCGATCCAGTAGGCGAGCAGCGCGCAGAGCACGAGCCCGAGGAGGAAGAGCGCGCTGAGCGCTCCCCGTGGCGAACGCGCGATCCGCGCGGGCAGCGAAGACCGGCTCATCGGGCACCCATCACTTCGCGCAGCCGCGGATCCATGGCTGCCTGGACAAGGTCGCCGAGCAGCGTGCCGAGCATCACCGCGATGGCGAGCATCAACAGGCAGCCCTGGACGAGCGGATAATCGCGCTGGCCGAGCGCGGTGATCAGCAGCGATCCCAGCCCCGGCCGAGCGAAGACGAACTCGACCGTGACCGCGCCGCCGAGGATCCAGCCGATGCGCAGGCCAAGGATGGTGGCGACCGGCATCAACGCATGCTGCAGGACATGGCGGAGCTGGATGCGCCAGAACGGCAATCCCTTGGCGTAGAGCACGCGAACGAAGTCGCGATTGGCCGTCTCGATCATCGCCGCACGGGTGACGCGGGCGATCAGCGCAGTGCCGCCGATGCCGATGGTCAGCACGGGCAGGACGAGCGCCTCCCAGCTGCGCGCACCGGAGACCGGGAACCACTCGAACTGGACCGCGAACATCAGGATCATCAGCAGCCCGAGCCAGAAGCTCGGAAGGGTCGAGCCGAGCAGGATCAGCCCCATCACGGCCCGGTCGAACAGGCTGTCGCGAAAGGAGGCGGCGAGCACGCCGACCGTGATGCCGATGATCGTGGAGAACATGAAGGCGAGCCCGCCGAGAGCAAGGCTGTGCGGCAGGTTCTCGGCGATCAGCTTCGCCACCGGCTGGCGCAGCACGATCGCATCACCAAGGTCGCCGGTGACGACCTTGCCGAGCCAGCGCAGATATTGGGCAATGAGGGGCTGATCCAGCCCGTATCGCGCAATCATCTGCGCCTGCTGCTCGGGCGACGACCCGACCTGGATGATGTGGTCGAGCGGGTCGCCCGGCACGAGATGGATGATCAGGAAGATCACCAGCGACACGGCCAGGAAAACCGGCACGAGCAGAAGCAGTCGCTTGATCGCGAATTGAAGCACGGCGCCCTCTCCCGCTCGAACCGGTCCGCGAACCCGTCAGTTGACGGGTTCGATATCGACGATCGACTGGCTCGACAGACCCGAACCGCGGATCTTCTCCGGCATGGTGACGCGCTTGCCGTGAGCAAAGAGCTGGACCGGCTGGTAGATCGGCGCGAACGGATACTGGGACAATACGTATTCGTGGTACTTGGTGAAGTTGACGACGCGCTCATCCCAATTGCGCGACTTGTTCATTGCGATGTCGTTCAGCTTCTCGGCCTCGGGATCGTTGAACATCGAGACATTGGGATAGCCGAGGCGCTTGGCGCTGAAGAACCAGTCGACGATATCGGCATTGGTCCAGAGATAGGCGCGGACCGCGAGCTGGTGGTCGGTCTTCTTGCGGTATTGCGAATTGATCGTGCTGGAATCGAGGATCGTGATGTCGGCTTGCATGCCGACCGCCTTGAGCTGGGCTTGAAGAACCTCGGCCAGTCGCTTGAATTCCGTGCCATTCTGGGCCCAGAACTTGACCTGGAGCGGCTTGCCGTCCTTGACGCGGATACCGTTGGGGCCGAGCTTCCAGCCGGCCTCGTCGAAAAGCCGCTTCGAGCGCTCGGGGTCGTAGCTGATCTTGTATTTCGGATCGACCTTGGACTCCTGCAGCGAGGAGATCAGGAAGGTGTCGGCCACTTCGCCGAGCCCGCCATAGAGGCTCTTCATGATCTCCGCCTGGTTCACGGCGAAGGCGGTCGCCTCGCGAACCTTGATGTCGGTGAAGGGCTCCACGCTGGTGTTGATCGGCATGTAGACCAGCTCGGTGCCCGGGATGGTCACCACCTTGATCGACTTGTCCGCCTGCATGCGCGGCAGGAAGTCCGTGGGGACGGCGACGATCAGGTCGGCGCCACCGGTCTTCAGCTCGAGATAGGCGGTCGATTCCTCTGCGATCTCACGAAAGGTCAGCTTCTTGAACTTGGCCGGCCCCTGGTTCTTCGAAAGGTCGGAGGCCCAGGCATAGTCGTCATTGCGGACCAGCACGGTCTGCTGGCCGACCGTGAACTGCTGCAGCTTGTAGGGGCCGGTGCCGACGGCCTCGCTGACGCCGAACTTGTCGCCGAGCGCCTGATAGGATTTCGGCTCGGGAATGCACATGAACGAGCTCGCGAGGTTCGAGAGCAGGTTCGGGTCAGGGTTCTTCATGTGGAAGCGCACGGTGAGGTCGTCGATGACCTCGACGCGCTCGATCGCCTCKACGGTGAAGGCGTTCTCGGTGCCCTTGAACTGCGGCACCCACCATTCGATCGTCTTGGCGTTGAAGGGCTCGCCATTGTGGAACTTCACGCCGGGCTTGAGCTTGAAGGTCCATTGCTTGCCGTCGGCCGAAGTCTCCCACGACGTCGCAAGCTGACCGTGGAAGCTCTGGTCGGCATCCTGAAGGACCAGCCGGTCATAGATCAGCGTCGTCGCCGTGTTCAGCTTCGTCGCCTTGATCGGATTGTAGGTCGGCGCGCCGACCCAGCGTGCCGTCAGCACGAAGGTCGCTTCCTGCGCGACGACAGCCGACAACGCTCCCGAGATCGCCGTCCCGGCCAGCGCGAGAGCCAAGGCAGCTCCGCTCACCTTCATCTTCGTCATGACGCCATTCCCCTCTTTTTTGATTGATGTTGGGTCTTCGTTCACTCGACGGGGCCTGAACCATCCCCCACATGCCCCGTGAATCGGCTGTAGAGCGTCGCCATCCTGTTCAGGCGCTCCTCGACGGACGGGCCGAGTTCGATGAAGACGCTGTTGACCAGGAGGCTGCCGAGGCTCGCCATCTGCGCGGTCGAGTCCCAGAACTGGTTGAACTCGGTCGAAACCACGAGAACCTCGTCGACGAGGTCCCGGCCCCAGTCGCAGAACGCGTCGGTCACGAGCGTGGTCCGGATGCCGGCCTGCTTGGCTTCGCGGGCCAGCAGCTTGGCCATGCGCGAGTAGCGGCGGGCCTCGAAGATCACGAGACAGGGCGACGGTCCGCCCGAAAGCAGCAGCTCGGCGAAATTGCCGCCTGCAAGATCGATGAGATGGACGCCCTCGCGTAGGTACTGGAGCTGGTTGGCGAGATACTGGGCGAGGCCCCGCTCCGTCTGGAAGCCCGTGACATAGACGGCCGAAGCCGCGGCAAGCCGCCTGGCGACCCGCTTCCATTCATCCGTCTGGGCCAGCTCGTAGATGGCCACCAGGCCGGAGATCTCGAGCTGCAGGCCGCGGGCGAGCTGATCCTCGCCGGCCAGGCTGCGCTGCTGGAAATCGCGCAACCGGTCGCTGATCAGCCAGGGCCGGTCGCCGATATCCTGTCTGAGCTGTTCCTTGAGATCCTTGAAGCTCTTGTAGCCGAGCGAACGGCAGAAGCGCCCAACCGTCGGCTCGCTGACCTCGACCTTTTCGGCCAGGCTCCCAGCTGTTTCGAACGGCACGCTGTTCAGGCGCGCCAGCATGTAGCTCGCGAGCGCCTTGTCGGCCTTGGAGCCGTCTTCAAGGCAAGCCTGCAGTCTCTGGCGCAGCGTCTGGGTCATGGGTTTGCCCGGTTGATGGCGCAATMAAGAAATTTTTCTTTCATAGTGTCAAACGATTTTTCTTTTCTTGCATATCTCTGAAAAATGAGGCTTCTCGAACGGGTCGCCCGGCCTTTGGGTCGAGCGCGACGCGAGTGATGCCGCCGAGGAGCGATGGGCCAAACGATCAAGCAATCCGACGTCATCGTGCTGGGCGCGGGCATCGTCGGAGTCAGCGTGGCGCTGCATCTGCAGGCTCGTGGTCGTGCGGTGACGCTGATCGACAAGGGCTTGCCCGGCGCCGAAACCAGCCACGGCAATGCCGGCCTGATCGAGCGTTCCTCGGTGATTCCCTATGCCTTCCCGCGGGACCTCTCCACGATCCTGGCCTATGCCTCGAACCGCTCGGTCGCGGTCCGCTATCAGCCGGATTTCCTGGCGCAGATCCTGCCCTGGCTCGCCCGGTACTGGTGGCACTCGGCAAGCGAGCGATTGAACCGMGCCGCCCGGGAGATGCTGCCGCTGATCGAGCGCTGCATCGGCGAGCATGAGCATTTCGCGGGGCCGGCCGAGGTCGAGCCGCTGATGCGTCGCGAAGGCTGGATCGAGTATTACCGGTCAGCGCGCAGCTTCGAACGTGCAGCCGAAGGCGCGGCCGAGCTTGGTCCGTTCCAACTGTCCTATGACGTCCTCGACAGACAGGCGCTCAATCGCCGGGAGCCGGCCCTGCAGGGCGATATCGCCGGCGCACTGCACTGGCGCGATCCGGTCACCGTCAGCGATCCCGGCGCCGTGACCCGCGCCTATGCGAAGCTCTTTACGGCGCGTGGCGGCGAGCTCGTCACCGGCGATGCGAAGGGCCTGGAACAGAACGGCGCGGCCTGGGCGATTACGACACCGCGTGCGCAGTATCGCGCCGAAGCGGCCGTCATCGCGCTCGGCCCCTGGTCGGACGATCTCTGTCGGCGTTTCGGCTACCGTTTCCCGCTCGCCTACAAGCGCGGGTACCACATGCATTACGAGGCGCAGGGCAATGCTGTGCTGAACCACCCGATCTGCGATGCCGAGGCCGGTTTCGTGCTGTCGCCGATGATGCGCGGCATCCGCCTGACCACAGGCATCGAACTCGCGGCCCGTGACGCCCCATCCGACACGCGGCAGATGAAGCAGGCGGAGCAGATCGCACGGCGCATCTTCCCGCTCGGCAAGGCGGTGGATCCCGCACCCTGGCGCGGGGCACGTCCGTGCCTGCCCGACATGAAGCCGATCATCGGCAAGGCGCCACGGCATGACGGGCTCTGGTTCACCTTCGGCCACGCGCATCACGGCTTTACGCTCGGGCCCGTCACCGGTCGCCTGCTAGGAGAAATGATGACCGGCGAAGAGCCGTTCAYCGATCCGCGCCCCTACGCCGCCGAGCGCTTCACCCAACGTGGCTGAATAGGGATCCAAGGCTTGCTCGGTTGCGCTGCGATCATGGGGCGGCCAGCAGCGCCTGGAGCGGCCGCGAAATGGCACCTACTCCGGCGCCAGCATCGGCGTCCTGATGCATGACAGCTCCGGGGCTCCCTCAAGACTCGCTGATCCGGCGGGGCGAGTCTGGCGCAGCGTAATCAGACATTCACATTTTGCGTGATTTTGTTGCAAACTGAAAGCTAATCGCAATCACACTTGCAGTGACAGGCTCATGGATCAGCTCAGCACCCCTCGGCAGGCCGAGATTCTGGCCACGGCGCGATTGCAGGGAAAGGTCGGCGTCGACGAGCTGGCCGCTCGCTTCGATGTGAGCCCCCAGACGATTCGCAAGGACCTCAACGAGCTGTGTGACCGCAGGCTGATGACCCGCATCCATGGCGGCGCCGTCATCGCTTCGGGGGTCGAGAACGTCGCCTACGAGGCCCGCCGCTTCATTGCGCAGGCCGAAAAGCGCGCCATCGGCGAAGCGGCCGCCCGGCTGATTCCCAACAACGCCTCGCTCTTCATCAATATCGGCACCACGACCGAGGAGGTCGCGCGCGCCTTGATGCAACATGAGGACCTGATGGTCATCACCAACAACCTGAATGTCGCGACGCTGCTGTACCGGCAGCCCAGGATCGACGTAGTGTTGGCCGGCGGGCCGGTCCGGCGCACGGATGGCGGGTTGATCGGCTCGAGCACGGCCGAGTTCATCAGCCAGTTCAAGGTCGATTATGCCGTGATCGGGGCCTCGGCCATCGACGAGGACGGTGCGCTGCTCGATTTCGACTTCCGTGAGGTCAAGATCTCGCGCGCGATCATCGATAATGCACGGCGGGTGATGCTGGTTGCCGACCGGCTGAAACTGGAGCGGGCGGCCCCGATCCGCATCGGGCACCTTTCCGAGGTCGATGTCTTCGTCACCGACGAACTGCCCTCGCCCGCGTTGCGAACCCTATGCAAAGGTGAGGCCGTCCAACTCGTCGAAGTCGGCCGCCGGGATTGAGCCGCAACTCGCCCCCTATTCGGGCGAACGCGCCGTGCTGGCCGAGCCATTGCTTTCGCTTTTAGGTTCACCTATTCAAAAATCATCATCAAAACGAAATCAAACCTGAAACTATCACCCGCCAGCCGGAGAGACGCCGTGACCGCCGTTCCCGAGATTGCCGCCCAGCCATATGATCTCGCGATCATCGGCGGTGGTGTGAATGGCTGCGGCATCGCGCGCGACGCATCCGGCCGCGGCGCCTCCGTCATCCTGTTCGAACAGAGCGACCTCGCCAGCGCGACCTCCTCGGCCTCGACCAAGCTGATCCATGGTGGTCTGCGCTATCTCGAGCATTACGAGTTCCGGCTGGTGCGCGAGGCGCTGATGGAGCGGGAGGTGCTCTGGCAGCTTGCGCCGCACATCATCCGGCCGCTGCGGTTCGTGCTGCCGCATCACAAGGGCCTGCGCCCGGCCTGGCTGCTGCGGCTTGGTCTCTTCCTCTATGACCATATCGGCGGCAGAAAGCTCCTGCCGCCGACCAGCACTATCGACCTCCGGCACGCCCCGCAGGGCGAGCCGCTGAAGCCGGAGCTGGTGAAAGCCTTCGAGTACTCGGATTGCTGGGTCGAGGATTCGCGGCTCGTCGTGCTGAACGCAGCCGACGCGGCAGCGCGCGGCGCGGACATCCACACCCGCACGAAGGTGCTCCATGCCGAGCGCGAGGGTGACGCCTGGCGAATCACGACCGTGCGGGACGGCGTGCGCAACAGCGTCCGCGCCAAGGCCCTGGTGAATGCGGCCGGGCCCTGGGTCGGGCAGGTGCTGAACGGGATCGTCCGCTCGAACACGCAGGCCGCCGTGCGCATGGTCCAGGGCAGCCATATCGTGGTGCGCAAGCTCTACGAGCATGACCGCTGCTATATCTTCCAGAATTCCGACGGCCGGATCGTCTTCGCCATTCCCTATGAGCGCGACTTCACGCTGATCGGCACGACCGATCGCGACTACCACGGCGATCCCGCGACCGCTTCGGCCACGGCCGAGGAGATCGACTATCTCTGCGCGGCGGCAAGCGAGTATTTCAAGCAGCCGGTGACGCGTGAGGGCGTCGTCTGGACCTATTCCGGCGTTCGGCCGCTCTATGACKATGGCGCCTCCATGGCTCAGGAAGCAACGCGCGATTATGTCCTGACGCTCGACGCACCCGAGAGGGAGGCGCCGCTATTGTCGGTCTTTGGCGGGAAGATCACCACCTATCGCCGGCTGGCGGAGGCTGCAATCGCGCGCCTGGCGCCGCATGCGGGCTGGGCGACGCAGCCCGGCTGGACTGTCAGCGGCCCCTTGCCGGGGGGCGACTTTCCGGTCACCGGCTTCGATACGCTCGCAGCCTCGCTCAGTGCCGCGCATCCGTGGCTGCCGCGCGAGACCGTCACCCGGCTCGCCCGTGCCTACGGCACCCGGGCCCGCGATATCCTTGATGGCACAGGCTCGCTCGCTGACCTTGGCCAGCATTTCGGCGCCGATCTCTATGAGCGCGAAGTCCGCTACCTCATGCGTGCGGAATGGGCCGAGCGGGCCGAGGATGTGCTCTGGCGCCGGAGCAAGCTCGGGTTGAGGCTGTCGGAGGCCGGCGCCCGGACACTCGACGCCTTCATGACCGCGACCGCGGAAGCACGCCTCGCCCCTGCGACGCGAGGCTGATCTCCTGCAGTTCATCCATGGGCTTGTGAGGCGCCCGCCTGCTCCCGTGCGCTTGATCAAGCCCTGGGAATGACGCACCACTTTGCGCCCTGCCCTACGGCTACCGGATTGCGAGTTTCCGCCATGACTGCCTATGCCGAGATTTCCGCCCATTTCAGCCGCGTCGCCGCCCTGTCCAATGCCATTGGCATCCTGCAATGGGACAATGACGCGATGATGCCAAAGGGAGCGGCCGATACGCGGGCCGAGAGCATGGCGTTGCTGCATGTGCTGCGCCACGGCATGGTGACCGAGCTGCGTATCGGCGACTGGCTATCAGAAGCCGAGGCCGATACGACGCTTGGCGCCTGGGAGCGGGCGAATCTGCGCGAGATCCGGCGCAGCTGGACGGTCGAGACCGCGTTGCCCAGCGATCTGGTCGAAGCATCGAGCAAGGCAGTTTCGGCCTGTGAGATGCGCTGGCGCCAGGCCCGGGCCGATTCGGATTTTGCCGGCCTGCTGCCCTTTCTGGCCGAGGTGCTCAAGCTTCAGCGCGAGATCGGGCGGGCCAAGGGCGAGCGGCTCGGGCTCTCGCCCTATGATGCGCTGCTGAATGATTACGAGCCCGGCGGCCGCGCGCAGCGGATCGACGGGCTGTTCGACGATCTCGCGGCCTTCCTGCCGGGGTTCACGCAGGAGGCGCTGGCAGCGCAGGCCAGGCGGCCTGCCGCCCCGAGTCTGGAAGGGCCCTTTCCGATCGAGGCGCAGCGCCGGCTCGGCCTGAAGATGATGGCGGCGCTCGGCTATGATTTCGAGCGTGGCCGGCTCGACATCTCGACACATCCCTTCTGCGGGGGTGCCGACAATGATGTGCGTATCACCACCCGCTATGACGAGGCCGACTTCACCAAGGCCCTGATGGGCGTGTTGCACGAGACCGGTCATGCCCTCTACGAGCAGGGCCGCCCGCAAGCCTGGTTGAGCCAGCCGGTCAGCCATGCGCGCGGCATGAGCCTGCACGAGAGCCAGTCGCTGCTGATCGAGATGCAGGCCTGCCGGAGCCATGAATTCATGAGCTTCGCGGCACCGCTGATGCGCGAGGCCTTTGGCGCGAGCGGTGCGGCCTGGGACGCCGGGGCCCTGTGGCGCAATGCGACGCGGGTCCAGCCCGGCTTCATTCGCGTCGATGCCGACGAGGTCACCTATCCCGCCCATGTCATCCTGCGCTATCGACTGGAGCAGGCCCTGATTGCGGACGCCATGCCGCTCTCGGAGCTGCCCTCGGCCTGGAACGAGCAGATGCGGCAGCTGCTCGGCATCACGCCGCCGGACGACCGTCTCGGCTGCTTGCAGGACGTGCACTGGCCGAGCGGCGGCTGGGGCTATTTCCCGACCTATACGCTCGGTGCGATGACGGCCGCGCAGATCTTCGACGCAGCCTGCCGGACCCAGCCGGAGATCCTGCCCGCCATCGGGCGCGGCGATTTCTCCCCGCTCCTCGACTGGTTGCGGACCAACATCCACAGCCAGGGCTCGCTCTACGAGACGGACGAGTTGCTGACCCGCGCCACCGGCCGCCCGCTCGACGCTGGAGTGTTCAAGGCGCATCTGCGCCGACGCTATGTCGGAGAAGGGTGACATCGCCCGCAATAGAGCTGGCAGAAATGTAAGATATCTTCCACAATCGCGAACAGGCCGCGCGCGGCGCTCCCGCGCCCGGCTCTCTTCGTCCAGGTGCAAGAGGTCGACATGTCAGCGCGCGGCGCAGCCTCCCCGAAACCCGCTGCCCTGACGCGCCGCCAGCGCAGCGTGCTTGCGGCGGTCCAGGAGCTCGGGTTCGTCACGATCGACGGGCTCGCAAGGGAATTCGAAGTGTCGAGCCAGACGATCCGGCGCGACATCATCAAGCTGCAGCAGGCCAATTACCTGCACCGCTTCCACGGCGGTGCCGGCCTGACGGACGGCACGTTCCGCCCCGGCTACGCGCAGAAGCTGACGACGGCTCCCGCCGGCAAGGAGCGGATCGGCAGAGCGGTGGCGGAGATGATTCCCGACGGCGCATCGGTCTATCTCGATGTCGGAACGACGGTCGAAGCCGTCGCGCGGGCGCTTTTGAGCAAGATGACTCTGCGGATCATCACCTGCAGCGTCTCCGTCGCGATGATCTTCTGCTCCCACGGCAAGTTCGACGTGTTCGTGACGGGCGGCAGCGTCCGTGGCGCGAACGGCTCGCTCGTCGGCAGCGTCACCACCGAAAGCCTCAAGATGTTCAGGGTCGATTATGCGGTGATCGGCTTCGGCGGCTTCGACGATGACGGCGCGCCGATGGATTTCGACCTGGAGAAGATCGCGGTGCGGCAGGTGGCGCTGGCCCATTCCCGCCATGGAATCGCGGTCGCGGATGCTTCCAAGTTCGGCAAGGCCGGCGTTGCCCGCGTCGCGCCGCTCTCGGCCTTCCATGCTCTGGTGACGGATAACGAGCCGCCCAAGCCCCTGCGCCGCCTGTTCGACACGGCTGGCGTTCGCTGCGTCGTGGCATGATGCACGATTTGAGAGGATAGCCGGCAAAATCATGATTGCATGATCGTTCCCGCGCATTATGATCATTTCAGATCAACCGCACCGGCCGCTCAGGCCGCCAGAAGATGCGGCAGAGAATCTGGAGGGAACGGATGGTTCGGATTTCGCTGGCCGCGCTCGGCGCGGTAGCCATGGGGCTCGCCCTGGCATCGCCCGCCCATGCACAGAGTTGCGCAAATCGCGGCACGCTCGATGCGCGTTATTGCGATGCGGATAACGATCTTCTCGCGGATACGCCGAGCGACAAGGCGCAGCAGAAGAACCCGGATACGCTGGTCTTCTCCTACACGCCGGTCGAGGACCCGGCCGTGTACGAGAACGTCTTCTCCGATTTCCTGGCCCATCTCAGCAAGGTCACGGGCAAGCGTATCCGCTGGTTCTCGGCAGAATCCTATGCGGCCCAGATCGAGGCCATGCGCTCGGGCCGCCTGCATATCGCGGGCGTCGCCAGCGGCCCCACGCCGTTCGCGGTCAATCTTGCCGGCTTCGTCCCGATCGTTGCCATGGAGCGCCATGACGGCGGCGTCGGCTATACGCTGCAGCTGATCGTGCCGAAGGACAGTCCGATCAAGAGCATTGCCGATCTCAAGGGCAAACGCGTCGCCCATGTCGCGCCCTCCTCAAATTCCGGCGACACCGCGCCGCGCGTCTTGTTCAAGGACAAGGGGGTCGAGCCGGGCAAGGACTATGAGGTGCTGTACTCCGGCAAGCACGACAACTCGATCATGGGCGTCGTGAACAAGGATTATGACGCCGCTCCCGTCGCATCGAGCGTGGTCGACCGCATGAGAGCCCGCGGCATGTTCAAGCCCGACGACCTGCGCATCGTCTATGAATCGGCGCCCTTCCCGCGGACCGCTTTCGGCATTTCGCATGACCTCGCGCCCGAGCTGCAGGACAAGATCAAGCAGGCATTCGCGACCTTCGACTTCAAGAACTCCAAGTTGGCCAAGGAGTTCAAGGACGAGAAGGGCTTCAAGGCGTTGAGTTACAAGGCCGACTGGGCCGATATCCGGACGATCCAGCGGGATACCGGCATCGTCTATACCCAGGACGGCCTCTCCAAGCTGAAGCCGGATTGATGACGACCCCTTCCGGCACGCCGCTGCTGCGGATCGAGGCGCTCGAAAAAACCTACCCGACGGGCAAACGCGCCCTGGCTGGCGTCGATGTCACCATCGACCGTCCGCAGGTCGTCGCGATCATCGGCTCATCGGGCGCGGGCAAGAGCACGCTGATCCGCTGTATCAACAGGCTGGTCGAGCCGACGGCCGGGCGCATCCTGCTCAATGGCGGGGATATTGTGGCTCTCGATCGCAAGGGGCTGCGAGCCGCGCGGCGGCGGATCGGCATGATCTTCCAGGAGTACAATCTGGTCGAGCGGCTGACCGTGATGCAGAACGTGCTCTCGGGCCGGCTCGGCTATGTCGGCCTGTTCGCTTCGCTGCGCTACCGCTTTCCGCCGGAGGATATCCAGTCGGCCTTCGCGCTTCTCGACCGCGTCGGGCTCGACGGCTACCACAATCAGCGCGCCGACGCCCTGTCGGGCGGGCAGCGGCAGCGCGTCGGCATTGCACGCGCACTGATGCAACGGCCCGATCTGCTGCTGCTCGACGAGCCAACGGCCAGCCTGGACCCGAAAACCGCCCGCCAGATCATGCGGCTGGTGCGCGAACTGGTCTCCGAACGGCAAACGCCAGCGATCATCAATATCCACGACGTCGCGCTGGCAAAGGCCTATTCCGACCGCATCATCGGCCTGCGCGACGGCGTCGTCGTCTTCGACGACGGGCCGGCCGAACTGACGGACGAGGTTCTCTCGGTCATCTATGGCGACGAGGACTGGATCCTGCCCGGTGAGGGCGACGACGAACCCGCGCCGGCGCTTAGTTCCGCCTCATGAGCGCCACCGCCTCCCCCGCCTATCCGACCACATGGCGGCCGCCGAGCCTGTTCGGCAGCCGCCGGCGCCGATTCATCTTCTGGGCCGCCGTCGTTGCCTATGTGATCTGGTCGGTGTCCGACCTCAATATCGACGGCAACCGCATCCTCGCCGGCCTGCCGCGCGCGCTCGATATCTTCGCGCGCATGTTCCCGCCGGATTTTTCGCGCTGGGAGATGCTGCTCTCGGGCATGGTGGAGAGCATCCAGATCGCGATCGCCTCGACGATCGTCGGCGCCCTGCTCGCAATCCCGATCGGGCTGGCTGCCGCTGCCAATCTCTCGCCGCGCCCGCTCTATTTTCTGGCGCGCGGCTTCATCGTGATCGGGCGGACCTTCCATGAGGTCATCATCGCGATCTTCTTCGTGAAGCTGTTCGGCTTCGGCCCCGTCGCAGGGCTGCTTACGCTCGCCTTCTCCTCGGCGATCTTCCTCGGCAAGATGCTGGCCGAGGACATCGAGAACATGAAGGAAGGCCCGGTCGAGGCCATCCGTGCCACCGGCGCGAGTTTTGGCCAGGTCGTCGGCTACGCCGTGGTGCCGCAGGTCATGGTCAAATCGCTCGGCGTGCTGATCTATCGGCTCGACGCCAATCTGCGCCATTCCACCGTCATCGGCATCGTCGGCGCCGGCGGCATCGGCCAGACGCTCTCGGCCTCGTTCTCCCGCTACGATTTCGATTTCTCGAGCGCCATCCTGCTCACCATCGCGGCGCTCGTTGCGCTCGGCGAGTGGTTCAGCGACTGGGCCCGGCGGAGGCTCAGGTGAAGGCGAATGCAAACCAGCGCCGGGATGGCGGGGCTCAGCCCAAGCGCATCTATCCCGACCAGTGGGAACGCCATACGCCGCGCGAGCGGCTGACGCAGTGGCTCTGGCTCCTCGGCGGCGCATTCGCAGCCGTCTGGTCGGTTTCGGCACTCGACATCGAATGGGCCTTCTTTGCCGATGCGCATGAACAGGCGGCCGACCTGATCCAGCGGATGTGGCCACCGCGCTGGTCCTATCTGCCGGTTGTCGTGCGTCCGCTGATCGAGACGATCCATATCGCGACGCTCGGCACGATGATCTCGATCGTGCTCGCGCTGCCGGTCGCGTTCCTGGCCGCACGCAACACCACGCTGAACCAGGGAACCTGGCTTCTCGGGCGCGCAATCCTCGTGCTGTCGCGCTCGATCAACACGGTGATCTGGGGGCTTCTCTTCGTCGCCATCTTCGGCCCCGGCCCGGTTGCCGGCATCTGCGCGGTCGCAGCCCGCTCGGTCGGCTTCATCGCCAAGCTCGTCGCCGAAGCGATCGAGGAGGTCGAGGCCGGCCAGATCGAGGCGGTGGAGGCCACCGGCGCCGGCACCTTCCAGATCTACGGCATCGCCATCCTGCCCCAGATCCTGCCCGTTCTGATCGGCACATCGATCTATCGCTGGGACATCAATGTGCGGGAGTCGAGCGTGCTCGGCTTTGTCGGCGCCGGCGGCATCGGGCTTCTGCTCTACGCCTCGATCAACCAGTTCGCCTGGAGCCAGGTCCTGGTCATCCTCATTGCCATCCTGGCGATCATCATCATCAGCGAGGCGCTTTCCGCCTATGTCCGTTCACGTATCACCTGAAACCGGAGCCGCCGTCAGCCATCTCTCCGGCCTCGCCGAGGTCGCCCAGAGCTATGACGGCTTCCTGCTCGACCAGTGGGGGGTGCTGCATGACGGCACGACCCCCTATCCCGGCGCAGTCGACTGCCTGCAGAGGCTGCGCTCGGCGGGAAAGGCGATCATCATCCTCTCCAATTCCGGCCGTGGGGCTCGGGAAAACGAGGAGCTACTCGCCCGGATGGGCTTTGCCCGCGAGCTGTTCGACCATGTCGTTTCGGCCGGAGACGACGCCCGCGACGCGCTGCTGACCGAGCAGGATCCGTTCTATCGCGACCTCGGCCGCCGCTGCTTCCTGTTTGCGCGCGACGGCGAGGACCACCTGATCGAGGGTCTGGGCCTGACCAGGGTCGAGAGCACCGAGGCCGCCGACTTCCTGTTCATGCTGAGCATGAACCCGCCGCAGCAATCGCTGGCCGGCTGGCGCCCGGCGCTCGAGGCTGCAGTGGCCCGCGATCTGCCGATGATCTGCGGCAATCCCGATCTCTACCGCGTTCATGCCGACGGCACGCTGCATGAGGCGCCCGGACTTGTCGCCCGGTGCTATGCCGGGCTTGGCGGGCGGGTTCGCTATCACGGCAAACCCGAACCGCGCATCTATCGCAGCAGCCTGCAGCGGCTCGGCCTGGCTCCGCGGCGTGTGCTCGCGGTCGGCGACTCGCTTGAGCATGACGTCGCCGGCGCAACCGGTGCCGGAATCGATGTCGCCTTCATTGCCGGCGGCATTCATCGGCAGGATCTGGGTTGGCCGACACCGGATACGGTCGACCATGCGAGCTGCGCCAGGCTCTTTGCAACGGCCGGATGGATGCCCGGTTACGTCGTGCCCTCCTTCGCGTGGTGATTGCCGCGCCCTGACACGGCCGCTGCCAACCCCCGTCCACATCACCGMCAGACGATCCGTTGGCTCTCAGGCCATCGGCTTGCAGGCTGCCAAGCCCTGAGGGCCTGGCGGCGCGCGCCGTCATGCTCTCCGCGAAGCCGTCCCCCTCCTTAAGGTCAAGCTCCCTCAACTAGTCGGCCCGGAATTGGTGTACTAGTATACATGTCAAGGCCTCGGCGCGCGTCCGGTCTGGTTGCGCGGATAGCAGGCCTATCGAGGGAGAGACCATGACCGAAATCACACGCCGCGGCGTGCTGCATGGAGCAGCCAGCCTTGCCGCTCTCCAGGCGACAGGCGCCTTCGCCCAGGGCCTGCCCCTGCCTTCCAGCCCGGTTGCGCTGAACATCATCGACGTCGCCGGCAACCTGCAGCTGACCCAGGCTTCGATCGAACGCTTCGCCAAGGAAAACCCAAAGCTGATCTCGCGGGTGAATTTCTCGCGGGCGCCCTCGCCGGAGCTGCCGGCGAAGCTCAAGGCGCAGCAGCAGGCCAACCGGGTCGATCTCGACCTCGTGCTGACCGGGCCGGGCGCGATGTCCGACGGCATCCAGCAGGGACTGTGGATCGACGTCTGGAAGTCCTATCCGTCGCAACTGCCGAAGGCTGAAGACGTCTATCATGAGCAGGCGCTGATGATGCAGCGCAACTTCGGTCAGAACGAAGGTGTCGCCGTCGTCTATTCCCCGTCGGGGCCGCTTTTCGAATACATCCCGGCCCGGCTGAAGACCGTGCCCAGGACGGCTGCCGACCTGCTGGCCTATGTGAAGGCCAATCCCAAGCGCTTCACCTATGCCCGCCCGCTGAATTCCGGGCCTGGCTGGACCTTCCTCCAGGGCATGCCCTACATCCTCGGCGACAAGGATCCGAGCGATCCGATGAACGGCTGGGACAAGACCTGGGCCTATCTCAAGGAGCTCGGCACCGGCATCGACTACTATCCCGGCGGCACGGCCGCGACGATGAAGGAACTCGGCGAAGGCACGCGCGACGTCATCGTCTCGACGCTCGGCTGGGACATCAACCCCCGCGTGCTCGGCATCGTGCCGAAAGAGGCCGAGGTCTTCGCGCTGGAAAACACTCACTGGATTCCCGACACCCAGTTCATGTGCATTCCCAAGGGCGTGCCGGAGGCCAAGGTCGCCGTCATCCTGGCGCTGATGTCGTTCATGCTGAAGCCCGAGCCGCAGGCCGCGACTTATGACAAGGGCTATTTCTATCCCGGCCCGGCCGTGAAGGGCGTGACGCTCGCCATGGCGCCGCAGGAAAGCCGCGACGTCATCAAGGAATTCGGGCGCGCCCATTATGACGAGCTGATCGCCAAGCTGCCGACCCGCCCGCCTCTGACTCCGGAACGGCTCGTCGCCGCCTTCCGGCGCTGGGACCAGGAGATCGGCGTTGGCCACGGAGCACCCCAATAGCATGCGCTTTGCCGCCATCGGCCTCGACCACCGCCATATCTACAACATGGTCGAAGGTCTCCTCGAAGCCGGCGCTGTCTGCGCCGGCTTCGATCCGCGCACCAGCGACGAGCGCGTCGTTGCCGGCTTCCGCGAGCGCTTTCCGCAGCTCCAGGCCATGGATGCCGACCGGCTGATCGACGATCCCTCGATCGATCTGGTCGCCAGCGCAGCGATTCCCTCGGAGCGCGCCGCGATTGCGATCCGGGCCATGCAGGCCGGCAAGGACGTCATGGTCGACAAGCCGGGCGTGACCAGGTTCGCGCAGCTTGCCGATGTCGAGGCGACGGTCGCCCGAACGGGGCGGATCTTCTCGATCTGCTTTTCCGAGCGCTTCCTGGTGCCTTCGACGATCATCGCCGGCAAGCTCATCGCCGACGGCGCGATCGGGCGTGTGGTACAGACCCTGGGTGTCGGCCCGCATCGACTTAACCGCGCGATCCGGCCGTCATGGTTCTTCGACCAGAGCGCTTTCGGCGGCATCCTCACCGATATCGCCTCGCACCAGATCGACCAGTTCCTGCACTTCACCGGTTCGCGCGATGCGGAGATCGTGGCGTCGGGAACGGGCCATTTCGGCAGCGCTGAGCTGCCGGATTTCGAGGATTTCGGCGAGATCCTGCTGCGCAGCCCGCAAGCCGGCGCCTATATCCGCGTCGACTGGTTCACCGCTGACGGGCTTCCGACGTGGGGTGACGGGCGGCTGACCATCCTCGGAACGGCAGGCACGATCGAACTGCGCAAATATGTCGATATCGCAGGCCGGCCGGGCACCGACCATCTCTTCCTGGTCGATGGGAACGGCACCCGTCATATCGATGCCTCCCGTGAGCCGCTGACCTACTTCCGCAATCTTGTGGCGGATATCGCCGGCAGGACCGAGAGCGCGATGTCTCAGCAACACGCCTTCACGGTCTGCCGGCTGGCGCTGGAAGCGCAGGCGAAGGCCGTGCGGCTGCCCGCCCGCGCGAGCGAAAGGACTGCTTCGTGACCCGCAAGATCGGCATTGCCATCGTCGGCCTCGGGCCAGCTTCCCTGCCGCATTCCCGCAGCCTGATCGACCTCGCAGAGAGGGTCGATGTACGCTGGGCGGTCAGTCGCTCGGCAGAGCGAGCCGGGGCCTACCGCAAGCAGTTCGCCTTTCCGGTGACGACCGATCTCGATGCCGTGCTGGCTGATCAAGCGGTCGAGGCCGTCATTGTGCTGACGCCGCCGAGCAGTCATCTCGACGTGTCCGCGCGCTGCTTCGAGAATGGCAAGCATGTGCTGGTCGAGAAGCCGCTGGAGTTGACGGTCGCGCGCGGCGAGGCGCTGGTCGAAGCCGCGCGCCGTGCCGGCAAAGTCTTCGGGGTCGTGCTGCAGCACCGATTCCGGCCTGCGAGCCTGCGCCTCAAGGCTGCACTGGCCGCCGGCGAACTCGGAACCGTGGAGGCCGCTTTCCTGAGCGTGCCGTGGTGGCGTCCGCAGGCCTATTACGACGAGCCCGGCCGCGGCACGCTGGCGCGTGACGGTGGCGGCGTGCTCCTGACCCAGGCGATCCACTCGCTCGACCTGTTCCGCTCTTTGGTGGGTGTGTCCCAAGTGGTCGCGGCGCAGGCGCGGACCACGAAGCTGCACCGCATGGAGACCGAGGATTTCGCCTCGGCGCTGCTTGAGCTCGGCAATGGCGCACCGGGCACGCTGATGACGACGACCGCCGCCTATCCCGGCCATCCCGAGCGCATCGAGATCATCGGGACCCAGGGCTTCGCGACATTGATTGGCGGCACGCTTAGCCTCTCCTTCCTCGACGGCCGCAAGGAGATCGTGGAGGCGGAGGGCAGCACGGGCAGCGGCGCCAATATCATGGATTTCCCCCATGATGCGCACCGTGCGGTGATCGCCGATTTCCTGGATGCGGTCACGACCGGGCGCGAGCCCGTCGTGACGGGCAACGAGGCGCTGGCATCGCAGCGGCTCGTCGACAGCATCCTCGCGGCCGCGAGGCGTTGAGGCGTCGCCTCTAAAATCCTATCCGGTCATCATGGCATCCCGGGCCGCCCTGCAGGCGCCCGGGATGTTCTTGTCGTGTGCTGGACAGTCGCGTTCGACTGGCCTGCTCAGCGGGCGCGCTTGGCGCCGACCATCTCGTCCCATTTGCGGAAGGCCACGACCATCTTGTCGGGCTTCAAGGGCAGCTCGATCGGATTCTTCGCGATCAGGTCGGCATATTCCGGCCGGCCGAATTCGGCGATCACCTTCTGGCTGCTCTCCGGTGCCAGCGACAGCGGCACGTTCTTCACCGCCGGGCCCGGATAGAGATAGCCCTCGTCATAGGCATAGGCCTGAGCCTTCGGCGTCAGCACATAGGCCATCAGATCGAGCACCACGGCGAGGCGATCGTTCGGGACGCCCTTCGGCACGCACATGAAGAAGGCGTCCGAAACCCAGTGGAAGCCCTTCAACGTGCCGATCATCGCGGATTTCGGCACGATGCCGAGCGCGCGCGGATTGATGTCCCAACCGGTGGTCGAGATGATGATGTCGCGCGAGCCCTCGCCGAACTCCTTCATCGTCGCGCCGGTGCCAGCCGGATAATAGTCGATGTACTGGCCAAGCTCCTGCAGATAGGCCCAGGTCTTGTCCCAGCCGCCGACCGGATCCTGCGGGTCCTTGTCGCCGAGGATATAGGGCAGGCCCATCATGAACGTACGGCCCGGGCCGGAATTGGTCGGGCGCGCATACATGAACTTGCCGGGATTGGCCTTGGCCCAGGCGAGCAGCTCGTCGGCCGTGGTCGGCACGTTCTTGACGCGCTCCGGCGCGTATTCGAGCAGCGGGCCGGAGGGGTAGTAGTTGACCACGACGCCAAAGCCGTCGCCCTGGGCACGGTGCAGATTGAGCGCGGCCGGCTCGTAGTTCTCCTCGATATTCGGGAACTTGTCGGCGAAGTCGGGCAGGATCTTGAGCCAGAGCTTCTGTTCGAGGCCCGCTGCGAGGCCGTCGCTGCCGGTCAGCACGAGATCGAGATCGGCGCGGCCGGCCTCCTGCTGCGCCTTGATCTTGCTGGCGAGTTCCGGCGCCGGCGCCTTCACGAAGGTGATGCGCGAGACCAGCTTCGGATTGGCCGCGCGATAGTCCTCGAACGCCTTCTGCATCAAGGCCAGCGCACCGCCGACATCGATGATGTTGATGCCGACCGGCGAGGTCGGCAGCGGCGGCGAAGCCGCAAAGGCCGCCGGTGCTCCCGTCGCCATCGCGGCCAGGCCGCCCAGCACGGTKCGGCGGTCAATTCCCTTGAAATCCTTGCTCATGGTCTCTCCCTCTTTGGTTAGGCTGATCGTTGGGTTGTCTACATCTTGACCGCGTCGTAGCGGCGTTCCTCGGGCCCGATGCGCACGCGCTGCACGGCGAGATCAGCGGACCACTCGACCTCGCTTAGTGGCAGCTCCAGCCCCCTCGCCCGCAAGGCGGGCTCGAGCACCGCCAGCGGATGGCTCGAGGCCATCGCGACCGCCTCCTCCGGCGTCGCCAGGCCCCAGGCCACGACATTGCGCACCCCCTGATCGAGGCAGAGCGCCGAGCCGGCGAGCGAGACGCTTCCCGGCTGGCGCACGGAACCGTCGGCCTTCCGCTCCACGCTCATGCCGGCGAAGGGATAGTTGCCGGGCTTCGCCGCTGCGGCCGAAACCGCATCGGTCACAAGGATCGAACGGTTAAGTCCCTTGGCACGCAACAGCGATTTCAGTGCCTTGGGGTGAACATGGATGCCGTCGGCAATGAAACTTGCCCAAAGCCCGTCCTCGGCAAGCTGCGCGAAGATCGCATTGGCGAGTTTATGCGTGACCTGCGGCATGCCGTTGCCGAGATGGGTGGACAGGGTCGCGCCCGCCGCGGCGGAGGAAGCGACCTGATCGAAATCAGCAGCGGTATGGCCGAGAGCGACGATCCTGCCCTGGCCATGCAGCGCCGCGATCAGGGCCGGCACGGCCTCGACCTCGGGAGCGACCGTCACCATCAGGATCGGACGGTCGAGCCCTGCTTCCAGGCGATCGACCAGGGTGGGATCGGCTGCGGTCATCGCGGCGGCCGGGTGGCAGCCGGAATAGCCGTCAGCCGGATTCAGGAAGGGCCCCTCGAGATGGTAGCCCGGGCACATCAGCGGGCCGAGGCGGCTCGCCGAGATCGCGGCATCGAGCGCGCGCAGGCGCTCTTCCAGTTCATGCGGATGGGCGGTGATCACCGTCGGCAGGCAAATGGTCACGCCCGTCCGAAGCATCGCCTCGAGCGCCCGGTCGATCTCGGCCGCCGTCACCGCGCCTGAATTGAAGTCGACGGCCGCAAAGCCGTTGACCTGGAGATCGACGAGGCCGGCCGTCAGCATGATCGCACCCTGTCCCACCATCAGCCCCGCTTGAGCAGGGAGGCAGCCGGCGGGTCGAGGAACAGCACCGTGTTCTTGTGGGTCTGAAGGATCGAGGCGGGGTAGAGCGGGCTCACCGGACCTTCCAGCGCATCGCGCGTCGCCTTCGCCTTGCGCTCGTCGGGCACCGAAAGGACGATCAACTCGCTCTTCAGGATCTGGCGGACACTCATCGAGATGGCGCGCTCCGGCACCGCTTCGAGGCTCGGGAACCAGCCTTCGCCGAACTGCTGCTGGCGGCAGGCGCCATCGAGCTTGACCACGATGTAGGGCTCGTCCGTCTCGAAATCGGCCGGGGGGTCGTTGAAGGCAAGATGGCAATTCTCGCCGAAGCCGGCGAAGCAGACATCGATGCGTAGTCCCGCGATTAGTTCGCCGAGCCGGCGCGCCTCCTGCTCGGCATCGCCCTCGCCATCGACCGGGATGAACTCGACCTTGCCACCCAGCGGGGCGACGAAGCGCTCCTGCAGATAGCGACGGAAGCTCGCCGGGTGCTCCTGGCCGAGGCCGACATACTCGTCGAGATGGAAGGCAGTGACCTTCGACCAGTCGATGCCCTCGGCAATGACGAGATGGTTCAGCATCTCGAACTGGCTGGCCCCGGTCGCGACGATGATCGTCGCATGACCGTGCCGCGCCTGTGCTTCGCGAATGGCCGCAGCACCACGGGCCGCAGCCTGGACGCCGAGGGTCTCCTTGTCGGCGACGATGTTGATATCGATCATGCTATTTCTGAACCCGGACAGAGCAAATTGTTTCAAAATTCTCAGATCGAGCTTATGAGCGCCTCTGTAAAATGCAATCTCAATTTCAGAACCATCAGGTTCTAAAATATGGATGCCCATGACACTACCAGCCATCGACCAGATGCTGTTCTCCGACGGGCACGGCAGCGACCGCGCCCGCGCCTTCACGCTTGTTGCACGCGGCCAGGCCCATTCCCGGCCTGAGATCGGCGCTGCGCTCGGGCTACGCTCGACCACGACATCGCGCCTCGTCGGCGATCTGGTGGAACGCCGTCTGCTGCTGGAAACCGCGGGGCAGAAAGCCGGCCGCGGCCGTCCGGCCGGAATTCTCATTGCCAATCCACGCCGCGTCGGTGCTTCCGTCATCTATGTCGCGAGCCAATCGCTGGTCGGCGCTCTGGTCGATCTCGACGGCCAGTTGCTTGAAGAACGGGTCGTCGAGATTGCCTCGGACGCAGATAACAGGGTTGTCGCAGGCGTGATGGCCGGGCTTGGCGCGGATCTGCTCGCCGCGATGCCGCGCGGCATGGAGCATGCCGGCACCGCCGTGTCGCTCTCGGGCTTGCTCGATCTCAGGCGCAAGCAATGGCTGATGTCGTCGCGCTGGCCCAACCTGCGCGGCCTCGATGTCGGTATTGCGCTCGGGGAAGCGGTTGGCCCCGTTGTGGTCTGTCGCAATCTTGACGCCGAATTGCGCGCGCGCATGGCGCAGGATTCGGAGCAGTTCTCGGATGGCGCGCTCCTGCTGCACTGGGGCTGGGGCATCGGACTGGGCTACGCCATCGGCGGACGCTCGCTCGCGCCGCCCGGCGGCTCCTTCGGAGAAGTCGGGCACTGGCGCTTCGCCGCGCTCGACGGCCGCCGTTGCGGCTGCGGCAACACCGCCTGCCTGGAAACGGGCGCGGCGCTCTGGTCGCTCCTGCCGGAACTGCGCCGGCGCTGGCCCGATCTCGCGGAGGACGAGAACCGCCTCTACCGACAACTGGCGCGTTGCGACCTGACCAGCCTGCCCGAGATCGACACGGCTGCGCGTTTGCTGGCGCGCGCACTCGCCAATGCGAGCCGCCTGCTGTTTCCCACCCGGATCATCGTAACCGGCCCGTTCGTCGCCAATGCGCAGCTATGGGCGCATTTCGACGGGTTGTTTAGGGCCGAGGGAACAATGCACGGGTTGATGATGCCTGAACTCGTCAGCGACCGCTCAAGCCGGCAATATGAAGTCCATGGAGCGGCGACGCCGCTGCTCAGCAAGGCGCTGGAAGACCTCTTGCAAGGCGCCTGACCGTCAGCGGACCGGATATCGGCCGGCCCAACGGCCTCGCCTGCTGCCTTTGCACCCGCTCTTCCGAAAGCCGCAATCGACTTGTCGGACCGATGTCTTCGCGCCTGTCTAGTCCTTAGCGCCTGTCTCGGCGCCTGTCCTGGCGTCAATCCTCGGCGGTTTCGCGCCGCAATTCCCAGGCGAGCATCGCCTCGGCGAGCGCATGCAGTTCCTGTTCCTTGGTGCTGGTATCGGAGGCAGCCTGAAGCTCCGCAACACGCAGCTGAGCTTGCTCATAATCCTCGTCGGTGTGAATTACGATCGGTTGTTTCATGGCAGCCCCGCGCTACGTCCGGGTCATGAAAGAGTCTGACCCAACCTGATTATAACCGAAAACCGGCGCATATGTTCCGCTAACGCGTCGGCAGGGCTGCATAATACGCCGCGATTGCCGCAATCTCGTTCACCGACATGTGCCGCGCCATGTAGCGCATTTCCTTGTGAGCCCGCTTGCCGTTGCGAAAGGCCATCATCTGGTTGAACAGATAGCGCTCGTTCTGCCCTGCCAGATGCGGCACTTCGGTGTCGCGGGCGATGCCGTCCGCGCCATGGCAGGCAGCACAATCTTCGAGCGGGGATGTCCGTGGCTCAGACGCCACCGGCGTAACCATCATCAACCCGGCCACCGTGAGCGAGGCCGCAGCCGTCATCCCCAGGCCAAATCTGAACCAGCTCATGATCGAGGCTCCTCCCATCGCAGCCTTCGCCGCAAAGCCATGGGCGAGCCTGTCGCACGGTAAGCGTTAAGATCGCGGAAGCTCCGCCCGAGAAATGTGGGGGGTGCGCATTGGCTCGTACCTGCAGGCTCGCTAGCGCGCTGCCGGTGGTGCCGGATGGATGAACGGCCACGGGCTTGCCTCAGTGCCGCGCGGAATGGTGATCTCGATCAACGCGGGACGATTATCGGCCAGCGCCTTCTCCAGCACAGGGCGGAAGGTTTCGGGCGTGTCGACCCGCACTGCCTCGACCCCGAAGGACCGGCCGAGCTGGACGAAGTCCGGGTTGACGAGGTCCGAGCCGATCAGCCGGCCCTCGAAGCCCGTCAGCTGGTCGCGCCGGACATTGCCGTAGGAGCTGTTGTTGAAGACCAGCGTAACGACGCCGATGCCGTATTGCACGGCCGTCGCCAGTTCCTGGACTGCAAACAGGAAACCGCCATCCCCGGTGATCGCGACCACGGGCCGATCCGGCCACGCCACTTTCGCGCCAAGCGCGGTCGGGAAGCCTGAGCCGAGCGTGCCCTGATAGCCGGAGGACAGATAGGTCCTGGGCTCATAGACCTTGAAGCCGTACCAGGAGGCAAAGCCGACTTGGGAGAGTTCGTCGGTGACGATGCCGTCCCTCGGCAACACCTCGCGCAGGACCTGCAAATAGGCCATTTGCGGTTGGATCGCCTGGATCTTGGCTTCAGCCGCCGCGGTCGCCTCCGTGATCACCGCGCGGCGGCCGGGGCGGCTCTGCGGCAGCCGCCCGGCTGCCTTGGCGAGCGCAGCCGTGGCCGCACGGGCATCGGCCAGGATCGCGACATCGGGAATGGAGCGGCGCATCTCGACCGGATCGATATCGATGCGAACCGATTTCAGGTTCGGCGGCGTATGTGACCAGCGCCAGCCCGGCAGTTCCAGGCGCGTACCGATGCCGATCAGCAGGTCGGTCTGGGGCCAGAGCTCATAGGCCGCAGCCATGGTGAGGCCGAGTTCATGGTCATTCGACAGGATGYCACGACCGCTGCGGAAGGCGACGACCGGCGCATCGATCAGTTCGGCCAGTTGCAGGATGTCATCCGCGGCATCGAACGCGCCGCTGCCGACGAAGATCATCGGCGCCTTCGCCGCCGAGATCAGTCTTGCGGCGCGGTCAATGGCGTCAGCGTCGATGGGTGGCGGTGGCGAGGGATCGAGCACGGAGGTGACCGGCACTTCCCCCGGCTGCGTGAAGACGTTCCAGGGCATTTCCAGCGCGGCCGGACCGCGCCGTCCCRAGAGCATCGCCTGGAAGGCCCGAGACACCGCTGTCGGCGCCAACGCCGGGTGCTCGACGCGCTCGGCCCATTTGGTGAAGCCGCGCAGGGTCGCAAGCTGGTCCGGCATCTCGTGCAGATGCCCGCGACCACGATCGAGGAAGGGGGTTGGCACCTGCCCCGTCAGGCAGAGCACCGGCTCGTTGCCACCAAAGGCCGTCAACAGGGCCGCCCCGGCGTTGAGGATGCCGGGGCCGGGCACGACGGTGCAGACCGAGGGCCGTCCGGTGGCCCTTGCGTAGCCGAAGGCCATGTAACCGCAGGCCTGCTCGTGACGCGCTCCGATGGTTGCGATCCTGTCCTTGTTCCGCTCGAGCGCGTCGAACAGGCCGTAGATCTGTGCCCCGGGAAGACCGAAGACCGTATCGATGCCATGATCGATCAGCCCGGACACAAGTCCCTCGCCGCCAGTCGCTCTCACCATATCCGCCTCACCTTGTCCTGCAGATCCGCCCAACGGGCCGTCACCTTGAGTGGAGTCCCCGCCCCTGCGCCCCGTTAACTCACGCAGCGATGATCGGGGACGCCTGGAAGGAGGGCTGACGCACCGGCGTCTCAGCGAAGAGCGTGCCCTCCTCGAACCAGGAGCGCGGAGCTGGCGCGCCCCAGAGCGTCTGGCGCTGCGGATCGCGCAGATCCCAACGGATCGGTTCGTGGTCGGGGTCGACCGTCTGGTAGTCCGAGCAATAGATCTCGATCCGATGACCGTCGGGGTCGCGGATATAGAGGAAGAAGGCATTTGAGATGCCGTGCCGTCCGGGGCCGCGCTCGATATTGGTGACGTAGCCGGTGGTCGCCATCAGATCGAGCAGGTCGATGATGTTGAGCGGCGTCGGCACCCAGAAGGCAACATGGTGGAGGCGCGGCCCAACCCCATGGGTGAAGGCCATGTCGTGAACGCCACCCTTGCGGTGCATCCAGGCCGCCCAGAGCCGGCTGCCATCCTCGTTCACCGTGTATTCGGTCGTTCGGAATCCGATCGCGTTATAGAACGCGACGGACGCGTCGACATTGTCGGAGAAGCAGTTGAAATGGTCGATCCGGAGCGGCTTCACGCCCTTGTAGAGCGCGTATTTCTGGTGAACCGACGGAAGCTTGTCCATGCTGAAATAGAACTCCAGCGGGACGCCGAGCGGGTCGACAGTCCTGAGCGTGCGGCCCTGGAACGGCGCCTCGACAAACCGGGCCGGCAGGCCGTTCGCCCGAAAGAAATGATGTGCCTTGTCCAGATCCTCTTCCGAGAAAACCTTGAAACCGAGTACCTTTGCGACCGGGCTTTCACCCTTCTCCAAGACGATGCAATGGTGTCCACGTTCTTCCATCGCACGCATGTAGACTCGGCTCTCGCTCTCGTCCGTCACTAGCAGCCCAAGCGTATCGGACCAGAAGGCTCGCGAAGCCGCCAGATCGCACACGGACAGGACGACGTGATTGAGCCGCACCACCTGAAAGGGCGGATTCAATACCGGCTGCGGGACAGGCATAGAGCTTCCTCCTTGGTATCTTATTCCTGCTGCCGGCCTGCTTTTCGAGGGCTTGATGCTGTGAAGCCGGTKGCACGGCTGCGACCACGGCCGCCGTTCCCGCTTCGATCCTTCCCGTTACCGGTCAGCCTCCGAGCCCGAGCTTTGGGACCTTGTGGCTGTCATAGGCGACCGCGATGTTCTTCGTCTCCATGTAGAAATCGAAGGAATAGTCGCCGCCGTCACGGCCGATGCCGGAACTCTTGATGCCTCCGAACGGGGTCGGCAAATGCCGCACATTCTCGGAGTTCACCCAGATCATGCCGGCTTCGAGATCGCGAGCGACACGGTGCGCGCGGCCGATATCACGGGTCCAGAGATAGCCGGCGAGCCCGTAGCGGACATCGTTGGCGACCCGAACCGCATCGGCCTCATCCTCGAAGGGAATCATGGTCAGGACAGGACCAAAGATCTCCTCCTGGGCGATCCGCATTCCAGCTGCAGCGTCGACATAGAGCGTCGGCTCGACATAATTGCCGGCCCCCTCCATCGCCCGCCCGCCGCCGCAGGCGACGCGTGCCCCGCCCTCTCGCGCGAGCGCAGGGTAGGACAGGACCTTTTCGGCATGACGCGGGTGGATCAACGGCCCGATCTCCGTTGCCGGATCGAGCGGGTGGCCGACTTTGATACGCCGGACACGCTCGACGACTCTTTCGCTGAAGCTGTCATAGATCGAGCGCTGGACCAGCGCGCGCGAGGACGACGTGCAGCGTTCGCCATTCAGCGAGTAGATCATGAACAGCACGGCATCGAGGGCGCGGTCCAGGTCGGCATCGTCGAAAACGATCACCGGGTTCTTGCCGCCGAGTTCGAAATGCACGCGTTTCAGCGTCTTTGCGCCTTGCGCCATGATGTGCGAGCCGGTCGTGGTCTCGCCGACGAAGGCGATTGCCCGGATCGCGGGATGCTCGGTCAGGGCCTTGCCAGCCTCTTCGCCGAGCCCGTGCACCAGATTGACGACGCCCGCGGGCAATCCGTGGGCGCGGATCACCTCATCCATGATCTCGGTCAGGATGACCGCGGAGAGCGGTGACCACTCGGCCGGCTTATGGACGACGGTGCAGCCGGCGGCGAGTGCCGGCGCGATCTTCCAGGTCGACAGCATGAAAGGCGTGTTCCACGGCGTGATCACGCCGACGGGGCCGATCGGTTGGCGGATGGTGTAGTTGATATGGTCGGTATCGGGCAGCGAAAGCCCGTTGCCCGCCTCGGTGGCACGATCGGCGTAGAAGCGAAAATTCTCGGCGCCGCGCAGCGCAGCCTTGGCCATATAGCGGATCGGTTGGCCAGTATCGCAACTCTCGACGAAGGCGATCTCCTCGGCTCGCGCCTCGATCGCATCCGCTATCGCATGCAGGATCTTGCGACGCGTCGCGCCTGGAACATCGCGCCAGACCTTGAAGGCCGCCTCGGCGGCGCGGGCCGCACGGTCGATCTCCGCTGCACCACCGGAGGCGATGGTGCATTGATGCTCATTGGTGGCCGGATCGAGCGTTTCGAAGGTGGCGCTCGTGGCGGAGAGCACGCGCTCTCCGGCAATGACATGCGGAACGACCCCGCCGGTGAGGAAGCGCGCCATGGCGCGCTCGGCCCCGATCAGATTGCTGGCGAATTTCGGATCGATGGCCCGGTTCATGCGAGGCCTCCCTTGCGTGCGAGGCGTTCATGCAGATTGTTGGTCTTGAGCGAGGCCGTCCCGTCGATCTCCTGGACCTCGACTGTGAGACCGAGCCCGATCTTGCTGAACAGGTCGGCGGTTTGCGCTTCGAGCGTCGCCATCAGCGCTTCGGCGACCCGCCGGCGCGTCGCGGCATCCCGACCCTCCCCGATCCGAGCCAGAACGGCAACAAAACCGTGGGTCGGATCGCCATCGGCGATCGCGAAGATATCGCGGCGTTCGGCCCGCGTCCGCAGGCCGCCAATGGGGAAAACCCCGGTTGCGAGCGCTGTATGGTGCAATTCGTCGACCAGCCGGCGGAGCGACAGCGCCGGCTCAAGATTGGCTGAATATTCGACGATGATATGCGGCATCCGCGCACCCGCCTCGTGTTCGAAATTAAATTAACGTGTTAAATTAATTTGAGCAAGCGATTACCGGCGCGAACCGCTAGAATGGTGGCATTGCTCTGATCCTGCGCACCGCCCCGGAAGGGACCACGTTTGAGAAGCCCCGCTCCACCCCCCGATGAGTCCTCGCAAGGTGGGACGCGTGTCCATCTTCGCCATTTCTCGAAATCCCTGCCGATGTCCCTGCTGCGGGCGCGCGAAGCGGTCATGCGCTGCTTTCGGCCGTCGCTGCGGCAATATGAAATCACGGAGCAGCAATGGCGGGTGCTGCGGGCGCTGAACTCGGTGCCCAGCCTGGAGGTGACCGATCTCGCGCGCGCAACGTTCCTGCTCGCGCCGAGCCTGTCGCGGATCCTCGTCGACCTCGAGGCCAGACACCTCATCACGCGAGGGGCCGATCAGCGTGATCTGCGTCGCGCCATCATCTCGATCAGCCCGGCCGGCGCCAGTTTGATCGAAACGGTGACGCCGGTCTCGGAAGCGATCTACCGCGACATCACCAGCCGCTTTGGCGACGAGAAACTCGCGACTCTGCAGGCCTTGCTGCGCGAGCTGGAGGGCGTGGCCAGCGCTGTCGCACCCCATGACGAGAGTGCGGGCAAGCCGCCCCCGCCAGGGGAAACCACGCGAAAGAAGCGAAGGATTCCCCTGAAACGGAAGCGCAGCGCGACCTGACGACGCGCCGCGCTCCGGCCTCCTTAGACCTTGCCGAGGATCGTGGTCATCTCGGCCGGGGTGAAAGCCCGCATCGTCTGGTTGCGGATGTTACCGAGCTTGGCAACGGCAAGACTGAGCGCAGTGGCGCTCATCTCGTCGGGAGCATCCACGGTGACGAGGACGTCATACTTGCCGAGCGTGTAATAGGCGTCCTTGACGGTGATCCCCTTGGATTTCGCCATCTCCCGGAATGCTTCCAGGCGTTTGACGCTGTCATTGACGTTACGGATGCCTTGATCGGTGAAGTTCGCGAGGACGACGTAGGTAGCCATGACGCGCTCCTCCCTTTGAGCCCCGGCGCAATGCACCACAGCTGGAGACGCCAGTCGATCTGTACCTGGGGGAATGGCGTGCCTGCCTTGCGAGACGCGCGTCCAGCTCCGCCTGGGAGCGCCTCGCCTATTGCGGGCTCTTGATGGCCTGGCTCACCCGCGCCGATGAAATGCTCGTTTCGCCTCTGAACGGTTCGTCCATGATGATGATGAGGCCGAGCACCATGCCGATTGCGCCCATATGCGCCGCGATCAGGGCAAGAGCGGCAGGGTTCAGGTAAAAGCGGCCGTTCATCAGCATCGCGCCGAGCAGAAAGATCAGGATCATCCACCAGAAAATCCCCGGCACGCTCTTGGTCGCCGTTTCGAGCCGCCCCTGGCGATATTCCTCCAGCCTGTCCAGCAATCCGCGCAGCGAGGAGGCCGAATCCCGATACTCCGCCGCAACCTTGCGCACCTGCAGGACCAACGCAGCGAGCGCACGATCAGCGGTCGCAGAAAGCCCGGCATCCTCGGTCGAGAGGGAATGCCACTCATCGCGGGTCACGGCACCGACATAGTCTCGCAGCGCCTTCCGCGCCGCCTCGGGCTCGCTCCCGTCGAGACTCGCCAGATCCCGATCGAGGCGCGCGATATAGGAGCCCTCACGCGAAACCGCGTCATCAGCCCGCGCCAGATTTACACGGACATCCGCAAGCATCAGGGCGAGCACGAAAACCGAGAACGCCAGCAGACTGCCATGAACGACCTCGGCGAGCTTGTTGGGCTCGTCGGCAGCGTCCCGAGGCCGGGCAAACCATAGGCGACGGGCAATGGAGGCGAGCAATACTCCCAGTACCGCAGTGGACAATCCGCAAATGATCAGGATCACTGCGTCCGAATAGGCTGCAATCAGTTGTATCATCGAGAGCATCACCCTCCTCACAACAATGATAGCATGCTGGCCGACGCTGCCGCGGATGCAGCGAGACGCCTACCCCCTGAGCCGCTCACGATCCAGGTAGGTTGTGAGCCGCGGCAGCAGGCGGGCAGACAGCCAACTCGCCGCGACGCCGCTCACACCTCCGGCGATCTTGACCAGGGCATCTCCCAGCCGCGCGTGCCTGTCGGGTGACAGCATCTGGAAGAGCTCCAACCCTATTGCGATCCCGATGGTCAGCAGGAGTATGATCCCAATTCGCCGGGGATATGCGGTGGCGAAGAGGAAACCTAGGAGGCCGAATGCGCCGAACCGTTCGAGATGAACGGCATCGCCGATTCTCGGACGCAGCTCGATCGCGGACAAGGTTGCGTAAGCGATGAAGGCGAGCGTGAACCATGCCAGGGCGCGTAGAACTATCCTGAATGTCATGGTCCGTCGATCTCTGGCTGTGGGGCGGCGAGCTGCTGGCGCTCTATCGCGCGCTCTCGCTCACAATGGAAGCCCGCCTATTTCGCCAGCAGCGCCCGATAGACCTCCAGCGTCTTCTGGGCGACGTTCGGCCAGCTATAGGCCAGCTCCACCCGCTTGATCTGGGAGCGGGCCTGCTCCTCGCTGATCGGATTGGCGATCTTTGCCATTATCGCCGCGGCGAGCGCATCGACATCGCCAAGCGGAAAGTAATCCTCCGGAGGCAGGCCAAGTTCCCGGTTCGCGGCGATATTGCTGGCGAGCACCGGGAGGCCGGACGCCATGGCCTCCAGGAGCGCGATCGGCATCCCCTCATGGCTCGACGGCAGGACGAAGAGCGCGGCATTGGCGAAGAGTTCGGCAAGCCTGTCGCCGGACTGGAAACCAGTCAAGACGACGCCGGGCACGGCCTGGGCCATCTCCCTGACCTGCAGGGAATAGGCGGTTTCAAACTCCGCTCCACCCGCCAGGACCAGGCGAAGGTCGGAGCGCCCGCTCCGCGCAAATGCTTCGATGAGGTCCGTTTGCCGCTTCTCCGGAACGAGGCGGGCGGCAAGCAGGACATAACGCTTGGGCTGCAGGCCAAACTCCGCCAGGACGCCAGTCCGATGCGCGCCCCGGGAGATGGCCACACCATTCGGCACGAAGCTGACCGGCGTATCGTAGCGGGAGCTCATGGTCTGGGCGACCTCGCGCGAGACCGCGATCCGGCCATGGGACAGGCGCATGCCGAGATACTCGCCAAGTCTTAGGGCGCGCCGGGCAACGCCGCCCCATTTCTGCCGGTCGTAATCATAGCCGTGATGGGTCACGACCACCTTCATGCCCAGGAGACGGGCGAGAGGCACCATCAATGCCGGGCCAACCGCATGAATGTGCAGGATGTCCGGCCGGCGCACCGCCGCGAAACAGACGCCCAGGAAGGTATGGACGATGGCCTCCAGCGCCATCTTGCGGGGGGCCCAGAGCGAGAAGACACGGATACCGTTCGCGGGAGAAGGCGGAGACGGCAGGTAACGGTGCCGGCCGATGACTTCGACGTTCCAGCCGCATGCGGCCATCTCGCCGGCCAGCATCTCGACATGTTTCTCTACGCCGCCCTGAACATTGGGGATGCCGCGGAGTCCGAGGAAAATGACACGCCGTGGAATATCCTGACTTGCCATAGCCACCGGCTGTGCGGGAGGCACCTCAAGAGGAAGACTGGTCAATGACGCCTCCGCCGATTGCTGCCCGGCCGGTCTTGAACGACAATGCCGAAGACCGTTGCGCTTTCAGCTCGGCGCCGGACCTCGGAGAGATTCCTCTTGGGAAGGTAGAGAGTGGAATCCGGTGTTCTGGAAAATCCCTCTACCTGATTTCGATGAATTTTATAGAATGCGGGCTGCCATCCGCAATAGACAGCCCGGCGCGCGGCGTGTTTTCCAATTATTAACCTTTACATCGCTTTTTGCCTCGTCGCCTTTCAGGCGGCCCCGAGCGCGGCATAGAGGTTCAGCGTCCGGTCGCGAAAGGCGGCGGCGGAGAAGTCGGCTGCGATCCATTTGCGCCCCGCCGCTCCCATCCTCGCGCGCTCGGCCGCCGGGAGCGCGGCCAGATCTCCCAGTTTCTGCGCGAGATCCTGCGCGTCTCCCGAGGTCACCAGCATTCCGGTTTCTTTCTCCCGGATCATCTCCGGGATGCCGCCGATGGCGGCACCCAGCACGGGACGTCCCAGCGCATAGGCTTCCAGGATGCTGATCGGGGCGTTCTCATACCATTCGGAGGGCAGCACCAGCGCTCGGGATTGTCCGATCAGGCGGTGCAGGTCCTGCCCTGACAAGTGCCCCACGAAGCTCACGTCCGCGCCGGTTTCATCGGCGCACTGGCGAAGGGCCGCTTCATCGGGCCCAGTGCCGGCCACGATGAGCCGCTGCTTCGAGAGAGCGACGGCCTTGATCAAGGTCGCCAGCCCTTTCTCGGGCGCGAGGCGGCCGGCGAAGACGAAATAATCGCCCTCCTCCCAGTCGCTGCTGTAACGCTCGACATCGACGAAATTCGGTATGTATTCCAGCTGCTCGCGGGGCCAGCCCCATTCGACCAGCTTCTCCAGATAGAAGCGGCTGGGAACGACGATGCGGTCGAGCTTGTCCCGGTAAAGGCCGAGCGAGCGATGCACCAGAGTTTCCGCCAGGACCAGGGTGCTGTACGGCACGGATCCCTTGATGCAGCGATGGCGCAGGACATTGTAGATGTGGCCGCCGCGGCAATCCTCGCAGATTTTTCCATCGCGCAGCATCTTGTAGGACGGACAGGCGAGCTTCAGGTCATGCGCCGTCATCACCACCGGAATGCCAGCTGACTTCAAGGTGGAGAAGATCGCCGGGGAGAGGTGGTGGTAGACGTTATGGGCGTGGGCGACCGAGGGGCGCGCCTGCTCGATCAGTCGCGCGATATTCCGTTGCGCTTCGACGGAGTAGATGATGCTTGCTGCTTGGACGACCTTTCGCAACGGGCTCGTCTGGCGACCATATTCGATCTCCGACACGAAATAGTCTGACCATGGCGAGGGTTCATTGTCCTCATGCTGCATGGCAAAGGGGACGACATCCCAACCGATCCTTTCGAACATGGTCATGTGGTCGAAGAAGACCGCCTCGGCCCCGCCGCGGCGGTAGAAATAGTTATTGATCGCCAGCAGGCGCTTCCCGGCAGGTTGGGGTTTTGCCACGTCCCGGCTCCTCACCAGCCGATCCGATCCAGAATGCGATCGACAGGCTGGACCGCGCATCCGCGCTCGACCGCGTGACGCACCAGATGCTCGAATGTGCCCAGCGTACACCCATAGGATGTCGGGTTGGGTGCGATGTCATGCGTGAAGAAGACGAGCCAGCCGGGCATGGCGACCACCTCGTCGATCCAGCGTGTCAGGGCGCGCGCCTCCGGATCGGGCTGGCGAATCTCGACGGCCTTGAGCATCAGGGGATCGACCGCACCGCGATTGATGGCTTCGCCGGCCCCGCGGCATGTGCGGAAGCGCCGGCGGAATTCGGGTCGCGCCAGAGGCCATGCCGCATTGTAGGGAAAGGCGAAATTGGCCGGCTCCGCGGAAATGCCGGCTTGCGCGAGATAGTCGGCATTGCGGTCCAGATCGCGCGACAGATCGGCGCCGGGAATGTCGCGGATCCTGCGATGCGAGAAGGTGTGGCAGCCGATTTCGTGACCGCGTTCGGCGAGATCCCGGCACCCGTCCGGTGTTATCAGCACCCGGTTCGGCTCGACCTGCCCCGCAAGCCCTCCGGCGATATAGAACGTGCCACGCACGCCATATTTCTCGAGGATCGATGCTCCCTCGCTACGGGCAGAATCTGGAACATCGTCGAAGGTGAAGGAGACCAGCGGGGTGTCCGTCTCCAGGCGGCGCCTGGAGCCCGCAAGCCCCCAGATCAGCCGGTTGCTCAGGCTGTCGACCTTCGCTCCAAGGCGTTCGGATACGCTAGGCATGCGCGACGGCCCCTTCCGGCTGGGTCCGGCGCTCCGGCGCCAGCGCGGCCGAGGCCTGCAGGGACAGGCCGTAAAGCGCGAACAGCAAGGTGAACCAAAGCGAGTTGCCACCTTCGAAGAACAGGCTCTCGAGGCCGGCATTGAAGATGGCGTAGAGCMAGATGCGGGTGAAGAGCCGAGTCAGATGCGAGTGCTCGGCGTCGGGTTCCAGCCGCGAAATGTTGCGGAGCGGCAGGACGACGAGCCAGACCAGCGTCAGCAAAAGCCCGGGGATTCCCGTCATCAATGCGACGTCGAGATAGGAATTGTGCCCGTTTGCCGCGGCAACCGCCCAGGTTTCGATCGAGCCGCCGCTGTGGACGAGCTCCGATGTCTGCCAGAAACCCTTGAAGCCGTATCCTGTCAGTGGCCGGTCCGCGAGTTCGGAGACGGCAAACCGCCAGATATCCGCGCGGTTGGTAAAAGTCGCATCGATCCCGAGCTCGTTGATGAAATCGCCCAGCGGCCTGAAGACCGCAGCCCCGATCGCGAAGATGTTGAACGCCCCGACACCGCCGATGACGATCGGAATGCGCAGGAAGCGAACCTTCTCGAAGACCCATGCGAGCAGAAGGATAGCCGGCAGCATGGCCGTCGAGGTCTTGCCGCCGGTATTGATCAGGAAGAGGAACGACAGGCACAGGATCGTCATGCCCGCGATCCGCGACCAGGCATTCATGACGAAGAGGCCGAAGAACGAAGCGACCACCATTGCCGCTGCAGCGCTGTTCTTGTGCGGGAAATGCCCGCGCCACAAACCGGCATTCATCGGCTCGCGCAGCTCGGAAGCCTGATGGATCGCCAGCAGCGGCTTGAACAGGATGCCGTAATAGCTGACCCCCAGCATGATGAGCGTACCGATGCCCAGCATCTTGGCGAAATGCCTCTCGGAGGCCGGCAGCAGCAGATAGATGCTGGCATTGACCGTCACCATGACGGCGAGAACGGTCCCCTTGATCCCGAGCATGGGGTAGGACGAGATCAGCGAAACCAGGAAGAACCAGGCAAACAGCAGGCCCAACAGCACGCGCGGCTGCAGGATGATGCTGCGCATCGGGTGAAGCAAACCGTAGGCGAGCGTGCCCGCGAACAGCAGCAGCGACACGACTTGGTTCATCAGGTTGGAGTTGCCGGCGCTGGGGTCCAGCACGGCCTCGCCGGTCAGGTCGACGAAGGGATTGAGGGAAATCCAGAAGAACAGGAAGATCGCCATGAACAGGGCGGTGCCGACAGTCTCCCTCAGCTTCTCTCCTCGATCTGCCTCCCCCTTGGCGGCGCTTCCCATGGCCGCCCCTCAAGCAGCCGCGGGCTGCGGGTGACGGATATAGGTCCAGGCCCCACGCGCCAGGGCCGCTGCAATCCCGAGCATAAGGCCCAGCATCACCGCCGCCGCCAGCAGGATCAACGTACGAGGTGGCCAGCTACGCGCCTTGGGYGGCATCGGTGACGAGATCACACGCACATTGCTGGTGTCGATCTGCTGGCGCTCACCGATCTGCTGGGCACGCGCCAGGTGGGTTTCGTAGATCGCCGCCTTGGCGCGCGCGTCGCGCTGTAGATCGCGCAGCTGCACTTCGGCGTCGTTGTCGGTGAAGACGTTCGACTTCCCGTCGCCCGCCTTGTCCTGCAGTACTCTGAGCGTCGTCTGTTCCCTGTTGAAGTCGGCCTTCGCGCCTTCGAAGATGCGGCGGGCTTCGCGGGACAGTGCTCCTTCGAGCACCTGCTGTTCGGATAATGCTGTGATCAGCTGCGGATGGCGCGCGCCAAAGGTCGCCCTGATCGACCCGATCTGCTGCTGCAGCGTATTATACTGCGCTCGCAGACTCGTCATGGTCGCGGAATCGAAGATCGACGCGCTGGCTGCCCGCCGCTCTGCGATCGCTGCACTCATCTGCCTGTAGCGCGATTCCGCCTGAATGAAGCGCTGCTGTGCATCCAGAACCTGCGTATTGAGCTCGCCCGAGAGCCGCGTGCTGACGAGCTCGCCATTATTGGACTGCAGCCMTTTCGCACGCCGGAAATCCTCCACCCTCCGCTCCGCCTCGGTCACGTTGCGGCGCAGCTCATCCAGGCGGTTATTGAGGTTCTTCACCACCCGGCCGGCGCTTTCGGCCGCTGACTGGAAAAGCTCGGCCTCGAAGGCTTCGACAATCGCGTTGGATATCGCGACAGCCTTCTCGGGGTCTTCCGCCCAGAGCTTCATGACCACGACGAAGGAGCGCTCCTCGCGCCGCGCCTCGACCCGTTCGGCCAACGCACGCATCACGGCAAGGCGATTGTCCTGACTGGCATCCCTGGACGAGATCAGGCTCCTGAGCGCCGACAGATAGCCAGGCTGCACGAACTCCGGATCATTGGTCAGGTCGAGCCGGTCTATGACCCGTGCCAGGACGTTGCGCGAGGTCAGGACCCTGAGCTTGCTCTCGACCTCGAGCAGTTGTGCATCACGCTGCGGATTGGTCGTGAAGACGTCGTCCCGGACGACGTTCAGGTTCGAGGGATCAATGAGGATATCGGTGTAGACGGTATAACGAGGCGGCGTCGTCACCGCATAGACCAGCGCCGTGGCGACGCAGATGACGATGGCGGCAACGATCATGCCTATTCCCCGCCGCAGCCAGACGAGGATGTCGTCGGCCCCGACATCGGCGAGCAAGCGGAGACGGGCAATCGGGCTTCCACTCCCGAATGAACCTTGCGCCCGGCTCGACTGCGGGGAGTGAGACGACGGATCGGAGCGTGCGCCAGAAGACGAGGCTGCATCATCGCGCAGCGATTCCGAGCGAATCCGGGAATGGCCTGTCGGCAGAGGCGCTTGTCGCTGCTCCGACTCCTTCGGCCCGTACATCCGCTTCGCCCTCAGCACGCAACTCTAGACGGAAGAGACGCGCCTATCCCCCGTAAACATGCCCTAGGGGTATGCTCCGGCCCTGAATTTTACGTTAATCGCAACGAGAACACCGCATCCGGGAACGACAATCCGGCCCTCGATCTTGCGGCAAAGTCCAGCTGCGTCATCAGATCCCTTGGGACGTCGATCTTCGGCCTTGATCCGAAGTCTAATCAAGAACTTGGGGCTTTGCCGGGTGCTTCGAAATTTACCATTCGCATGGATATCCCCAAGCGTTAACGCTTGCTCGCCCAGGATTGGCTATAGTTCAACCGGACACGAAGGACTTGGAAGCATCTCGGCATGTGCGGATTTGGGGGCTATTTCGGCGCGGTCCGGGATGGGAGGGAACTCCTTGAACGGATGACGGCCGCGATTGCGCATCGCGGTCCCGACGAGCAAGGGCTCTTCACGGCGAAGGACGCAGGTCTCGGACATGCGCGACTGTCGATCGTCGGCCTGGGGGATGGCCAGCAACCGATGTCCGATGCGACGGGTGAACTGACGATCGCCTTCAACGGCGAGATCTTCAACTATGTCGAATTGCGCGAGCAGCTGCGCGCAAAGGGGCGCCGCTTCCGGACGTCGAGCGACACCGAGGTGATCCTGCATCTCTATGAGGAGATGGGCGAGGATTGCCTGTCCGTCCTCAATGGCGATTTCGCCTTCGCGCTCTGGGATGGCCGGCGCCGCCGCATGGTTCTGGCCCGGGACCGCATGGGCGTCCGGCCGCTGTTCTATACAAGGCAGGGCGATCGGTTCTATTTCGGCTCAGAGGTCAAGGCGCTTCTTCAGGTCCCGGGCGTGAGTGCAGAGATCGATCCCGTCGCCCTCGACCAGATTTTCACATTATGGGCGCCGATCGCGCCGCGCACGGCCTTCCGCGACATCTTCGAGCTGGAACCAGCGCATCTCATGATCGTCCAGGAGGGCAGCGTCTCGACGCGGCCTTATTGGAGCCTGGATTATCCCGACCGGGATGCGCCATCCCGGCACACCGATGAACGCGCTGCGGCAGAGGAACTGCGCGCCCTGCTGACCGAGGCGACCCGGATTCGCATGCGGGCCGATGTCCCGGTCGGCTCCTATCTCTCAGGCGGGCTCGATTCCTCGATCACCTCTGCGCTTGCTGCGGGCATGGCGCCTGGCGGCCTCAGGACTTTCTCCGTCACCTTCGACAGCGCCGAGCATGACGAAAGCGCCTTCCAGATGGAAATGGCCCGGGCACTCGGGACGCAGCACAGTTCCGTCGCCTGCGGCGAGGGCGACATCGCCGCGGTCTTTCCCGACGTGATCCGCTTCACCGAGCGGCCGATCCTCAGAACCGCACCTGCCCCGCTTTTCAAACTCTCCGGCCTGGTGCGCGAGGCCGGGCTGAAAGTGGTGCTGACGGGTGAAGGCGCGGACGAGGTCTTTGCCGGCTATGACATCTTCAAGGAGGCCCGGGTTCGGCGCTTCTGCGGCAGGCAGCCCGGCTCCCGGATCAGGCCGCACCTGTTTCGCAAGCTCTATCCCTATCTGCCTGGCCTCAGGCAACAATCCGCAGAATATCTCGCATCGTTCTTCGGGGCGAACGGTGCGGCACTCGACGATCCGCTGTTCTCGCATCGGCCGCGGCTCGACGGCACGGCGGCAACGAAGCTGTTCTTCTCGGGCGACCTGCGTGCCACGCTATCGGGCTATGACGCGGCCGAGGAACTCGCTTCGCGTCTGCCGGAGGCCTTCAGCCGCTGGCACCCCTTGCATCAGGCGCAGTATCTGGAGGCCCGCTTCCTTCTGCCGGGCTATATCCTGTCCAGCCAGGGCGACCGCATGGCGATGGCCCATGGCATCGAGGGGCGTTTCCCCTTCCTCGATCATCAGCTGGTCGAGTTCGCCGCCGGGCTTCCCCCCGAGATGAAGCTGAAGGGGCTTGTCGAGAAGCACATCCTGCGCGAGGCGACCAAGGACCTGCTGCCGCCCTCGATCAGCCGACGGGCAAAGCAGCCCTATCGCGCGCCGGACAGTCACTCCTTCGTCGGAGCGGGTGCTGCCGATTATGTCCGGGCAGCCATGGGCGAGGCGCAGGTCGCAGCCGGCGGCCTGTTCAATCCCAAGGCCGTGGCAAAGCTGCACGAGAAATGCAGCGCGCGCCCAGCCTCCGGCTTTCGCGACAACGCGGCCTTTGTCGGCATCCTCTCGACGCAGCTCTGGCTGCAGACATTCACCGGCACGAGCGGCCGCAGATCAGAGGCCGCCTGAAACCGGCCGGGAAAGGAACAGACATGAGCGACACAATCAGGGACAGCGTGAAGGCCTTCGTCGTCGAGAACTTCCTGTTCGGCGATACCAGCCATGAGCTCGCCGGTACGGCGTCGCTGATCGAGAACGGCGTCATCGATTCCACCGGGGTGCTCGAGCTCGTGGCCTTCATCGAGGATCGCTACGGGATCACCGTGGCCGATGCCGATATCGTGCCCGCAAACCTGGATTCGCTTGATCGCATCTCGGCTTTCATCGCGTCGAAAGTATCCGCTCCGGTCACGGCGTAACGATTAGGGGCGGAGCAACAGGCTCATGCGGATCGAGCAATTCCTCGTCACGAACGCCGCCGCACAGGCTGCGAAAACGGCGCTGGTCACCGACCAGAGGCGGCTGCGCTATGACGAGCTGGATGATCTTTCCAGCCGGCTGGCCACCACGCTCGCCGCAAGCGGCGTGAAGCGGGGCGACCGCGTCCTCGTCTTCATGGACAATTGCTGGGAAGCCGCCGTCTCGATCTTCGCGGTTCTCAAGGCCGGCGCGACCTTCAGCCCGATCAACGCCTCGACCAAGGCCGACAAGCTGGCCTATGTCATCGGCGATTGCGAGGCCGCCGCGATCCTGACGCAGGCGAAACTGTTGCCGGTTGTGACGCAGGCGCGCGCGTTGGTCCCAGGGCAGGCGCTCTTTGTCGCTTCGACGCAGTCGCCGGCCGGCCGGCCGCTCGAAGGCGCGGTGTCCTTCGAGGATTGCCTGAAGGGCTCGCCAGCTTCAGTCGGTCATGGCGGCATCGATATCGACCTTGCCATGCTGATCTACACCTCGGGCTCCACGGGCCGGCCCAAGGGCGTGATGATGACGCATCGCAATATCGATGCGGCGGCCGACTCGATCACGACCTATCTGCGCAATACGCCCGACGACATCATCCTCAACGTCTTGCCGCTGGCATTCGACTACGGCCTTTACCAGTTCCTCATGGCGATGAAGCTTGGGGCGACCCTCGTCCTGGAAAAGTCCTTCGCCTTCCCGCAGGCGATCTTCGAGCGCATTCGCACTGAGAATGTCACTGGTTTTCCGCTCGTGCCGACKATGGCCGCGATGATCCTGCAGATGCGCGATCTCGAGCCGGGGTTCCTGCCGAGCCTGCGTTATCTCTCGAACACGGCCGCAGCCCTGCCGCCCGCCCACATCGCTCGACTGCGTGAACTGTTCCCCGGCGTACGGCTCTATTCGATGTACGGCCTGACGGAATGCAAGCGCTGCACCTATCTGCCGCCGGAAGAACTCGACCGCCGGCCGGGCTCGGTCGGGATCGCCATTCCCAACACCGAGGCGCTGGTCGTCGACGATGAGGGCAACCGCGTGGCTCCGGGCGTGCCGGGCGAGCTGGTGATCCGCGGCCCGCATGTCATGCAAGGGTATTGGCGCAACGAGGCGGCAACGGCACAGATGCTGCGCCCAGGGCCGAACCCTTGGGAGAAGCGCCTCCACACCGGCGATCTCTTCCGGACGGACGAGGAGGGCTTCCTCTATTTCGTCGGCCGCAAGGACGACATCATCAAGACGCGCGGCGAGAAGGTCGCTCCGAAGGAAGTGGAAGCGGTGCTGCACGGCCATCCCGGCATCGCCGAAGCGGTGGTGATGGGCGTGCCCGACCCGGTGCTCGGCCAGGCCATTGCCGCCCTCGTCGTCCTGTCGGATGCGAGCCTGAGCGAGCGGGACATCATTCGCCACTGCGCTGTCCATCTCGAGGATTTCATGGTGCCGCGGATCATCGCGTTCCGCACCGAACTGCCGAAGACGGATACCGGAAAGGTCAGCCGCAGGCTGGCCGCCGAAACGCTGGGAGCAGCGGAATGAACCTCCCCCCTGCCCCGAGCTTGCTCGCCTTCTCGGCTGCCACGCTGACGATCGACAACGCCGCGGAGACGGAGCGGATCGTCGCCGAACTGCGTGGGCAGTTGCGCGGCATGCGCAAGCGCGGGCTCGTGCTCGGCCTGTCCGGCGGCATCGATTCCAGCGTGTCCGTCGCGCTGGCGGTCCGCGCCGTTGGCGCCAAGAACGTCTTCTGCCTGTTCATGCCGGAAAACGATTCCGATCCTGAAAGCCTCCGGCTCGGCCGGCTCGTCGCCGACACGTTCGGGATCGAGGCTGCGGTCGAGGATATCGGCCCGACGCTGCAGGCCATGGGGTGCTATGAACGACGCGACGGCTTCATCCGCGAGCTCGTACCCGCGTATGGGCCGGGTTGGGCGTCCAAGATCGTCATCGCCAACTCGCTCTCGGGCGACGGCTACAACATCTCGTATCTGGTCGTTCAGGACCCCGAAGGCCGGCAGACGAAGCTACGCATGCCGCCTGCCGTCTATCTCGGCATCGTCGCCGCCACCAACATGAAGCAGCGCACGCGCAAGCAGATCGAATATTATCACGCCGACCGGCTGAATTTTGCCGTGATCGGCACGCCGAACCGGCTCGAATATGATCAGGGCTTCTTCGTGAAGAACGGCGACGGTGCCGCCGACGTGAAGCCGATCGCCCATCTCTACAAGAGCCAGGTCTATGCATTGGCGGCTCATCTCGGCATCCCCGAAGAGATCCGCAGGCGGCCGCCGACGACCGACACCTACACCCTCGAGCAGACGCAGGAGGAGTTCTACTTCTCGCTGCCCTATGACCGCATGGATCTGTGCCTCTACGGGCTCAATCACGGCCTCACCGCCGAAGAGGTCGGCACTGCCACCCAGTTGACGGCCGTCGAGGTCGAACGGGTCTGGGCCGATATTGCAGCCAAGCGCAAGGCGACCCGCTACCTGCACCTGGGGCCGCAGCTCGTGCGCCCGGTGGACGAGATCGCACATTGAGGCCAGCGCACCGGCGGCGGCCTGTCCGCCTTCGGTGCGCGAAAACTAGTCGAAGCTGCCGCCGTTCAGGCGGTTCCAATGCTCGCCCGCCAAGCCGTTCAGGAAGCCCTGCCCGTTGCGGAAGGCCTGAACGAGCTCCTCATCGGGCGAATGCACGACTGTCGATGCGATGTGGGTGAAGGCAATGCGCCGGCCCAGCATGGCTTCCAGCAGCGCGGGCTGCGTGCGGCCGCGCAAGCCGGCAACGCCGCGTGTCGCCGCGTGACCGATCAGGCAATCGATGACCGGGCCTGCCTGCCCTGGCCTGGCAAGAACCTGAAGGACGCGCGCGATCCGCCCCGGGCGGGCGTGATAGAGAAAGGCGCCGATCGGCGCCCCGCTGGCCGAGGTGACCGACGCATACACCGCCTCGCCATAATCGGGCTTCTCGGACGCCTCGGCGACGATATGGGCGAGTTGTTCGCCTGACCAATCCGGACGCAGCGCGAACTGCTCCGTCAGCGGAGCGACAAGCGCGGCAAAGCCGGGCTGATCGATTTCGGCGACCTTGAGACCACCTTTGACATGCCAGTTTTCCGGCACGCCCGACCAGCGCAGATMATTGTCCTGCATCCTGCCGCGCAGATAGCGATCGAGTCCCCGGGAGACCGGGTTCAGCAGCCGCACCGCACCGATCCGGCTCGCTGCCAGATCCAGCATGAAGGCCGATGGCCGGATGATGCGGACCMAGTCCAGGCTGTACTGCGGCAGGGTGATCCCGCGCAGCCTCGTCCACATCTGCGCAGAGATCTCGCTGGCGGTTTCACTGAACGAGAGATCCTGCGGCCCGGCGAGAAAGGTCTTGAGCAGCCGCGCGCCGGCCATCGGGTCGCTCACCCGCCGCTCGACCATCAGGGAACCGCAGATCGCCGCGCGCAGCTTGCGGCGGCCGTGAATCATCGGCAGCACATTGACGCCGACGAAACCCGAAATGTCGCCCTCACCAGACACATGGACGAGGGGGGCGATCTCGGGATCGCAACCCGGCGCTTCGAGATAGTGTCGACGCAGATAGGTCGCGAGCGTGGGAGGCGGAGGCACGCCGCGATCCCGGAATATCCTTTGAAAGAGCCCCGTAACCGCCGGGATATCGGCGGCGCCCAGCGGGCGGATCTCGCTCATGCCGGTCGGCCTGTCGCTTCGGACGTTGCCTGCCCGAACTCCGGGAGCTTGCGGACAAGGGCAACCCGCGGCGTTCCCGCCTCATTCGCGGCGAAGGTCATGGATTCGTAGGCCTTGGTCCTGGCAATGAGCGCCGCCGCTTGCCTATCCTGGCCCTCGCCGAATTCGAACAGCAGCCAGCCGCCCGGCTTGAGGAAGGCTACGGCATCCCGGATCACGCGCTGGTGGATCGATATGCCATAAGGGCCGCCGTCAAAGGCTTCGCGCGGCTCGGCCTCGAGCAAATGGGCGCTTTCCCCCTCGAGGCGCGACGTGGAGATATAGGGCGGGTTGCAGACGATCAGGTCGACGGCACCCTCCAGGCCATCGCCTGCGAGAGCGGAGAACAGATCTCCCTGCCTGATGGTGACACGGTGCTCAAATGCCAGGCGCTCAGCGTTTCGGCGGGCGAGCTCGACGGTGCTGTCGGTCAGATCAGCGGCCCAGACGCGCGCCGACGGAATCTCGGCTGCGATCGCCAAAGCGAGATTGCCCGAGCCACAGCACATGTCGACCACGATCGGCTCCGCAGCGGCCCGTTCGCGAAGGATCGCGACTGCTCTCTGGCCGAGGAGTTCGGTTTCCTGGCGCGGCACGAGAACGTCAGGCGCCAGCTCCAGGCTCACCCCCATGAAGCGATGCAGGCCGGGCCGGGGCTTGCCGTCGAAATCCAACACTGTGCGCGGCATGAACGCCCCTTCCCTTGCTGAGCGCCTTATTCATCCGCGAGAAACTATGGCGGTCAGGTAAACGGAGGCTGAAATGAAGTGAACGGAGGGTGTTAACCGCACAATCATTTCTGCGTGTTACTGGCCGTATTGTCGATGGTGGACGCCACCGAGTGCCGCTATCTCGGTTGTTGTCAAAGGCAGGACCGGATGGCTTCGGATAACGCGAAAGGATCGAGTCATCGCAGAGCGTTTCTGCCTATGCTCGTGTCCTATGCCGCGTCAGGCGGCAGCCTTGTCATCAGTTCCGCCGCACAGCTTCTGACCTTCGCCATCCTGGCCCGCTGGCTCGGCGTCCATGAGTTCAGCCTCTTCGTCGCCATCACCGCGATTTCGAACATCGCGGTCCATATGTGCGGGCTCGGTGCCATGGAATGCCTGGTTCGCCGCGTGGCGCGCGACCGGGCGATCTATCCGGACATGCTTGGCCACAACATCATCCTGACGGCCGCCAGCGGTGTGTTCCTGGTCCTGCTCGGGGCGGTGGCTCTGCCCTTCTTCTTCACGCTCTCCAGCGATCCGGCGACGAATGTCGCAGTGATCACCCTGATGCTCGTCACGAATATCATGCTGGTCCGCATCATCGTGCTGGCCGAGCAGATCTTCATCGCCCATTCCGATTTCGGCTCGGCCAACACGGTGGTGGTCAGCTTCGCCATCGCGCGGACGATCGCCGCCTGCCTTGCCTGCATCGTCTTCGGTGTTTCGACGCTCGCGACCTGGGTGCTGTGGCAGTTTGCCTGCCATGTACTGGTTGCGCTGGCATGCTGGCGCGCCATTCGCGGGCTGGGCCAGCCGAAATACCGGATCGTGCGCGAAGAGCTGCCGCTCGGGCTCTATTTCAGCATTCCCTTCATCCTGCGGGCGATCCGGCAGAACGCCGACCTGCTCGTGCTCAGCCTCGTCGCGACAGCGGAAATCGTGGCGAGCTACAGCGTGGCGCGACGGATGCTGGAAAGCAGCTATCTCTCGGTCGAGGCGCTCAATCGCCTGGTCTACCCGGGTTCGGCCAAGGCGACGGAGGCTGGCCTTCAGCACGCCCTGCCCCGCGTCAGGAAGGTTCTCATTGCAGCCACCGCGATCAGCATCGCGGCGGCGATCGCCGTCTTCGTGCTGGCGCCGGTCCTGCCCTATCTGTTCGGCAAGGACTATGTCTCGCTCGTCTCCTTCGTCAGGGCTCTCTGCTGGGTGGTGATACCGCTGGCGATGTGGTCCGTGGCGGTTGAGGCGCTCGGAGCGTCGGGCCACCAGCCGACCCGCGCCGCGGTCATGGGACTTGGCAGCGTCATTGGCGCTGCGGTTGCCGCCTGCGCGACCTGGTATGCCCCGCCCACCGGGACTTTCGTTTCATTCTACGTGATCGAGATCGCCATGGTGGCTGCGGCCTGGGGGGCACTCCTGCATGTCGTGAACAGGGACAGGGAGGAGGCGCGCAAGCAAGGTCTCTCTGCGGGGATCGCGCATGGACGCTGACCTGCAACAGAATCTGCAGTCATCCCGCCCGACCAATGGCGAGGAGAGCCCTCCGCGCGGTTGTGGCGTCCGCCCGATKACGAAGCGCGATATCCCAATCATCGCAAGACTGTTCAGCAAGACCTTCCGTAGCCACAAGAGCGAGGTCGCGCCGGATCTGGAAGGATATCTCGAGACGGTCTTCTTCGGCAGCCCGCATTACCGGCCGGAGCATGGCAGCATCGTCTATGACAGTGCTGCCGGCAACGTTGCCAGCGCCATCCTTGCCCTTCCCATGGAATTCACCGTCCATGGTCGTCCGATCATCGCCAAGGTTCTCTGCGCCTTCATGGCGGATGGGAAGGAGGGCGCGGCAGGAGCTGCGCGCCTTGCCCGGCAGATGCGCGCGGCCCGGCAGGATCTCTGCTTCTCCGACAATGCCTCGCCGGTCAGCGCCGATCACTGGGTTGCCGGAGGCGGTGTGGTTCTGCCGGTACAGAGCCTCGAATGGCAGCGCACGTTCCGGCCGCTTGCTGCCGGGGCGATCGCGTGGAGCCGCTACGTGCCGCTGTTGCGGTCCCCTGGCGTCCTGCGCCTTCTCGGCCTGTTCGATGGGCTGCTGCGCCGGGGAAGGCGCTCGCTGATCCCGGCCGCGGCGGCGGGCTGCCGGACGATCAGTGCCAGTCCGGACGAGTTCTTCCGCTGCGCCGGCCCGATGATGGAACGCTTTCCGATCCGGCCGGTCTGGTCAAAGCCMGAGTTCGACTGGCTCGTCGGCGTCGCCGCGCTGAACCAGGGCCTCGGCTCCCTGCAGTACAGGACCGTAATCGCCGAGGACGGCCGCGTGATCGGCGCCTTCCTCTTCTTCGGCAAGACGGGTCGGGAAGCCAACGTCCTGAACCTCCTATGCGCCGCGGGCCACGAGTTTGACGTCACCGGCCAGATGTTCGCGCATCTGGACGCAGAGGGCTATGCCCAGGCGAACGGGATGGCGCAGCCATTCCTGATGAACGCAATATCGCGGCAGCGCTGGCTGTCCTTCAAGCACCGCGGCTATTTCTGCCTTGTCACGCGCCATGCCGAGATCAAGGACGCCACGCTCCGCAACGAGATCTATTTCGGCGGCCTTGCATCGGAAAGCTGGAGCAGGCTGCTCACCGATTTCTGACGTCGTGGCGCTCGTATCGACACTGGAGGCCCGATTGGCCGTTTCGATCATCATCAAGACCCTGAACGAAGAGAAGCGCATCGCCGCGACGATCGAGAGCGCACTGGCGGCGCTTGGCGACCTGCAGGGCGAGGTGGTCATCGCCGATAGCGGCTCGTCCGACCGCACCGTCGAGATCGCGTCAGGCTACCCGGTCGTGATCGCCCAGATCGTCGCGCCGGCGCGCCCGAGTTGCGGGATCGGGCCGCAGCTCGGCTTCCAGCATTCCCGCCACGAGTACATCTGCCTGATCGACGGTGACATGCTGGTCGATGCCAGCTTCCTCGATGCTGCCATCCGTTTTCTCGTCGAGAACCCTGCCGTGGCCGGCGTGACCGGACATGTCGAGGAGATGCAGGTCTCCAATCTCGAATATGCGAGACGCGTGCAGCGCAATGGACCCGAGAACAGAACCGGCCCGATCGACCGGATGAATGGTGGCGGGCTCTACCGGCGCAGCGCGATCGAGCAGGCCGGCTATCTCTCGGACCGCAATCTGCATGGCCATGAGGAGATCGATCTCGGCATCCGCCTGCGGAGCCGCGGATGGAAACTGCATCGGCTCGACCGCCGCTTCGTCCAGCATTTCGGCCATACGCTCAATTCCTACAGGCTCCTGACGAGGCGCTGGAAGAACAAGTATCTGCACGGTGTCGGCGAATTGCTGCGCGCGTCGCTCGGCAAACCCTATTTCTTCCAGCTCCTGCGGGAACTCCCCGAGCTCAAGCTATGGAGCGCGGTCTATCTCTGGTGGGGGCTCTCCATCGCGATCCTGCTGTTCCTGCCCGACAAGGCGCTGGCTCTCGGGCTGGTCCTCGCCCTCTTTGCCGGCATCGTCGCGTTGATGAGCCTTCGCAAGGGTGGGCTCGGCATGGGGCTCTACACCGTTGTCGCCTGGTTCTTCCACGCCGCAGCGCTGCCTGTGGGCTTCCTTCGGCGGCGGCGCCCCCCTGCCGCGCCGATCGAGAGCCGCATCATCCATGAACCGGCGAGAACGGCCGCCTGACGGGCGCAGCCGAGCCACGAACACCTCAGGAAAGCTCCCTTCATGACCGACGACACTGTGGAGAAGACCGTTTCGCTCTGGGACCGGATCGTGCATTCCTCGTCGGAATATTTCCGCAGGAGGCGCGGCGGCTTGTTTCGGGAGACCATCCCCGAATTCACCTCGCTCAAGGTCTGCGACGTCGGCGGCTCCAGGCACTTCTGGGAAAAGCTCGACCCGGCCGACGTTCCCAAGGACCTGACGCTGGTCAACATCCGCGACGACGGCCAGGCGCGCTCGTTCACCGGCTCGTTCGGCGATGTGAAGGTCATCGTCTATGACGGAGACCGCCTTCCCTTCGAGGACAAGTCGTTCGACGTGGCGGTGTGCAACTCGGTGATCGAGCACGTGCCGCCGGCCAAACGAGCCAATCTCGTGCGCGAGATCAACCGCGTCTCGAACTACTACTTCATCCAGACGCCGGCCTTCGTCTTCCCCATCGAACCGCATTTCTTCTGCCCAGCCCTCCACTGGCTGCCGCGTCCGCTCGCCCGCAATGCCGTCAGGCTGTCGCCGTGGCGCTTCCTGTCCAAACCCTCCGAGGAGCACATCCGGGAGTATTTCGAGGAGATTCAGATCCTGACCTTGAAGGAGTTCCGCTCCTATGCGCCTGGGGCGAATCTGGTCCGGGAGAAGATCGCAGGCCTCACCAAATCCTACATCCTGCACGGCCCGTCGCGGCCCTGAAGGGCGCAGCGGGATCGTCCAGGGTTCGCCGGATAGGGATTGGTCGGCATGAAGAGACTGCTTTCCTCATTGGCTGCGGTGCTGGCGCTTACCGCCACCGCGCCTTGCGCCATCGCCGCCGACCAATGGCTGCCCGTTCGCGAAGTGTCGCTGGAGATCCGCCCCGGCAGCCCGCTCGACTTCTCCGCGCTCCTGCCCAGCCGGGCGATCGGGCCAAAGGGCTCGATCGGCGCGGGCCAGCGGGTGGTGGCGCGGCAGGACGGCCGTCTCGCCCTCGCCCAGGCGCCCGAAGAACCGGAACGCCTGTTCTGCGCCTCTCTGGCATGGAGCCCTGCCTCGGGCGGCTTCCCTGATCGCGCCGGGGCCGACCGCTACGCAGAGCAGCTCGCGCGCCACGGCTACAACATCGCCCGGCTAACCTTCCTTGACGCATCGCTGATGTCTGGCCGGGGCAAGGATTTCGATTTCGACCCCGACACGCTCGACCGCATCCATTATCTGCTCGCCGCGCTGAAGCGGAATGGCATCTACTGGATCATCGACGGAATGACCTCGTGGCGCGGCGCCTATGGCGGCCATGACGACCGCTGGGATCCAGCCGGCAACCTCAAGCTCGCGCTGCATCTCGACGCCGCAGCCTTCGCCCATTGGAAGACCTTCACCGAAAAATTCCTCGCACGGGTCAATCCCCATACCGGCATCGCGCCGATCCATGACGATGCGCTGGCGCTGGTCATCCTGGTCAATGAGAACGGCATCGAGTTCGAGGGCGTCGTGCAGGACCGGCCCGGCAAGCCACCGTATGACGCGATGCTCGCGGCCCCCTTCAATCGCTGGCTGGCGAAGCGCTATGCGTCGACGGCTGCTCTTTCGAAGGCCTGGGGCGGGCTCGGCTGGACCGAGCGACTGGAGAATGGCTCGATCGCACTGCCCGGCAACCGTTACGCAGATAGCGCGCGCATGCGCGACCTGCAGGCCTTCTTCATCGAGGTCGAGACCGAATCCGCCGCAAGGATGAGCCAGGCGCTACGCACGCTTGGCTACAAGGGCCTGATCAGCACCTACAATAACTGGCCGACGATCCAGACCGCCCTCAGCAGGCGTGGCCTCGAAGCCGTGACGATGAATACCTATCACGACTGGATCGGGGGCTATGCGCCCGGCAGCAAGCTGCTCCAGCAGAGCTCGGTCGGCGACGGAGCCAATGCGATGCGCATGATCGCGGCGGCGCGCTGGCTCGGAAAACCCTTCATCGTCAGCGAATACGATCACCTGTTCTGGAATCGCTATCGCTACGAGGGCGGGCTCGTCTTTCCGGCCTACGCCGCACTGCAGGGCTGGGACGTGCTCTGCCGGCACGCCCACGGCCCGATCATCCTCGCCTATGGCGAGCCGTATCCGCACAAGCGGGCCATGCTGCCCTACGCGATCGCACTCGACCCCGTGGCCCGCGCCGGCGAGACCCTCTCCGCACTCCTGTTCAGGCGCGGCGATGTCTCCACCTCCCGGATCAGGATCCCGTTCGCGGTTCGCGGCGAGGATGATCTCGGCCCGGACATGCAGGCCCGCGAGCCTGAGAATCTGACGGATCTGGCTCTGGTCGGGCGGATCGGATTGCAGGCTGCCGACCGCATCGGCGAACAGATCGCCGTTCTTCAGCCTCGCGACGCCAATCGCACGGCTGCGATCATCGACAGGCTGAAGAAGAGCGGCGCGCTCCCGCACGGAAATGCCACCGATATCGCGGCGGGGCTCTACCAGAGCGACACCGGCGAGATCGTCCTGAACCGCCCAAGCCGGCAGTTGCGCGTTTCGACGCCCGCGACGGAGGCCCTCGCCTTCTCCGCGCAGAGCCTGCCGGCCAGGCTGGGAACGATGAGCGTCGAAACCGCGGAGGGTGATGGCCTCGTCGCCCTGGCCTCGCTCGACAGGCCGGCCTCCCTCGCAAAGGGCAGCCGCTTCCTGCTGATCTTCGCCACCGATGCCCGCAACACCGGCATGACCTTCCGCGACCGGCAGGAGAAGGTCATCGAGGATTTCGGGCGGCTTCCGGTCCTGATCCGCAAAGGGCAGGTCGATCTGCGGATCAACAGGACGGCGCCGCGATGGCAGCTCTCACCTGTCTCTCTCGACGGAACGGTGAAACCGCCGATCACCCGTGGCGCAGGCCCGGTTTCCTTTMGCCTGTCGAACGATCTCCCGACCGGCCCGACGACTTATTTCCTGCTGGAGCTCCTGGAAAGCTGATGGCGCTGCCGAGCCCGCTGGCGCTCGATGCCGGCCCCCTCTCTGGTTCGAGAGTGGCGCCCGGACCTGAAACCGCTCTTCGCCGGGCTTAACTTAGCCGGCCACGACATCCTGACGCACCGGCCGTACAAGCACCGTCCGGTCCTCGCAACGGCAGGCTCGCGCGGTCCGTCGCTGCCCTTGCTCTTCACTGTTGTTTCGGGCAGGTTTCATGCTGTTGCAGACATGAATACTGGTTGAAATCGGCAGGAGAGCGTGAACGACACGCGCCCTGACGTCTGGAATGCCGTTCGGATCTGGGAGACTGGTGCCCCGCCCTATGGACAGAACACTTCAAGACGGCCTGATGATTCTTGAAGCCTTGGCCAAGAGCGATCAGCCGAGGAGCGTTCGTGATCTGGCGGAGCAGACCGAACTGGGCGAAAGCCACGTTCAAAGCGCTTTGGCCGTCTTTGAGCATGCGGGCTATCTCGCCCGCGAGCCCGACACAGGGCGGTGTGGGCTATCACTGAAATTGTGGGGGCTGGGGGTCGGCCTGTTCGCCCGACTTGAGCTGAAGCGGGAAGCGCAGCGCCACCTCTCCGAACTCGCCCTGCGCACGCGCGAAACCGTACACCTGTCGGTCCTCGCTGGGGCCGATGTGATCTATATCGATAAAATCGATAGCCCCGAGCCGCTTCTTGCCAGCTCCGATGTTGGCGGCAAGGCTCCGGCCCACGCGGTTGCGATCGGAAAGGCGATTCTCGCGTTTCAACCCTCGCATGTCATCGAAGAGATTGGGCGAAATCTTCTCGCCTTCACGCCAAGGACCATCAATAGCCTTGAAGGGCTCGAGCCCGAACTGTCAGCGGTCCGCTCGCAAGGCTATGCCGTCAACCTCGGCGAATGGCGCGGCGCCGTCTATGGATTGGCGGCCCCGATCAGGCGCGCCGACGGCGTGGTCGAGGCTGCGGTTGGCGTATCGGGGCCATCGGCCCGGCTGACACCCGAGATGATCAAGCTCATGGCGGAGCAGGTCATGGAGGCCGCAGACGAGATATCGCGCGGGCTCGGCTATGCTGGGACCGGGCGGTAGCACCCTATACGCAGCGGACACTGTTCGAGCGAATCAGGCAGAAGGACCGCGACTGTCTGCCCGATCATGCCCGCCTCATGACGGCACGCCCTCGCCGAGCACTTCATCCGTGGTCACTCATTCCATAGGCCAATACCCCCGGCGGAGAGCCTCTACGTCCTGAGAAATGGGAGCTTCTGCTCGTACGAAGGGGCCGATCGCCTTTCGCGAGCACAAAGTGACGTCGTCTGAGTAGTCCACATGCGCCCTCGGTTGAATCGCTGCTCGCTGGCGCAAGTGCCGGCGATCCACTAACAAACAGCGCAGGCCACGCATTGGGAGCAGGATAGCCGGCGATGGCGGATTCGAATGTTTTCAGGCGTCGCGTGTATCACATCGGCGGCTACGATCATGCGCAGCCCGCGGTCGTGCATGGTCGCTTTGTCAGGGAAACGCGACGTTTTGAGCGTGCGTGGGCGGCCGCCGTGGTTTCGTCGGAGCCTACCAACAGCGATGACGTCTCGACCTGGCAAGTGCTCACGACCGGCCCCAACTGGCGGGTCGAAACCGAGTATTGCGCAATCAGATGGGACGATGTGGTGGAGGCCACGAACAGGCGCCCGATATGGTGGCGCATTCCTCAGGGCCTCCTCGCCTTCGTCGATTTTATCGTGGCCGGAGCGCTCTGGGGCTATCTGCGCGCCAGTTGGCGCTACGCGATGTTCTTCCTCTATCCATTCTTGATTCTGGCGATCATTGTTGCGTTTTCGCTTGCTGGCGGGGTGGCCCTGGCGCGAGCCACCGACTCCAGCGCGATTGGAGCACTGGCAGCAATCGGCGCCTTCCTCCTCTGGTTTCTCGCCGCCGATCGTTGGGTTTATCTGGGGCTTCTCTTTGACGACTGGATCTTTGCCCGCCAGTACATCCGGCGGGGCGATCCGATCCTCGAAGGGCGCCTGCGACGCGTTGCTGCCGATATTGTCGAGGCCAGGGGCAGCGGCTCGGTGGACGAGATTCTCGTCGTCGGACATAGCCTTGGAGCCGTGCTTGCGATCGATCTCATCGACCACGCCATCGAGCTCGGTCTCGAGKAGCAGGACGATCGTCCTCGCCTCACGTTTCTGTCCGTAGGATCGTCGACCCTCAAGATCGGGCTTCATCGCGCCGCCCGTCGTTTCCGCGCCGCGGTCGAGCGCGTGAGCGCCTGCCGCGCCGTGTTCTGGGCCGACTACCAGGCGCGCTCGGACGTGATGAATTTCTACCGGGCCGATCCTCTGCCGCTGATGGGTCTGGCCGCCACGGGCTCACCGATCATTCGCAGCGTCAGCATCAGGCGCATGATTGATCCGGCCCGCTATCCCCGCATTCGCAAGAACTGGTACCGGATGCATTGCCAGTTCGTCAGGGGCAATGATCGGCGCGCGCCGTATGATTATTTCATGTTCGTCTGCGGGCCGCTCTTTGCAGAACAACAGGTCAATGCCAAGGAAGGTGCCATGCAAGCACTCGATGCCGACGGTCGATTTCTCGTTTCCCCCTCCCCGGCCCTGACGGGCGATCACAGCACCGAGGTCGCCAAGCGATGACCCTGAGCATCGCCAAGGCGATCTACGCCCTGCTTGCCGTTGGCTGGTACATCATCCGCATTCCGCATGAGCGACGCGCCCGCCGGACCCCGGTTTCCCGGAGCGCTCGCGGGTTGCGGGAAATCATCCTGCTGAGCATTTCGTTCACGGGCCTTGGACTCTTGCCGTTCATCTATGTCGCGACCGGATTCCCGCGCTTTGCGAACTACCCGTTCCAGCCGGCTCTCGCCTGGCTCGGAGCCTTCGCCACGATCGCGGCGCTCATCCTGTTCCACCTCACGCACCGGGCTCTCGGCCGCAACTGGTCCGTGTCTCTGGATCTCCGCGAGAGCCATCGGCTCGTGACGGAGGGCGTGTACCGCTATGTCCGGCACCCCATGTATTCGGCGTTCTGGCTGTGGGCGATTGCCCAGGCTCTCCTGCTGCCCAACTTTATCGCCGGGCTGTCCGGCCTGGTCGGCTTTGGAACGTTGTACTTCTTCCGCGTCGGCCAGGAAGAGCGCCTGATGCTCGATGCGTTCGGTGCGGAATATGGCGACTACATGGCGCGGACCGGGCGCGTCATGCCAAGGTTCCACGCCTGAGGGCAAGGTCACAGTCTCGCGACCTGCGCGCGCAGAGGGCTCCGTCGCTCTGGCTCCCAAGAGGGTGAAGCGGCGGAGAACGCCGGATCTGCCCAGGCATTTTGCCGAGTACTCCGCAAGGGAACCACCTTTGCGATCGGCCCGGTCAACCGAGTGATGAAGGTCAGGTGACATACCGATGCGCTCGTCGCGCGTTGGTGGCGATATTATCGCTACCAGTACGCTGTGCGGCGAAGGATCCATGTCTATTCTGGCGGCGGGCTAAGAGTTCTCTAGCTTCGACTTTGCATGACTCGACTTCGCCTGGACGAAGAATGAACTCCAGCGGTTAAGGGCGTTGCTCGGGAACAATGAGCGAAGCATCGAGGACGCTAGAGCACCTTCGGACGGTTCAGCCCCCGGAAACCACGAACGTCTTCGCTCCAGCAAAACCCGGCCTTAGCCGATTGAAAGTGCTGAGGATATTTGGAATACTCGACGTTGTGCCGCACTGCCGCGATCCGGGGCAAGGAAGTGGGTTTGGTGTTGCGCATCCGCACTAGTAGCCGAACTTGTTTCAGTCATAGTTGCAATGTTCTCAACGAGGGCGAATCAATGAAAAAGCTTATGATCTTGGCTGTATCCGTTGCGTTGGTGGGCGTTGGTGGCTGCACCACTTATGGTATTGGCAAGGGCAAGGGGAAGGCTCCCCCTCCAGTTGCTTCTMCGATCGTTACGAAGGGCTGACGCTCGATATTCTGAAAACGGCCGGAACAATCCGGCCGTTTTCTTCATTTGATTAGAAACTCTTCCGGGAGTTTGATGACACGGCTACTGCTGTTGTCGTGCCTATCGCCGAGGCTGTTCTTCTTCCGGAAACCGGAGCTCTGCGATGCGGAACAAATCAAACAATCTGGCGCGCGCCAGCATTCTCTTTGCTTGTGCTGCTGCCATTTCTTTGCCTCTCTGGCTGGCTCCTGCCAGTGCCCAGGAGGATCGCTACCTGCCTCCTCCCGAGGCCAGCGATGAGGCTATCGCGCCCGACCCACGGGCGACCGGCTCGGTCGGCAGGACGACATCCCGGCACTCCCGACGGCAGGCTGACCAGCGAAGCGGTCAGTACTTCGTCGAGTTTCGGTCGCGCTATGCACTGAGCTACGGCCATACCTTTMTCGTCTATGGCCGGCTGAACGCACGGGGCGAAGTCGGCCAGGTTCKKGCAGATCAGGTTGCCGGCCTGCATCCGGCCGGCGAAGGCCCGCAGCTCTGGTCTGTCGGGCACGTCCTTCCCGTTCCAGCGGAGACAGGCCCCAGCGACGGCGACCTGGAGGATGAATACATCTCGGCGCGGTACCGGGTTCTGTTGACCGAAGCCCAGTATCAACGGGTAGCGGCCTATATCAGGCAGAAGCAGCGGAAGCCGACGGCTTGGCATGCCGTGCTCTATAACTGCAACAGATGGGTTGGCGAAGTTGCGCAGTACATGGGCCTGAAGGCCCCTGACAATACAATGCTCTACCCGGCTGAGTACATCGCCAGCCTGCGCGCGGTCAACGCCGGGCGCGCCAGAGACGACGCAATGCCGGCATCCCTTCAGCAGTAAGCCGCGAGGTCATCCCGCTGTTCATTCGCATATGCGCGACGAGCAGCGGGTGGCAACGCCGAAAAGCGCTGCGCGCGTGCCTGTCAGCGCAGGACGATAACCGGCGTACCGACGGCGACGCGGTCGAACAGATCGACGATGTCGTCATTGAACATGCGAAAGCAGCCATAGGACGCGAAGGTGCCTATGGAATCCGGCCTGTTAGTGCCGTGAATCGCGTACTGACCTCCGCCGGACAATGTGAGCGCGCGCGCTCCCATCGGATTTCGTGGGGAGCCTCCCGGGATGACGTCCGGCAGACTTGGGTTGTCCCGCTTGATCTCATCGGGAGGCGACCAGGCAGGCGCAACATGCTTACCCTCGACCTCGACCGCTCCGAGCCATTGCTTGGATGACTTCCCGACCGCTACCTTGTAGCGAATGGCGGTTCCGTCTCCCTGCACCAGGTAAAGCCGCCGTTCCTTTGTCTTGATGACGATGGCGCCTGGCGTCCCATCTCCCTTATATGTAACGGTTTCGCGAGCACTGACTGGGATTGCGACCATCATGGCCGCGAGTACGATGCATGTCCGGAGCACTGCCAAGCTTCCTGCACTCAGATCGTCTGCGTCGCGACGACTTCAACGATCGGTTCATACCAAGGTCTGGTTGATTATTAGTGCATGATTTGGGTTTACTCCAGAGGAAGTGTAACGCGCAGTTTTACGCACGCTCCCGGGAACCAATGAGGTCGGAGTGACGGGCTCTCACCCATGCGCGGCATGATGACAGTTAAGAGTGTCATGCCGGGGTGGACACGGTCGCATTCTACATTGTTTTCGATGCCAGGGCAGCGCCCCCGGCGGCGGAGCCAGGACGACGCCTTCCGCACCGTCGCAGCTTTGTGACTGCCCGCCAGCCAGTCACCGCACGCGGCGGCTCGGATACGGGGCCTCAGTGGTCTGCGCGGGGCACGAACTGCGCAGTAGGATATTCAGCGCGCCGGGACCGACTGCGAACAACGCCACGAGTGACTGCGGATCAGTTTGCCGGGTCGCGAGCCGCCATCGTTTGAACGCCCGCTGGCGGCACGGACGTGTGGGCGCCGGTAGCCGCGCCAACCCGCTGCTGCGTCGCTTTCGACACGAGCCGGGATCGGTTGAGGGCCGTGAAATCGCTGGCGCGATGGCTCTGGCTGGCGCGGCCCTCGAAGACCAGCACGTCCGCATGGGTCACGACGATATCGCCGCGCCGCAAGGTCGGGTCATCCAGATACCAGTATGGATCAACGGCCGGATCGAGTTTGACCACCGGCGCGGTCGGCTTGGACGCCACGAGTTTGCGCGGCTGCTGCCGCCGCTTGGGGTGGACGGTCACGCTCAGCGGCGCGGGTGGAACGAAATAGACTTGCGGGGGCGGCCGGGGTTGCCCGAACAGTGCGCGCGCCAGGTCATCCAGGAGACCGGCGGATTGGGCGGGCTGGGCCACAAGAAAGCTGGTCATGCCAATGATGAGCAGCCTACAGCTTCGCGCAAGTTTCATAGGCCCATCCTCGCGAACTGATCGCCTGGGCACGGTGCACCCCAAGCCTGCGACGACGGTTTCGACTCATTGCGCCGCGGGCCGGATTGCACCCAGGCCAACTCTCCCGCCCTTCGAAAGGGCTCATGGGCTGCGCCGCCGTGCAGCGCTCCCTGGCAACTCAGTCAATCTCCTATCTCATTCACGCATGCGCTTGTGTGATGCGTCTCACTCAAGCGGCGCTCAGCGCCTTTGCCACATCGGTCAGGGTGGCCTTCTCCGCCGCGCTGACCTGGGTTCCCCCAAACCCGATGAAGCCGCCTTCGCTCGAGGCCTCCGCCACCGTCTCTGCCACATGCGAGAGCCATGTCTTGAATGCAGGAGCTTCGGTCGGGGCCTTGGCGTCGACGATTTGCGCTACGCGCGTCAGCATTGCCAGAATGCTCTGCTTCGCATCTGCCGGGGTCTTTCCTGCCAGTTCGGCGCGAAGCGACTCGCGTGCCTCGCCGCGCCCTTCCGAGCTCTCCATGTCGGCAACAATGGCTTTCGCAAGCTCGCCCGCGTCCGCGTCGCTCCTGGCGCTCAGAAGCGCACGCCCGCTGGCCAGGCTCTCCTTGAACACGCCCCACAGCCCGTTAGGCTCGGCAAGCGTGACCGCCATGCCGGCCAATAGCGGGCTGCCCAGGATCAATTTCCATTCATCTGCTCCAAAGTTCGCCTTGATCGCCATCACGGCCTCCTGCGCTCGGCGCGCTATCGAAACATCACGAACGGCCTGCCTCGCGCTAGGCCCGCGCCAGCGCGTCGAGATTCGCCCGCACACCATCGATCGTCGGCTTGGCGATCTCGGCCACGCCGGGGATCGCCAGCACCTTGGTGAACAGGTCCTCCAGCGACGGCCTGACGGCGCCGATCAAGGCCGTCAGCGCGGAGCGGCTGCTGGCAGGCAGCTGACTGGCCACGCCGTTGACCTTGTCGAACTGGGCTGCCGCGCCCTGCAACCGTGGCAGCGCCGCCTTTGCTGAGGCCGCGTCCGTAACGCCCTTGAGCGCGCTTGCGAGCCCATCAATCGCCGTTTGAATCTCGGTCCCGACGTTTACGCCGCCGGCAGTCACGTTCTGCAGGGACTGCAGCGCTTGCGTTGCCACGGCGCCTGCCTGTCCAATAGCGGTTTGAGCCGGCAGCACCGGCTGAGTTGCCACAGGCCTGGGCTGTTCAACGACGACGGGCGCATGACGCCCGAAGAACCACCAGCCTACCGCAAGCACCGCAAGGATCGGCAAGGCCCATGTCAGCCACCCCGGCATTCCGCCGGTTCTCGCCTGTGCCGCCGCACGATCGGCCATGGCGCCGGTCGTGGACGCTGTCGACCTTGCAGTGTCCGCGACAGTGCTMGCGCCACTGCCGACAGCGCCGAGAAGGCCAGCTTTGCCAAGCATGTCAGCAAAGCCCGCGGGCAAGGCAGCCGAGATGTTCGCCTTCTGTGACGTCAACATCTGGGCGAGGCCTGACGCATCCAATCCCGCCGCCGACTTCTGTTGCCCCAGTGCTCCCATCACGGCCGGCGTCAAAAGGCCAAGCAACGAGGAGCTTGCCCCGCCGCCGAGGMCCGCGAATTTCGAGATCGCGCCAGCAAGTCCGGACATCGCCGAACCTCCGAGGAGCGAGGAGAGCATATTCGTACCGCTGTCGGCGACTGTCTTCTGGTCAGAGCCGCCGATCATGCTGGCGAGACTGTCAAGCATTCCCGGATTCTGCTGCGAAACCGTGTCGAACAATTTGCGTGATCCCTCCGGCGTGGATGCGACACCCGTAAGCGTCGCCAGCAAGCCGGGGACAGCGGCGTTGGTCGCCTTGCCAACCGAAGACTGGTCCACGCCCAATGATGCAGCCAGCTTGGACATCAGATCAGGCGACAGGAACTGCATGATGATTGATACGAGATTGATGCTCATGGCGGGTTACTCCGCTGAAGTAGACGCATGAACACGCCAATACGAGAAATTTCTGCAGGTTATATCGTCGTATAAGATTGAATTATTTCAATTTACTGTCGGAAATTTGGCCTCAAGCGAAGTATGGATACGGAATTGAGACCGATAAACGATCGTCACTACCGAGAAAAGGCACTGCGCCTGATCCCGGACGAGCAGCTCGGCAGGGATGTTATTACAGAATGAGGGTGCTCTTTTCTCTGATGAGAACTTACGGCACAAGTATCGCTCAAGCGTCATTCCAATCGGCAACAGGCACGCGGAATGGCAACTGCGCAGCAGTATCAGCGCTCGGCGAGATTACACCCTTGCAGGCTTGGCCGCAATTAAGAAGACCTGACTGCTCGCTGATCGGTTCGCAGCGGACCAGCGGCCAGCAGTGGGGCGAGTTCCCCCAGCGTTCATGAACGCATAACCTCGGGTGTCACTCCGGTCGTCGCGGAATGCGCCTCCACTTGAGTCAGTCACTGTGAGATGCGGCCACGTCCAACGGGCTAGACCCCTCGCAGCGGAGGCTCCCTTCGGCACCCGGATGAGACCGATCGGAATGAGTGCCGCACGAATGGCGTTCCCCTCACGCGCCGCCGAGAGGGCCCAGGTCGCGCGCGATCAGGCTATAGAGCGCCTGTGCCGCCGGGGTCAGCGTTTCCCCGTGCCGCCGGATCACGGAGACTGGCCGGTCGATGACGGGGTCCACCAGCGGGATCTGGGCGAGGTCCGGGCGCAGGTTCTCGACGATCGAGGCGACCAGGATCGCCACGCCCAGACCTTCGGACGCCAGCCCGATCGCGCTCGAGAAGTACTCGACGACGAACTTGGTCCTGACCTCGATGCCTGAGCGGGCGAGCTGGGCTTCCATGAGCAGCCTGTTGCCGCTGCTGCCGCCGAGCGTGATCAGGTCGAAATCCGCAAGTTCTGCCCAGGCTATGGCCGCTTTTCCGGCGAGCGGGTGGTCGGTGCGGCAATAGGCGACGAAGGGATCGCGAACCAGGACCTCGTTATGGAGGTCCGGCTGGTTCGGCGGCTGCACATGCAGGCCAAACTCCGCCTGGCGTCGGCGCACTGCTTCGATGACCAGGATGCTGGTCCGGTCGAGGATCTCGACGCGATTATGCGGATGCTGCACGGCATAGGTCCGCAGAATGCGCGGCAGGCGCCCATACATCAGCGACGGTACCGAGGCGATCGCGATGTCGCCTGTAGAAAAGCGCGAGATCGTCTTCAGCCGGTCGAAGGATCGGCCGACCTCGTCGACCATGCGCTTGGCCTCCGGCAGGAACTCCCGGCCGATGCTCGTCAGCGCCACCGTGCGGGTCGTGCGGTCCAGCAGCTTGAGGCCGACATGACTCTCGAGCCTTTGGATGCGGCGCGTCAGCCCGGTCTGGGTGACATGCAGCTTTTCGGCCGCCTTGTTGAAGCTGCCGAGCTCGGCGACCTGGATGAACGCCTCGACCCCGTCGATCGGATGTTTCATGCGGAAAGATCATCGATATATGTCATTATTTCAGCATACGAGTGGCTGCCCATCGGTCAATAGTGTTGGGGAAGGCGCGGCACCTGGCATCACCCGGGGACAGAAAGCGCCACGAGGAAACGCACCGATGATCGATACCCGTGTCGCCACGCGTGGCAGACGCGTGCTTGTCACGCATGACCGGTTGGCCGAAGGCGCCATCCAGCTTCTCAACGCCCATGACGTCGATGTCTTCTTCTCGCCCGCCTATGCCGCGCCGGATCTCGTGGCCCAGCGGGTTGCCGAGCTGCAGGTCGATGCGCTGATCGTCCGGCAGGGCCGCGTCGATGACACGATCATCGCCGCCTCGCCCAGGCTCAGGGTCATCGCGAAGCACGGTGTCGGCGTCGACAACATCGATCTTCACGCGGCGGCATCGCGGAATATCCCTGTCATTCGCGCCATGGGCTCGAACTCGCGCGCCGTTGCCGAACACACGATCGCGCTGTCGCTGGCGTTGTTGAAGGACATTCCTCGCCTCGATCGGGCCGTGAAGGGTGGCGAGTGGCCGAAGCCCAGTTTCCTGGGGCGGGACATCGCCAGCACCGTGATGGGCCTTGTCGGCTTCGGCGCGATCGGCCAGGAGGTCGCGCGGATCGCCACYGGGCTTGGCATGCCCGTGATCATGCACGACCCCCATGCCCAACGCGAGATCGCGCAGTTTGGAAACGGGGGCAATCGTGATCTGGAAAGCCTGCTCGCGGAAGCCGATATCGTCAGCTTGCATTGCCCGCTGACCAACGCGACGCGAAATCTCCTCAATGCGGAGCGCTTCGGCCTGATGAAGCCGACATCCTTCGTCGTCAACACGGCGCGCGGTGGCCTGATCAGTGAGCCGGCTCTCTTTGAGGCGCTGCGCGAGGGCAGGATCGCCGGCGCCGGCCTCGACAGTTTCGCGCTCGAGCCGCCAGCCAAGGACAACCCGCTCTGGACTTTGCCCAACCTGATCGTGACCCCGCATATCGCCGGCGTGACACAGGGTTCGGCCAAGGCCATGGCAGAAATCGCGGCCCAGCACGTCATTTCCGTGCTGGACGGCAACGCAGCCGATGCACGCAGCCTGGCAAGGCTCGCGGAACTCGCTGCGGAATGAACCTGGCGCACGAAGCCGGGCAAACAGAAACAACCGGGAGGAGACGAACATGAGGATTGCCTACAAAGCCCTCGCGGGACTGGCGCTATCGGCGCTGACGTCGGTGGCGCATGCGCAGCAATATCCGGACAAGGCCATCCGGATGATCGTGCCATTTCCTCCCGGCGGCGGGACCGATGTCGTGGCCAGGGTCGTGGCGGCCAAGCTCAGCGAAACGACCGGCTGGACGGTGGTGCCCGAGAACAAGCCCGGCAGCGGCGGCAGCGTCGGCCTGGGCCTGGCCGGCAAGGCCAAGCCCGACGGCTATACGATCGTGCTGGCGCAGAACGCCAACATGGTCATCAACCCAATCCTCGGAAAGGCGAACTACGACCCGATCGCGGATTTCACCCCGATCGCGCTCACCGCGTCGGCGCCGCAGGTGATGGTCGTCGCCAAGGATTCGCCGATCAAGTCGGTCAGGGATCTCCTGAACACAGCAAAGGACAAGCCCAACGCCATTAAGTTCGCGACGCCCGGCGTCGGAACCAGCTCGCATCTTGCCGGCGAGTTGCTGCAGCAGCGGACTGCGGTGAAGTTCCTGCACGTGCCCTACAAGGGCACAGGGCAGGCCGTTCCCGATCTCCTCGGCGGGCGCGTCGACGTCTATGTCGCCTCGGTGCCCTCGGCGATGTCTCATATCAAGGAGGGCACGATGCGCCCGCTCGCGATCTTCGCGAAGGCCCGCAGCTCCGACCTGCCGGAGGTTCCGACCTTCGAGGAGCTTGGCGTCAAGGATTCTGAGGCCGTGACATGGTGGGGCGTGGCCGCCCCCGCCGGCACGCCTCACGCGATCGTCGCGCGCCTGAACACCGAGATCAACAAGATCCTGCAGATGCCGGACACGAAGGAGAAGCTCAGGGCGGCTGGCGCCGAGGCGATCGGCGGCACCGCACAGGAGTTCTCCGCCCTGATCAAATCGGACGTGCCGAAATGGACCGCGGTCATCAAAACCGCCGACGTCAAGGCTGACGACTAGGGCCGGGTTGGCGGCGGCCATTGCCTTGCGCTCGGGATTGCCGGCGCCGCCTGCACTCTCGGGCGCCTGCCCGAAAGGCGGCTCACTGCGGCATCGATCAGCGCCTGTTCCGGTGTTCAGGGCTGGCAGGTCGCAATCGGCGCGGTGAAGCAGCCATTGCGAGGTCCTGAAGGTCGGGCCTGAACTGCCGTGACACTCTGCAGCCAGACCAAGATCCTCGGATTGGCTCGCCCGGCAATATAGGGCCGGGACCATCCGGGAATGAGGCCTTTGGCTGCCGGGTTTGCGCCAAGGCGTGGCCCCGAAAGCCCGCTCGTTGCGACCCCGATGCCGGAGCATGGAGATCCTGATGAAATCGGATGTGATGAGAAACAAGGATGTCCTGTCCGGGCTGCTGTTCATGGGCCTGGGTTCGATCGCGCTCCATATCTCGCTCGATTACCGCTTCGGCAGCACGGTGCGGATGGGGCCGGGCTATTTCCCAAAAATCCTGAGCGGCCTGCTGATCGCGTTCGGCGTCGCCATCCTGATCAAGGGATTGAGGCAGGGCGGAAACCTGGCCGGTCCATGGTCCTGGGCTCCGCTTTTCCTGCTGACCCTGGCCATGGTGCTGTTCGGCTTCACGATCGAGCGCCTTGGGTTCCTGCCCGCGCTGGCGCTCATGTTCCTGGTCGCGGCCTATGCCGGCAACGAGTTCAGGCTGCGCGAAGTCTTCGTGCTGACCGCCGTGATGAGCTCTTTCGCCGTGATCGTCTTCATCTGGGGCCTGAAGCTGCCCTATCCGCTCTTCGCCTGGAATTTCTGAGCCATGGAGATGCTCGAACATTTCGCGCTCGGGTTCGGCGTCGCCATGACGGTCCAGAACCTGACCTATTGCCTTCTGGGCGTCGCGCTCGGAACGCTGATCGGCGTGCTGCCCGGGGTCGGGCCGCTGGTCACGATCTCGATGCTGCTGCCGATAACCTTCGGGCTCCCCCCGGTCTCGGCGCTGATCATGCTGTCGGGCATCTATTATGGCGCCCAGTATGGCGGCTCCACCACCGCCATCCTCGTCAACCTGCCGGGTGAAACCTCGTCGGCCGTGACATGTCTCGACGGCTACCAGATGGCTCGGAACGGCCGGGCCGGGGCAGCTCTCGCCACGGCTGCGATTTCGTCCTTCGTTGCCGGCTGCATCGGCACGCTGCTGATCGTGCTGCTCGGTACGCCGCTCGCGGGATGGGCGCTGCAGTTCGGCGCGCCTGAGTATTTCTCGCTGATGGTGATGGGGCTCGTTTCGGCATCGGTGCTGTCGCATGGCGACATGCTCAAGGCGCTTGCCATGGTTGTCGTGGGCCTGCTCCTCGGCCTTATCGGCACTGACGTGAACTCGGGCATGGAACGATACACGTTCGGCCTGCCCGAACTTGCCGACGGCATCGGCTTCACGGTTCTGGCGGTCGGCATATTCGCCTTGTCGGAAGTCGTGATGAATCTGGAGCAAAAAGAAGAGCGCGGCATCTTCAAGGCGAATATCGCCGGACTTATGCCAAGCCTGTCCGATCTGAAGGCGATCACCCTGCCGACCCTGCGCGGAACCGCGATCGGTTCGTTCTTCGGCATCCTGCCGGGTACCGGTCCTTCAATCTCGTCCTTCTCGGCCTATATGCTCGAGAAGAAGCTGGCACGGGATCCCTCGCGCTTCGGTCAGGGTGCGATCGAGGGCGTCGCGGCTCCCGAGGCTGCGAACAATGCCGCCGCCCAGACGGCCTTCATACCGACGCTCACGCTGGGAATTCCCGGAAGCGCCACGATGGCGCTGATCCTCGGCGCGCTCGTGATGAACGGCGTCCAGCCGGGACCGACGGTCATGACCCGCAACCCGGAGCTGTTCTGGGGCGTCATCGCCAGCATGTTCATCGGAAACGTCATGCTGGTGGCGCTCAACCTGCCGCTGGTTGGAATCTGGGTGCGGCTGCTGAGCGTGCCTTATCGCTGGCTCTTCCCGTYGATCATCATGTTCTGCGCGGTCGGCAATTACAGCATCAACGGCAGCGCGATCGACGTCTATCTCTGTGCCGGCATCGGCGTGCTCGGCTACGTTCTGGCCAAGCTCGACTGCCCGCCTGCGCCCCTGGTGCTCGGCTTCGTGCTCGGCCCCCTGATGGAAGAGAGCATCCGTCGCGCTCTGCTCCTGTCGCAAGGCGATTTCACGGTCTTCCTCACCAGCCCGATCAGCCTCGGCTTCCTCATCGTGACGATGCTGCTTCTCGGCAGCATGGTCCTGCCCGCGATCCGCCGGGGCAAGGAGCGCGTCGACCGCGAAGAGGCCGGCGCGACATAGAGCATGCTGCGAAAAGTGGCAACGGCTCTTCGCACCAAGCATGCTCTAAACTATTAGATTCGATCACGTTTTCTGCGTTTTGACGATTTCGTCCAAACGCAGCGTGATCGAGCCGGCCTCGCCCGTCATTGCCCCAAACGGGGCAATCCCTCGGCGCCACCACGGATGCATCTCGACCCCGGCTGGCTGGCGCAGACAGCAAAGGATAGCTCATGCTCGGATTTCGGATTCTCAAGCGTCGCCGCCAGGTCGACAGCAGACTCATCGCGCGTTTCCGCGCGTTGCCGGTGGCCAATGTCAGCGATTCGATGTCGCGGATGACGGCGGGCGGCGCTTCGCTTCGCCCGCTTCATCGCGGCGGCGTCATGGCCGGGCCGGCCATCACCGTCAAGACACGCCCCGGCGACAACCTGATGATCCACAAGGCGCTCGATCTCGCCGCCCCAGGTGACGTCATCGTCGTGGATGCGGGTGGCGATCTCACGAACTCGCTGATCGGCGAACTCATGATCTCGCATGCGCAGACGCGTGGCATCGCCGGCATCGTGCTCCACGGAGCAGTGCGCGATGCCGCCTGGATCCGCGAGAACGACCTGCCGATCTTCGCAGCGGGCATCAGCCATCGCGGCCCCTACAAGGACGGGCCGGGCGAGATCAACGTTCCGATCTCGATCGAGGGCATGGTGATCGAGCCCGGCGATCTCGTCATTGGCGATGACGACGGCATTCTCTGTGTGCCCTTCGACCACGCCGACGCGATCTATGAAGCCGCGCGCAAGAAGCACGAGGCGGAAGAAAAGAAGATGCTGGCGATCAAAGAGGGCAAGGACGATCGGAGTTGGATCGATGCAACTCTTGCCCGCCTGGGATGCGCCATCGAAGCCTGACAGCGGCAAGCTGCACCCGCGTCGTCATCCCCCGCGGTCGGCTCGTCCGCCTGGGGAGATGACGCCGTTCGTTCCCGGCGACGAGCCGATGGTCACGAGGACGGGCTCAGTGGCTCGTATCTGAKATCAACAATAGAATCGTCTCACGAAGGGGAAGCGACGGCACGGCCCTCTCCTGCTGCCCACGCGCTGCGTCGGCGACCTGACACGATGCCTCTGCAGCACGGTGCAAGGGGGCATCGTAGGCACGTCCCGGCCGCCCTTCAGCGAATATCCCGATTTTTCAGATATTTAACACCCCATAAGGAGTGTGGCGCGGCCTACGGGAGTCGAACCCGTCTCCCCAGCGTGAAAGGCTGGTGTCCTAACCGATAGACGAAGGCCGCAAGGCTTCGGTTGCAATTCGTTGCAACCCATCGGAAGCGGGGCGAGCTATAGTGCGACATTCCCGGATCGGCAAGCCTGAGTTTGGCAAATTCTCGACGCCAGATAGCAGTCATGCACAGGCCAGATGGGCTCACACCACCCGGGCAAGATCGATCACCCGCACTTCCACGGTTTCCTTGCCGCCCCAGCGGTTGAGGGTGAGGCTTGCGGCCAGATGCACGCTTTCGCCGCGTGCGGCCAGTAGCGCACGGCCCAGCGGTTCCTGGGCCACGCGGAAGGCAATACCGCCGATCGTGGCGCCATCGCCGCTGCGGAGCTTGATCCTGACATGGCCGCCGCTGCCGATCTCGACTGCATCGACCAGGCGATGCGAGGGAAAGACGAAGACGGGCTCGGGGCAGCCGGCGCCATAGGGGCCGGCCTTCTCGATTTCCGCCAGCAGGCGGGGATTGGCGCCGCCCGCGCTCATCGCCGCATCGACGAGCAGCGATTCCGATTCGCGCGCCTGGGCGACCTCCGGAGCGAGACGTTCGGCGAGAAAGGCATGGAAGGCCGTATCCTGCCCCGGGGCCAGCGTGACGCCGGCCGCCATGGCGTGGCCGCCGCCTTTCACCGCAAGCCCCGCGTCCACCGCCTGCCTGACGGCGCGGCCGAGATCGACGCCGGCGACCGAACGGCCCGAGCCGGTCGCGCCGCCCTCCCCGTTCTGCGCCAGCGCAAAGGCTGGGCGGCGAAAACGCTCCTTGAGGCGCGCCGCGACGAGACCGACGATGCCGGGATGCCAGTCGGCCGAACGCGCCAGCAGGACCGGCAGGTCCTCAGCTTTCGTCAAGGCGTACTCGGCCTGCGCCACCGCCTCCTCGACGGCGAGCTTCTCGATCTCCTGCCGCTCCTGATTCAGGCGGTTAAGTTCGGCGGCGATGCTGCGCGCCTCGATCTCGTCGGCAGTCATCAGCAGCCGCGCGCCAAGGCCGGCATCGCCAATGCGTCCACCCGCATTAATGCGCGGCCCGAGCAGGAACCCGAGATGCCAGGGCTGAACAGGGCCATCGAGCCCGGCGACGTCGAGCAAGGCTGCGAGGCCCGCCCGCGTGCGGCCGCGCAGCATCGCGATGCCCTGCCGGACGAAGGCGCGGTTCAACCCCTTGAGCGGCACGACATCGGCAACGGTCGCAAGTGCGACGAGATCAAGCGAGGCGAGCAGATCCGGCTCGGCGCCACGCTGCGCCCAGAAGCCCTGCCGACGCAGTTCTCGGGCGGTCGCGACCAGCGTCAGGAAAACGACCCCGGCGGCGCAGAGATGGCCGAGCCCCGAGAGATCGTCCTGCCGGTTCGGATTCACCAGCGCCTCGACCTGCGGAAGCTGTTCAGGCGCCTGGTGATGGTCGAGCACGACGACATCCAGGCCGAGCCGGCGCGCTTCTGCCAGCGGTTCATGGCTGGTCGTGCCGCAATCGACCGTGACGAGCAGCGTCGCCCCCTCGGCGGCCAGCATGCGGATGGCTTCGCTGTTGGGGCCGTACCCCTCGATCAGCCGGTCCGGAATGTGAATGCGCGGCCGGGCGCCGGCATCGCGCAGAAAACCCGCCAGCAGGGCGGAGGAACAGGCGCCGTCGACGTCGTAGTCCCCGAAGATCGCGACGGCCTCTCGTGTTGCAACCGCGCTTGCCAGGCGCGCGGCAGCCGCATCCATGCCGACCAGGGTCGAGGGGTCGGGCAGGAGATCGCGCAGCTTCGGCTCGAGATAGCGCATGGCATCGGCAGCCTCGACGCCGCGTCCGGCAAGCACGCGTGCCACGATATCGGGGAGCCCTTCGACCTGCGAGAGGGCCTCGGCACGGCCGAGCCCTGCGGCATCGAGCCGATCACGCCAGATGCGGCCGAGCGCCGAGCTGGTGACACCGAGAAAAGGGCGCTGGGCAATCATATTCATACCCAAGGGGTTCGCGCAGCCCGGGCCATTCGTCAACCGGGGCCGGGCCGCCTTGTCGCCGCAGACGGTGTCGCCATAGTGGTTGCGGGGGAAATGGCCTGGCGAAGGGGCTGATCATGCCGCTCGATGCAGATGTCATCGTCATAGGGGCAGGCCTCGCCGGCCTCGTCGCCACGGCAGAGCTTGCCGATGCCGGGCGCAGGGTCATCCTGCTCGACCAGGAGCCGGAACAGTCGCTCGGCGGGCAGGCCTTCTGGTCCTTTGGCGGGCTCTTCCTGGTCGATTCGCCGGAGCAGCGCCGGTTGCGGATCCACGACTCACGTGAGCTTGCACTGCAGGATTGGTTCGGCTCGGCCGGCTTCGATCGCGACGAGGACGAGTGGCCGCGGCGCTGGGCAAAAGCCTATGTCKATTTCGCAGCCGGCGAGAAGCGCAGCTGGCTGCACCGCCAGGGCATCCGCTGGTTTCCCATCGTCGGCTGGGCCGAGCGCGGCGGCTATCTCGCAACCGGGCATGGCAATTCGGTGCCGCGTTTCCACGTCACCTGGGGCACCGGCCCCGGTCTGCTCGAACCCTTCCTTCGACGCGTGCGCGAGGCTGCGGCAAGCGGGCTGGCTTCGCTGCGCTTCCGCCATCGCGTCACCGGGCTGACGAAGAGTGCAGGCGCGATCGACGGCGTCGAGGGCGAAATCCTGGAGACGAGCGGGGTCGGACGCGGAGAGGCGAGTTCCCGCGGCATCGTGGGCCGGTTCGCGCTGAAGGCCCAGGCCGTGATCGTCTGTTCGGGTGGCATCGGCGGCAATCATGACCTCGTGCGGCGACACTGGCCTGCGCGACTGGGTACGCCGCCGAAGCGCCTGCTGTCGGGCGTACCGGAGCATGTCGACGGCAAGATGCTCGGGGTCACCGAAGCGGCCGGCGCGCGCCTGATCAATGGCGACCGGATGTGGCACTATGTCGAGGGCATCCGGAACTGGAGCCCGGTCTGGCCGAAGCACGGCATCCGCATCTTGCCCGGCCCCTCCCCGTTCTGGTTCGACGCGCGCGGCAACCGACTGCCTGTGCCGCTCTTTCCCGGCTTCGACACGCTCGGAACGCTCGAGCACATCATGAAGACCGGCTTCGACTATTCCTGGTTCGTGCTCGACCGGAGCATCATCGCCAAGGAATTCGCGCTTTCCGGTTCGGAGCAGAATCCCGACCTTACCGGCAAGAGCTGGCGCAAGGTGATCGAGCGCGCCACTGCCGGCATTCCGGGTCCGGTTCAGGCGTTCATGGACAAGGGCGAGGATTTCATCGTCGAGGCGGAGTTTTCGCGCCTCGTCGCGCGCATGAATGCCCYGACGGGCGACAACCTGATCGACGAGGCGCGTCTTCGCGCCGAGATCGAAGCACGCGACCGCGAGGCCAACAGCGCCTTCGGCAAGGACCTGCAGCTGACGGCTCTGCGCGGCGCACGCGCCTATATCGGCGACCGGTTGATCCGAACCGCAAGGCCGCACCGGATCCTCGATCCACGGCACGGCCCGTTGATTGCTGTGCGCCTCAACATCCTGACGCGCAAATCGCTGGGCGGGCTTTTGACCGACCTGTCTTCGCGCGTGCTCGGAGACGATGGATCGCCTCTAGCCGGCCTCTATGCGGCTGGCGAAGCGGCCGGGTTCGGCGGTGGCGGACTACACGGCTATCGTGCACTCGAAGGAACCTTCCTTGGCGGCTGCCTGTTCTCGGGCAGGATTGCCGGACAGGAAGCAGCGCGCGCGGTTCGCTGAGTAGCGCCGGCGACCTCGCCCTGAGCGACATGAGACAGCAGCGTCCCGGCCAAATTTAGAGAAAAGCGAGAAGAACAGCGACATTCCTCGCTTTTTAGACATGTCGTTCCGCAAACATAGGGCAGATGCAGGGCCCTCATGCCGTTCCGGCACTTTTAGCTTGCAACCGTAGCCGAAGCTGCGAAGTTCCTCAGCGGAAGACTTTGTCGATACCAAGGAGGCTCCGTGTCCTGGGTTCACTCTGTCCTGAACCAATCCCCCGAGATCGCACTCTTCTTGTCGCTGGCGATCGGATACTGGATCGGCAAGTTCCAGTTCGGGAAATTCCAGCTCGGCGGTGTCGCCGGCTCTCTGCTTGTGGCGGTCGTGATCAGCCAGGTCGGCGTCTCCATCGACAACGGCATCAAATCGGTCCTCTTCGCCCTGTTCATCTACGCGGTCGGTTTCGAAAGCGGGCCGCAATTCTTCCGCTCGCTCGGCCGCCAATCGATCCGCGAGATCGTCATGGCGGCGGTCCTCGCCCTCAGCGGCCTAGCGACCGTCGTCGTGCTGGCGCGGGTGATGGGGCTGGATAAGGGCCTCGCAGCCGGCATTGCGGCCGGTGGCCTGACCCAGTCGGCCATCATCGGCACCGCGAGCGCCGCCATCGGAAAGCTCGGCCTCGCAGCGGAAGAGGTGCAGCGCCTGCAAGGCAATGTCGCGGTCGGCTACGCCGTCACCTATATCTTCGGCTCGTTCGGCGCGATCATCGTCTGCGTCAACGTCCTGCCCTGGCTGATGGGACGGACCATCCGCGACGACGCGATCAAGGCCGAGACCGAGCTTCTGGCCGGCGCCAAGATTTATGGAGCCGGCGAACATGCCGCTGCTCCCGATCTCGTCGGACGGATCTTCCGCATCGAGGCCGGAGCCGGCAAGACCGTCGAAGACCTGGAGGCGAGCGCCCCGTCCCCCGTCAGCATCGAACGCGTCAAGCGCGGCGGCGCCTTGATTGCGGTGCAGCCTTCATTGCCGCTGACGGCCGGCGACATCGTCCTCGTCATCGGCCGACGGGTCGGCGTCGTCGGGCTGGCTCCCAAGTTGGGGGCCGAGCTGCAATCCTCGGAAGGCATGGATGTCATCGTCGTCACGCGCGACGTCGCGATCACCAATCCCGATTTCGTGCGCAAGACAGTCGCCGAAATCAATGCGGCCACCGCGGGGCAGCTCCGCCACGGCATCTATGTCATCGAGGTCAAGCGGGCCGGCAAGCCGATCGTCCTGAAAGGCGACACGATGATCGAGCCTGGCGACGTCGTCACCCTCTACGGCACGTCGGACGATGTGCAGCGCATGGCACGGATCGTCGGCAGCATCATCCTGCCCAGCGACAAGACGGATTTCGTCTTCCACGGCTTCGGCCTCGTCGTCGGCCTGCTGATCGGTCTTCTGGTCGTTCGCATCGGCTCGATCCCGCTGACGCTCGGCAGCGGCGGCGGCGCCCTGCTCTCCGGCCTCGCCTTCGGTTGGTATCGCAGTCGCAACCTGACGGTCGGCAACATGCCGACGCCGGCCTCGACCCTGCTGCGGGATCTCGGCCTCGCCGGGTTCGTCGCGGTCGTCGGGCTGCAATCGGGCCTGCAGGCGGTCAGCACGGTCCTACAAAGCGGCGTCTCGATCTTCATCGCCGGGGTCATCGTGACGATCCTGCCGCTGATCATCACCATGCTGGTTGGCCGCTACATCCTTCGCTACGACAACACGGCCATTTTCGCCGGTGCCCTTTCCGGCTCGCGCAGCGCCAATCCCGCCTTTGGCGAGGTGCTCGACAAGGCCGGCAACTCCATACCGACCACGCCCTTCGCCATCACCTACGCGCTGGCGAACGTGTTCCTCACCCTGCTAGGTCCCCTCGTCGTCGCCTTTGCCTGAACCAGCCGGAGACGCCCCATGACCATCGACTATTCGCAATATGCCAAGCTGAGCCCCTTCGAGCTGAAGGACGAGCTGATCAAGCTCGCCTCCAGCAGGGAAAACCGGCTGATGCTGAATGCCGGGCGCGGCAATCCGAACTTCCTGGCGACGCTACCGCGACGGGCCTTCTTCCGCCTCGGCCTGTTCGCCGTCGCAGAAGCGGAACTCAGCTATTCCTACATGCAGAACGGCGTTGGCGGGTTGCCCAAGATCGCGGGCATCGAGGGCCGCTTCGAGCGCTTCACGGCCGAGCATCGCGATCAGCAGGGCGTCGTCTTCCTCGGGCGCGCGCTGAGCTATGTCCGCGACCAGCTCGGTCTTTCAGCCTCGGATTTCCTGCATGAGATGGTCGAAGGCATCCTGGGCAGCAATTACCCCGTGCCGCCGCGGATGCTGAAGGTCAGCGAGGACATCGTCCGGCAATACATCGTCAAGGAGATGATCGGCGGCTTCCTGCCGGCGGCGAGCATCGATCTCTTTGCCGTCGAAGGCGGAACCGCCGCGATGACCTATATCTTCAACACGCTGAAGCAGAACGGCCTGCTCAAGCGCGGCGACAAGGTCGCCATCGGCCTGCCCGTGTTCACACCCTATATCGAGATCCCGGAACTCGACGAATACGGGCTGGAAGAAGTCGCGATCAACGCCGACCCCAAGCAGGACTGGCAATACCCGGACAAGGAGCTCGAGAAGCTCAAGGACCCGGCGATCAAGGTGTTCTTCTGCGTCAACCCGAGCAACCCGCCTTCCGTCAAGATGGACGACCGTAGCCTGGATACGGTCGCGCGCATCGTTCGGGATCACCAGCCCGACCTCACCATCCTCACCGACGATGTCTATGGGACCTTCGCCGATAATTTCCGCTCGCTCTTTGCGATCTGCCCGCAGAACACCATGCTGGTCTACTCGTTCTCGAAATATTTCGGTGCGACCGGCTGGCGGCTCGGCGTGATCGCGACGCACAAGCAGAACATCTTCGACGATCAGCTCGCAGCCTTGCCAGAGTCCACCAAGGTCGCGCTCGACAAGCGCTACGGCTCGCTGCTTCCCGATGTGCGTTCGTTCAAGTTCATCGATCGGCTCGTCGCCGACAGCCGCACCGTTGCACTCAACCACACGGCCGGCCTGTCGACGCCGCAGCAGGTGCAGATGGTGCTGTTCTCGCTCTTCGCGCTGATGGACGAGGGCGATAACTACAAGACCGAACTCAAGACGCTGATCAGGCGGCGCGAAGCGGCGCTCTACCGCGAGCTCGGGCTTCCGCCTGAAACCGGGCCGAATGCCGTCGACTACTACACCTTGCTCGATCTCGAAGACATCGCGCGCAAGCTGCACGGCCCCGAATTCGCGGCCTGGGTGAAGGATCGCGCGAGCGCCGGCGACCTTCTCTTCCGCATCGCCGACGAGACCGGCATCGTGCTCCTGCCCGGTCGCGGTTTCGGCACGCAGCAACCGGCAGGTCGCGTCTCGCTCGCCAATCTGAACGAGTTCGAATACGCCCGGATCGGCCACGCCTTGCTTGGCATGGCCGACGAATTCTATGCGGAGTTCAAGAAGAAGGGCGGGAAACCAGCCAAGGCCAAGGATTCAGCCGCGAAGAAGCCAGGCAAGAAGAAGAAATCCTGAACCCGATCGCACGCTAAATCATCGGACCGGATATCGTATCCGGTCCGATGATCTAACCTTCTGCGTTTGCATAGGCTTTCCCGAAAACCGCAATCCACTTTTCGGGCCGATGCTTTAGGCCATCGGCCGCATCATCCCTCACCGCAACGTTCGGTTTTGGATGATGCGGCCGGATGGGTCCGGATAAATTCCGTGATGTTTTCCTGTTCGGGAACGCCGATCGGAGACGGGGCCTCACGGCGAACCGCAGCGCCAGCCGAGTCAGCGATCAAGGGCCGATCACGGTTCCCCGGGCCCGGCCACCGGAGACGCGGCAGGAGCAGCCCGTGCCGACCAATCCCGCGTCGATCAGCGCGCAGGTCCTGACCGGCGTCGCGCAATAGCCGCCGACATCGCTCGAGACGGGCGTGGAATAGGCAGGGTAGCTATAGGAGTAAGCATAAGGAGACTCGTACGGATACGAATAGTCGTATCCGTAATACGGGTAGGCAGCCGAGGCCGCGATCGCCGTGCCGGCAACGAGACCGGCCGCGCCCCAGCCATAGCCGTAACGGGAGTAACCCCAGCCGCGACGCCAGCCCCAGTAGTTTCCTGCCCGCATATAGGGTCGGTTCCAGCCGCCTCTCCAGCCGACGCCGCGATATCCGTACCCTCCAGGCCGGAACCCGACGCCCCGCCCGTACCAACCGCCGGCGCGCATGCCACCATGCCAGCCGCCGCCATGGAAGCCCCCTCCGCCGTATCGTCCCTGGGCGGATGCATCGTCGACAGCGACAGTGACAAGGGGAAGGACTGAAGCCGCAAGAAGTAGGATGTGGCGCATGGCACGCTCCCGCGACGGAACACACCACAATCATAGCGCGAAGGAGGTGGCCGGGGATCCCTCGGACGGCACACGTTTCAGCGATTGCACGAATACGCGGCGAGCAGGCTGAATGAAGAATGGCCGGGACGAGCCCGGCCATCATCAAAGGCGTTCCTTCGGAACCTCCTTCGGAATTATCCCGTCACCGCACCCTCGCTGGCGGAGCGTGCGAGCGCCGAATATTTTGCCAGCACGCCGCGCTTGTAGCGGGGCTCCGGCTGCGTCCAGGCAGACCGCCGGCGTTCGATCTCGGCCGCGTCGACATCGAGCTGCAGGAGCAGCTTGTGAGCGTCGATCGTGATCTGGTCGCCTTCGTGGACGAGCGCGATCGTGCCGCCCTCGAACGCCTCGGGCGTGACGTGGCCCACGACCATGCCCCAGGTGCCGCCGGAGAAGCGGCCATCCGTGATCAGGCCGACGCTGTCGCCGAGGCCACGGCCGATGATCGCCGAGGTCGGAGCCAGCATCTCAGGCATGCCCGGCCCGCCCTTCGGCCCGAGATAGCGCAGGACCACAACGTCGCCGGGGCGGATCTTGTCGGAAAGGATCGCCTCCATCGCCGATTGTTCGTCCTCGAACACCCGAGCAGGACCGCTGATGACGGGGCTCTTCAGACCCGAGATCTTGGCAACCGCTCCGCCCTCCGCGAGATTGCCCCTGAGGATGGCGAGGTGGCCTTCCTTGTAGAGCGCCCCGCTGATCGGGCGGATCACCTCCTGCGAGGCCCGCGGCACATCCGGCACATCGGCCAGCTCTTCCGCCATGGTGCGCCCGGTGATGGTCAGGCAATCGCCATGCAGGAGCCCGGCGGTGAGCAGGACTTTCAGCACCTGCGGGACACCGCCGGCCTGATGCAGATCGACAGCCATGTATTTGCCGGAGGGCTTGAGGTCGCAGATCACCGGAACCTTGCGGCGAACGCGCTCGAAATCGTCCAGCGTCCACTCCACCTCGGCGGCGTGGGCGATCGCCAGATAATGCAGCACGGCATTGGTCGAACCGCCGGTCGCCATGATCAGCGCGACCGCGTTCTCCATCGACTTTCTGGTGACGATATCGCGCGGCTTGATGCCCTTCTTCACCGCCTCGACCAGAACGCGGGCCGATTCAGCGGTGCTGTCGACCTTCTCCTGATCGGGATTGGCCATGTTGGAGGAGTAGAGCAGCGACATGCCGAGCGCTTCGAACGAAGAGCTCATCGTGTTTGCGGTATACATTCCGCCGCAGGAACCGGTCGTCGGGCAGGCGTTGCGCTCGATCCCGTCAAAGTCCTCCTGGCTCATCTTGCCGGCCATGAAGGCACCGACCGCCTCGAAGGCCGAGACGATCGACAGATCCTCACCCTTCCATTTTCCCGGCTTGATGGTGCCGCCATAGACATAGATCGCCGGCGCATTGGCACGCAGAATGCCGATCATGCCGCCCGGCATGTTCTTGTCGCAGCCGCCGAGGACGAGCACGCCGTCCATCCACTGGCCCTGCACCGAGGTTTCGACGCAATCGGCAATGACCTCGCGGGAGACCAGGGAGTATTTCATGCCCTCGGTGCCCATCGACATTCCGTCCGAGATCGTCGGCGTGCCGAATACCTGCGGATTGCCGCCGGCTGCCTTGATCGCTGCGATCGCGGCGTCCGCCAGCGGCTGCAGGCCGGCATTGCAGGGCGTGATCGTCGAATGCCCGTTGGCGATGCCGATCATCGGCTTGTCGAAATCGGCCTTCTCGTAACCCAACGCGTAATACATCGCGCGGTTCGGCGAGCGGGCGATGCMCTGGGTGATATTCTTGGAACGTTCGTTGAAGGGCATGGGCGTGTGCTCCCGGTCGGCGGCAGTCAGAGGTGACGAGGCAGTTTTAAAGCCACTCCAATCTAATGAGAAATATACTTTTCTATCGCCATTAGGTCGCAGGGCATATTAGAGGATCCCATGGACCTCCGTCAGCTCCGCCATTTTCTCTCCGTCGCAGAAGAGCTGCATTTCGGCCGGGCTGCCGAGCGCCTGGGCATGACGCAACCACCCCTGAGCCAGTCGATCCAGGCCCTGGAGAGTGAATTGGGCGTGCAACTCTTCGTGCGGACGAAGCGCAGCGTCGCCCTGACGCCCGTCGGCCAGGAATGGCTTGCTCACGCACGTGCCGCTCTCGACAAGGCCGCGGGGTTGCCGGAAACCGCCCGCCGCCTCTCGCGCGGCGAACTCGGCAGCCTGCGCCTCGCTTTCGTCAGCACGGCCGATTACAGCGTGCTTCCCGGGATGGTCAGCCGGTTCCGGCAGAGTTTTCCTCATGTCGCGGTCTCGCTGCGCGAGGCAACCAGCGACATCCAGATCGAGGCGGTGCTGACCGACGAGATCGACGTCGGCATGATCATCGCCCCCGACCGCAAGGCCCTGCAGGCCACGCTCAATTATCGCCCGCTCCTGCGCGAGCCCTTGGTCGCCGCTGTTCCCGAGGCCTGGATCGCGGCCCGCCGCCCGGGTTTCACCGCCGAGACCTTGCGCGCCGAGGCGATCATGGCCGCGCCGCTCATCCTGTTTCCGCGCCATATCGCGCCTGCATTCCACGACATCGTGTCGGGCTACTTCGCCGAGCATGGCGCGCCCCTTGCCGTCCATCAGGAGGCGATCCAGATGCAGACGATCATCGGGCTCGTCGCCGCCGGCATGGGAATCGCGCTGGTGCCGCAATCCATGACCAACCTGCGCCGGCGCGGGGCGCATTACCTGCCTCTGCAGGATTCCGCTCCGGAGATCGAAACCGGCCTAGTCTGGCGCGCGGCCAACAGCTCGCCGACGCTGCAGCGCTTTCTCGAGATCGCGTCCTAACGCATTGGCCCGAAAAGTGGATTTCGGTTTTCGGGAAGCCCGATGCAGCCACGGAAGGTTGGATCATCGGCCGGATACGATATCTGGCCCGATGGTCCAGGCGCCGTTCCTGCAAGGATGAGCCTGCTCCCGCGGCGCGGCTAAGCTGCCCCCCAAACAGCAACGGCCGGGACATGCCCGGCCGTCGTTCGAAATCCTGTCCTGGCGGGGCGCTCGGCCTCGCCGTCTCAATCGAGCTTGAACTTGCCGAATTCGCGGTGCTCGCCATAGATGCGGCGGACGGTGCCGGTGATCGAGCGGTAGACGATGGTCTCGGTCTCGATCACGTCCTTGCCGAACTTCACGCCTGACAGCATGCCGCCGTCGGTGACGCCGGTGGCAGACACGATGACGTCGCCCGAGGCCATTTCGGACATGTCGTATTTCTTGTTCGGATCCAGGACGCCCATGCCATGGGCGCGCTTGCGCTTCTCCTCGGTGTCGAGGATCAGGCGCCCCTGCATCTGGCCGCCGACGCAGCGCAGCGCAGCCGCCGCCAGCACGCCCTCGGGCGCGCCGCCAATGCCCATATAGATGTCGATGCCGGTCTTGGCAGGCTCGGTGCAGAAGATCACGCCGGCGACGTCGCCATCGGTGATCAGGCGGATCGACGCACCGGTCTTGCGGATCTCCTCGATCAGCTTGGCATGGCGCGGACGGTCCATGACCAGTGCGCTGATCTCATGCGGCTTTACGCCCTTGGCCTTGGCGAGCGCATGGATGTTGTCGGTCGGCGACGCGTCGAGATCGATGACGCCCTGCGCATAGCCGGGGCCGATCGCGATCTTGTCCATGTAGACGTCGGGCGCATAAAGCAGCTTGCCGGCTTCAGCCATGGCCATGACGGCGATGGCGCCGGGCATGTCCTTGGCGCAAAGCGTCGTGCCTTCGAGCGGATCGACGGCGATGTGGACCTTGGGCCCGTGCCGGTTGCCGACCTTCTCGCCGATGAAGAGCATCGGGGCTTCGTCGCGCTCGCCCTCGCCGATGACGATCTCGCCATCGATGGGCAGGCGGTTGAGCTCGCGGCGCATGGCATCGACCGCTGCCTGGTCGGCTGCCTTCTCATTGCCATGGCCGCGCAGGCGCGCTGCGGAGACCGCTGCACGCTCGGTGACGCGGACCAGTTCCATCGACAGATAGCGCTCGATGATATGGGATGAGGCGATGGTGAGTTCGGACATGAGGCTCCCTCGAACTATTCAGCAGTCGGCAATCGGCAGGTCGGACACGCAGGCGCCGAAGGCCTATTCCCGTTCAATCCTTATCACCTGCGGCGGTTCAGCAATGTGACCGTCGGCGGTGACCTTTTCGAGCGCGTCGCGGATCGCCGACTCGCTGGTGGCGTAGGTGATGAGTACGACCGGCACCGGCGCTCCGGAACGCCCCGTCGGGTCCCGGGTGGCGGCGGCTTCCGAACGATGCTGGACGATGCTCTCGAGCGAGATATCGGCCTGCGCCATGCGGGTGGCGATGGCTGCGGCGGCACCCGGCCGATCCGCAACCGCGAGGCGGATGTAATAGCCGCCCTCATGACGCTGCATCGGCGTGCGCGCCGGCTGCTCGAGCCGCGAGACCGGAAGGCCGAAGGGCAAGCCCGAGGTGCCGCTCGCGACATCGGTGATATCGGCGACGACGGCAGACGCCGTGGGATCGCCACCGGCACCGGGACCGACCAGGGTCAGTTCACGGACCGCGTCGGCATCGATCGTCACCGCATTGGTAACGCCCATGACCTGCGCGATGGCGGAGGATTTCGGCACCATTGTCGGGTGCACGCGCTGTTCGATTCCGGTGCGAGTGCGCTCGGCGACACCGAGCAGCTTGATGCGGTAGCCGAGCTCGTCGGCCATCTTCAGATCGAGCGGCGCGATCGAGGAAATGCCTTCCACATGAATCGCTTCGGCGTCGATCTTCACCCCGAATGCGAGGCTGGTCAGAATGGCGAGCTTATGGGCTGTGTCGTAACCCTCGACATCGAAGGTCGGGTCGGCCTCGGCATAACCGAGACGCTGGGCATCCTTGAGGCAGGCCTCGAAGGTCAGCCCCTCCAGCTCCATGCGCGAGAGGATGTAATTGCAGGTGCCGTTGAGGATGCCATAGAGCCGCGAAACATTGTTCCCGGAGAGCGCCTCGCGCAGCGTCTTGACCACCGGAATACCGCCGGCGGAGGAGGCTTCGAACGCAAGCGCCACGCCCTTCTCTTCAGCCAGCGCGGCAAGCGCGACGCCGTGATGCGCAAGCAGCGCCTTGTTCGCCGTCACCACCGATTTGCCGGAGGACAGAGCGGCCTCGACCGCAGCCTTGGCGACGCCGTCCGAACCGCCGACGAGTTCGACGAAGCAATCGATCTGCGACGAGCGCGCCAGCTCGACCGGATCGTCGAACCAGGTGTAGCCGGTGAGATCGATGCCGCGATCACGGGTTCGGTCGCGGGCCGAAACGGCCGTCACACGCACGGCGCGGCCGCAGCGGGCCGCAATGGCGTTTTCCTGGCGGTTGAGGATGCGCAGCACCGAAGCGCCGACCGTGCCAAGGCCGGCGACACCAACGCGCAAGGGAGCAGGACCGGGTGAGGAAGCGAGCGTCGTCATGCCGTCGGGGTCGCACGCGACAACGGGCGAGTCAACGGAGCGGATGCGCGGTTCGGTACGAAGCCTGGCGCGACGCGCGCAGTTTCTCAGCTCAGGAACGGGAAGCGATCAAGGACTCACGGCGGACACAACATGTGCGCTGATTCGCCCTTCGAGCTCGTCGGTCGATGCCATGGCGCGCTCCTGTAAGACAGGACGTTCGATCTGGGGCTGGATCGAGCCGCATCCGGTCATTCAGCGCGTATCCAGGCTGAAGAACCGTACGCTGGAGCGCGTGACTGCGAAACGGATATCAAACGGCTGGAGGCTGGTGCGGGCTTGGGTCGCTGGTCAGTCGAACCGGCAGACGACCTCGGCTGCGAGCCGTTTCAGCTTGCCATCGGCAAAGGTCAGATGCAGCCGCAGCAGCTGATTGCCGAAGGCCGTGGTCTTGATGGTGTGCAGCGCTTCCAGCGTCGGTCCGGTCCAGGTCGTCGCGTTCTCGACTACGGGGCGCCAGAACCAGGCGGCAGGCGGCACAATGCTGATCGTGCCCAGGCGCTGTTCGGCTTCGGCCTGTTCCAGCCCCAGGGGGAAATAGCGCGCGGCAATCTCCGTCGCGTCCCGGCCGCATTCGTTGGAGCGAGTCGCGGTGAGAATATCGGACACCAGCGGCGAGTTCGTCTGCGTGTTGCGTCCGCGCGAGTAATCATAGGTGACGACGAGGCAGACCAGCGCGAACAGGCCAAAACCGATGCCGATCAAACGGCCTTTGCTGAACATGCCGAGCCCCTGCCCTCAACTGCAAGACCGATGGCGGCGCGTCTGCGCCGGCCATCGCGCACTCGTCTTAGCTCAGCTTACCCAGCTTTGGATATCTGGATGACGTTGTGAAGCGTTTGATCCGCGCCCTTGAGGAAGCGGCCGATATTCCGGGCCGCCTGCCGGATGCGCTGCTCGTTCTCGACGATGGCGATGCGGACGAAATCGTCGCCATGTTCGCCAAAGCCAATGCCGGGCGCGACGGCGACCTCCGCCTTCTCGATCAGCAGCTTCGAGAACTCGAGCGAGCCGAGATGGCGGAACTTCTCCGGGATCGCCACCCAGGCGAACATCGAGGCCTGCGGTGCGGGGAAGTCCCAGCCGGCCTTGCCGAAGCTTTCGACAAGCGCGTCGCGCCGCTTGCGATAGATCTCGCGCATTTCGCGGATGCAATCGTCCGGGCCATTCAGGGCGGCGGCTGCGGCAACTTGGATCGGCGTATAGGCGCCGTAGTCGAGATAGGACTTGACCCGCGCCAGCGCCGCGAGCAGGCGCTCGTTGCCAACGGCAAAGCCCATGCGCCAGCCGGCCATCGAGAAGGTCTTCGACATCGACGTGAACTCGACCGTGACGTCCATGGCGCCCGGCACCTGCAACATCGAGGGCGGCGGGTCGTTCTCGTCGAAATAGACCTCGGCATAGGCGAGATCGGACAGCAGAATCAGCTCGTGCTTCTTCGCGAAGGCGACGAGGTCGCGGTAGAAATCGAGCGAGGCGGTATAGGCGGTCGGGTTCGCCGGATAGCAGGTCACGAGTGCGATCGGCTTCGGCACCGAGTGGATCATCGCCCGCTCCAAGGCGGGGAAGAAGGCCGGAGTCGGCTCTGCGGGAACGGAGCGGATGACACCGCCTGCCATCAGGAAGCCGAAGGCATGAATCGGATAGCTCGGATTCGGCACGAGCACGACGTCGCCGGGGCCGGTGATCGCCTGCGCCATATTGGCGAAGCCTTCCTTCGAGCCCAGTGTCGCGACCACCTGGGTGTCGGGGTTCAGCTTCACGCCAAAACGGCGCGCGTAATAATGCGCCTGGGCGCGGCGCAGGCCGGCAATGCCCTTTGAAGCGGAGTAACGGTCCGTGCGCGGCTTGCCGGCGGTTTCGACCAGCTTCTCGATGACATGTTTCGGCGCCGGCAGATCGGGATTGCCCATGCCGAGGTCGATGATATCGACGCCCTTGGCTCGTTCGGCCGCCTTGATCTTGTTGACCTGTTCGAAAACATAGGGCGGCAGGCGTTTGATGCGATGAAAATCGGTCATTTCGAACATGTCCCTGGACGCGCCGCGAGAACCGGCTCGTCACAATTGTGCGTTGACTGCCCTTAGCATCGCATCTTCGGTCAGGACAGGCCGTAAGACGCAATTTTCGACGAAAGACGCCAGCGTGGCAGGGGCGGCTCGGGCCTCTCCTAGCGGCATGCCCCTTCCGGCCGCAGCCTTCGTGCCGCTCATTTGGCCTTCATCAGAACCGGCAGTTCCTTCAGAAAGGCGTCGCGGAGCTTCCGGCCGGGTATGCCATCCGTGCGTTCCGCGCCGATCAGCAGGCGCGCGAAGACGACGCGCCTGTCCTTGTTGTCGGCCCAGCCGACGAACCAGCCGAGAGGCCGCTTCCGATCGATTTCGCCTGCAGCGTTCCGAAKCCAGATGCTGCCGGTCTTGCCTTTCACCGTCCAGTCTCCGGCGCTGAAGCTGGGAAGGATCGCCCTGGTCATCTCATGGGCCTTGCCGGAAACCGGCAGCGAGCCGGACAGGAGGCGCCTCAGGAAGCCCGTCTGCTCCTCTGGCGAGATGGTCAGCGACGACGAGATCCAGGAATGGGTCAGGCCATTGTTCTGCCCGCGATCACCCGAGACATCGCCGTTGCCATAGCCGAGCTTCGCGACATGGGCTGCGAAGCTCCTGGGCCCGAGCCGGGCGGTCATTTCGCGCGAGTACCAGATAACCGAATCCGCCTCCCAGATCGTCGGGTCGACCGGCTTGCGATCCCGCGCCACCGCGTTGAATCGCGGTTGATAGTCCCAGAGGGGCTTGTGCTGGTCTTCGAGAATGCCCGCGTCGTAACCGATCGCAGCAAGCGGCACCTTGAAGGTCGATGCGGGGCTGAAGCGCTTGTCGCAGGTTCCTTCGCGGTGGAGCGTCTTTCCCGATGCCGCCTCGAGAATGAGCGTGCAATCGAGATACGGCTTCACGGGGACAGTCTGAGCCTGCGCAGAATTGGGCAGCATTGCGCCCGCGATCAGCATGGCTGCGGCGAAGGAGAATGAACGATGGTCCGCTTGCGCCATGGGGCACGGTCTCCGGAACGGCAACGCCCCTGCCCTAGCGAGCCGGCCCGTCCGGGATATGGCGCGATTCCGACTAACTCGAATTAACCTAACCGATTGGTGAAGGCTGCCCTGCCCGGCAGATTGCAGGAGCCAGACGGGACGAGCCAGCCGAGTCGACTTCCGCCCAATAGAACAGGCGGCTAATCGAATCGCCGATTAGTTGGTCGGAACCACGGCCGGCGCTGGCGGCGCGGTCGCGCCGAGGGACTTGGCTTGTTCGCCGGCAGCCTCATTCGAGAGGCGCTTGGCTTCGAGGTTGGTTTCGAGCGTCTTGAAATCCGCCACGGGCTTGCGCGGTGCAGCGCGCGTCGCAGACGTGCCGACCGAGATGTAATCCCGCTCCGTCGAGCGGCTCTCCTTGACGAAGGGCTTCGATTCCTGCGGCGTGGTCGCCAGTCCCGCAGCCTCGGCGACACCCTTCACGCCATCCCCCGCACAGCCGGCAAGAAATGGGGCGCAGAGCAGCAGCAGCGCCAGGAACCTTGTCGTAGGATTGTTGAGTGACATGAGCAGGTCCGGCGCGTTGCAGAATTATCTTTTTACACCATATCGTTTACGTCCTTAATGGGACCAAAATAGGAAGCAAGGGCTTCCGCAAAAGACGTGGCAAGGGGAGACGATTCATGTGCCCGCCAGCCGACGACAAGCCGAAGGGTCCCGCTGGCTCGGACGAAGCGCCTGTGCCGGATTTCGACCTGCTGGCCCAGAACATGGGGCGCTTCATGGAAGAGGCCGGGAAGGTGACCGCTGCCTATCTGAAGCCGATCGAGCGCGGCGAGGCGAAGACCGGCGCCGCCGACGAGGTAAGCGAAATGGTCAAGACCATTGGCCGCGTCGCAGAACGCTGGGTCACGGACCCGCGCAAGATCATCGAGGCACAAGCTTCGCTGACCAGCGACTTCATGAGTTTGTGGGCTTCGACCCTGAAGCGGGCCAGCGGCGAGGAAGCAGCTCCGGTCGCCGAGCCCGACAAGCGCGATGCGCGCTTTGCCGATCCGGACTGGTCGGCCCACCCGATGTTCGATTTCGTCAAGCAGGCCTATCTGATCGGCTCGCGCTGGGCCGAGTCTATGGTTGATCGCGCCGAGGACCTTGACCCGCATACCCGTGAGAAGGCGCGCTTCTACGTCAAGCAGATCGCCAGCGCGCTTTCGCCCTCGAATTTCGTCGCAACGAATCCCGAACTCCTGCGCGAGACGCTCAAGCAGAACGGCGAGAATCTCGTGCGCGGGATGAAGATGCTGGCCGAGGATGTCGAAGCCGGAGGCGGCGAACTCAAGATCCGCCAGTCGGACGGGCGTGCCTTTGAGGTCGGCGTCAATATCGCCACGACGCCCGGCAAGGTCATCTATCGCAACGAGATCATGGAGCTGATCCAGTACGCACCGTCGACCGAGCAGGTCTTCAAGCGCCCCCTGCTGATCGTGCCGCCCTGGATCAACAAGTTCTACATTCTCGATCTCAATGCCGAGAAGAGCTTTATCCGCTGGTGCGTGGCGCAGGGACTGACGGTCTTCTGCATCTCCTGGGTCAACCCCGACGAGCGCCACGCCGCCAAGGATTTCGAGAGCTATATGCGCGAGGGCATCTTCGAGGCCCTTGACGCGGTCGAGCAGGCGACCGGCGAAAAGCGCGTGACCGCCATCGGCTATTGCGTCGGCGGCACGCTGCTTGGCGTCACCCTCGCCTATATGGCTGCGACCAGGGACAAGCGCATCGAGAGCGCGACCTTCTTCACGACGCAGGTCGATTTCTCGAAGGCCGGCGAACTCTCAGTCTTCGTCGATGAGGATCAGATCCGCGCCGTCGAGGAGCAGATGGCCCAGCGCGGCTATCTCGACGGCGCGCGCATGGCCGGAGCCTTCAACATGCTGCGGCCGAACGACCTGATCTGGTCCTATGCCGTCAACAACTACCTGAAGGGCAAGCTCCCGACCGCGTTCGACCTGCTCTACTGGAACTCCGATTCGACGCGCATGCCGGCCGCCAACCATTCCTTCTATCTGCGCGGCTGCTATCTGGAGAACCGGCTCTCCAAGGGTGAGATGACGATCGGCGGGAAGACGCTCGATCTGAAGGCGGTGAAGATTCCCGTCTACAACCTCGCCGCCAAGGAAGACCACATTGCTCCGGCCCAGTCCGTCTTCATCGGCTCGCAATGTTTCGGCGGGCCGGTCGACTATGTCATGGCGGGCTCCGGCCATATCGCGGGGGTGATCAACCCGCCTGGCAAGGTGAAGTACCAGTACTGGACCGGGGGCAAACCCGAGGGCGTGTTCGCCGATTGGGCCAAGGGCGCCGTCGAACACCCCGGTTCCTGGTGGCCGCATTGGCTCGGCTGGCTGACTTCGCAGGCGCCGAAGACACTGCCGGCGCGCGAGCCGGGCGACGGCGCACTGGCGCCGCTCGAGGACGCGCCTGGAAGCTACGTCAAGATCAGGGTTTGAGCCCCTTCGGAGCCGGATGACCTTCCGGATCACAAAAAAGCCGGCCCAAGGGCCGGCTTTTCGCAGAATTGGGTACGTCGATCAGTTCTTCCGCACCACCGGGCGCATCGGGATCGTCTCCTGCGGATTGTCCCAACGATAGGTGATGCCGGCGGAAACKACATGAACATGCGGCTTGGCCTCGGCCGTGTAGAGAACCGCGCCCTGCTGCGGATGCGCTCCGGAATAGTTCACGCTMGCATTCTGGACGTGGAGGTAGGTATAGCCCAGGTCGAACTTGATCCTATCCGAGACCTGATAGCTGAAGCCTGTCGATAACCAGAGGCGGTCATTATCCGAGATGAAGACCGTGCGGTTCTCGTCGTTCACGGCCGAAAGCTCGTAACCGACACCGGCGCGAAGGGTCAGATCGCGGTTGTATTTGTATTCGAGACCCGCCGCGAAGTACCAGCTGTCGTCATACTGGAAGTTCAGGCTGGTGAAAGGAACGCCAAAATTGCTGGCGACCACGGGAATGCGACGGAAACGGCTCCAGTTCGTCCATTCGACACCAAGGTGAGCTTGCCACTGGTCGTTGATGACCTGGGAGAGGCCGAATACGACCGAATCGGGCAGATTCAGGTTCGCCTTGATCGGGTTCGAACCCGCAGCGAGGATCGGCGGGACCGCGGCCGGGGTCTTGAACGTGCCCTCCAGCGAATGATGGATCATCGAGCGGTAGGCCAGGCCGATATTGGTTCCCTGCCACGGGGTCAGCGTCACGCCGAGCTTGTAACCGAAATCGATCGAGTCGCCTTCGAGGATGGTGTTGGCCGCCGTAGCCGTGATGCCAGCTGCCTGCTTCAGATTGGTCTTGAAATACTGCACCTGGAGCGCTGCGCCCACGGCGAGCCAGTCATTCACCTGGTAGCCGACCGTCGGCGTAACGTTGATCGTCGCGACGCGCGCCGAGCGGCCGTAAATCTGAGACGCATTGAATTGGTTTTCGGGTTTCGAGCGCAATCCGAAGGGCACGCCGGTGTGCATGCCGATCCAGAGGCGATCGGTCAGCTGCCAGGCTGAATACGAAGCCGGCACGAAACCGCCATCGCCGCCGATCTCGCCGGTGCCGAGGTTGCTTCCTCCAGCGGCGCCGATCGGGACGATCGCGCCGTTAGGCAGCCGCACCCGTGTTGGCGAGGTCGGATCGTAGCTGGCGCTCGGGGCGATGTAGCTGAAGTTCCAATTGCTGTTGCGGCCTGGAAACATGGTGATCGTGGCCGGGTTGAAGGTCATGGCTCCCATGCCGATGCCGCCGGAGGCCGCGCCGGCAAATGCCATGCCGAGGCCCTCGGCACTCGTTCCACTGCGCAGCGAAAACGAACTTGCCGAAGCGACGCCGGAAACCAGAAGAGCAGCGACTGAAACGGTAGCAGCGGCGGTGTAGCGAACCATGCTCTTCATCGAGTACCCATCCCTAGGATTGACGTTCTTTCGGGCAAATCACCCGCTTCGCCGACGAACATGCCGCGCTCGCGTTTCTGCCGCAATCCCGCCCTGAACGGCACAATTTCGCCATGCTTCTCCATGTGCTTGCACCGCAGCAGGCAGAATCGGCTAAAAATCCGCCGATTCCTGCAGTGCCGATCAAGTCAGCGCGTGAAAAAGATCGTTTATATGCGAACTATCACAAGTTTTGCGCAGGTGGCAGTTCTACGAGCCTACGTCTAATGGTTGCAGAAGCCTTTGCTTTGGCGACGGCCGTTGCATTCCCGCAACAAGTTTCGGGGCCCCCCTGTGCAGTCGCGTCATGCGCAGGAACCGCTTGCCTCGGGCGCCCCGTCCGCACAGGATCGCGCACCTTTGATCATATCGATTGAAACGGGGGAAACGACGTGAAACTGGTACGTTATGGCGCTTTCGGCCAAGAGAAGCCCGCGCTGCTGGACTCCAAGGGCGTGCTGCGCGACCTGTCAGGCAAGGTTCCGGACATCGCCGGCAAGGCGCTGACCTCGGCCTCGCTTGCGGCACTGAAGGCGCTCGATGCCGAAACGCTCCCCGAGGTTCAGGGGACGCCGCGCATCGGCGCCTGCGTCGGCGATGTGCGCAATTTCATCGCTGTCGGCCTCAACTTCGCCGACCATGCGGCTGAGACCGGCGCGCCGATCCCGGCCGAGCCGATCCTGTTCAACAAGGCGCCGAACTGCATCGTCGGCCCCTATGACGACGTCACCATCCCGAAGAACTCGAAGAAGACCGACTGGGAAGTCGAGCTTGCGATCGTGATCGGCGATGGCGGCTCCTATATCGCCGAGAAGGACGCCATGGCCGCGATCGCAGGCTTTTGCGTCTGCAACGACGTCTCGGAGCGCGAATTCCAGACCGAGCGCGGCGGCCAATGGGCCAAGGGCAAGGGCTGCCCGACCTTCGGCCCGCTCGGCCCCTGGCTGGTGACCCCCGACGAGATCGCCGATATCCAGAATCTCGGCATGTGGCTCGAGGTCGATGGCGAGCGCGTGCAGAACGGCTCGACCAAGACGATGATCTTCGGTGCCGCCTATCTCGTGCACTATATCAGCCAGTTCATGCGGCTCGATCCGGGTGATGTCATCACCACCGGCACTCCGCCCGGCGTTGGTCTCGGCTTCAAGCCGCCGCGCTTCCTGAAGGGCGGCGAGGTCGTGGCTCTCGGCATCGACGGCCTCGGCACGCAGAAGCAGAACTTCGTCCCCTACAAGGGCTGAGATAAAAAGACGCCGCCATGGCTGCTTGACCCAACCATGGCGGCGTTGCCCACACCGCAAATAATGTCGCTCACAGCTGCCATGGAGGCAGCCAAAGCGGCGGGGACTAGTCTCGGGTCTCGTGTCGTAAAGCCACCAGTCGCCGCAGCGACGTGACATTACGCACAACCGATCCCCCGATAGAGGCCATCCCTCCCCATATCGGCTACCCCCATTTGGGGGACGTCAAGGCAAAGGGTCATCACGACCCCGTCAGCTGACCATAGGTCATGACCGCAGCGGATTGCCCGCGCTGCTCCCCTTGCCTCAACGGAGAAGGCCCCGCTTGGGGCCGGGCCTTTCGCCTTTGCGGACGATATCCGGCTCGATGATCTAAGCTTCGCCGAGCCCGAGCATCAGGCGGATATTCTGGACCGCAGCGCCCGAGGCGCCCTTGCCGAGATTGTCGAGCTTGGCGACGAGCACCGCCTGCCGCAGCTCCTCATTGCCGAAGACCCGCAATTCGAGCTGGTTGGTGTCGTTGAGCGACTCCGCTTCCAGCTTGCCGCCGGCCTCGGCCGGAACCACCTTCACATAGGTCGAGCCGGCATAGCGCGCCGCCAGCGCGTCGTGCAGGTCGGCGACCTTCGGCTTGCCCGGAAGCGTGTCGAGATGCAGCGGTACCGAGACGAGCATGCCCTGGCGGAAATTGCCCACGGACGGCACGAAGATCGGCCGCCGGGTCAGGCGCGCGTATTCCTGCAGCTCCGGCAGGTGCTTGTGCTTGAGCCCCAGCCCGTAGAGCTCGAAGGACGGGGCGACGCCCGCCTCATAGGCTTCGATCATGCTCTTGCCGCCGCCGGAATAGCCGGAAACGGCATTGACCGTCACCGGATGATCCTGCGCGAGCAGGCCCGCATCGACCAGCGGCCGCAGCAGGGCGATGCCGCCGGTGGGGTAGCATCCGGGATTGGAGACGCGGTTGGCATTGGCGATTGCCGCGGCATGGCCGGGGGCGAGTTCGGCAAAGCCGTAGACCCAGCCCGGCGCGACGCGATGGGCAGTCGCGGCATCGACGATCTTGGGAGCGTCCGCGCCGAGTTCGTCGGCGAGCGCCACCGATTCCTTCGCTGCCTCGTCAGGCAGGCAGAGCACGACGAGATCAACCCCGGCCATCATCGCCTTGCGGGCGGCCGGATCCTTGCGCTTGTCGGGATCGATGCTCTTCACGACGACCTCCGGCAGCTCTGCCAGCCGGTCGCGAATGCCAAGGCCGGTGGTGCCGGCTTCGCCGTCGATGAAGATCGATTTCAGATTCTGGCTCATCAGGGCCTCCGAAAGCGCGCTCGCGCTCATTGATAGGTCAGCATCAGGCATAAAAAAACCGCGCTCCGGGCGCGGTTCGCGGACAATTCGGGGTTCAGCCGAGCGTCATCGCGGGCGCGCCGGGGCGGCCTGGTTGGTGCGACGTCGGATCGAGCACATGAACATGACGCTGATATGTGGGAGGGCGCCGCCCCTGTCAATCGGCATGTGACGCGACGTTGCCCTGCGGGGCACGGCAAGCCTCTCGCCCGACGGGGCGAAGGCTTGCGTCATGCCAGATTTGCCAACAGATTGAATCGCTTGGTGCACGCGGCTCGTAAGTCGATTCAGCCCGCTCGCACAGCGATTCAACCGGCCTTCTTCTTCAGCGCCAGCGCCTGGATGTAGTGTTGGGCCACGGCGGCACCGGCGATCGCCGTCGCGTCGGCATGGTCATAGGGCGGGGAGATCTCGACGATGTCCATGCCGCGGAAATCGAGATCGCGGATGGCCCAGACCATGCGCAGTGCCTGCGCCGCAGTAAAGCCGCCGGCAACGGGCGTGCCCGTGCCCGGCGCGAAGGCCGGATCGAGCGCGTCGATATCGAAGGTGAGATAGGCGGGGCCCTGCCCGACGCGCTGCTTGATGCGCTCGACGACGCCATCGACGCCGAGCTCATGGGCTTCATAGGCGCCAAGCACCTGKATGCCGCAATCCCGGGGCGCAACCGTGCGGATGCCGACCTGGATCGAGCGATCGACATCGATCAGCCCCTCGCGCACCGCCTCCAGCATGAACGTGCCATGCGAGACAGCGCCGACGCCATCGTCCCAGGTGTCCTGATGCGCATCGAATTGGACGATCGCCAGCTTGCCATGGCGGGCGACATGGGCACGCAGCAGCGGCAGGGTGATGAAATGGTCGCCGCCGAGCGTCACCAGATGGGCGCCGGTGGCGATGATCGCGGCGGATTCGCGCTCGATCGCCTTGGCGCAGCCCAGCAGGTCGCTGCGCGGCAGCGAGCAGTCGCCGTAATCCACGGCCGAGAGATGCTCGAACGGGTCGATGCGCGACGGATACTGGGCATCGCCGTCGAAGATCGCACTGACGCGGCGCAGTGATTGCGGTCCAAAGCGCGTGCCCGGCCGGTTGGAGACCGCGAGATCGAAGGGCACGCCCCAGATCACCAGATCGCAGCCGGCGACATCCTTGCTGTAGCGGCGGCGCATGAAGGAGAGCGCGCCGGCATAGGTCGGGTCCTGCGCCGGGCCGCGCCGATCGCCGGTGAAGGCGTGGTCGATGGAGGGGGTGTCGACGGGTTCGGTCATGGCAGCAATCCGTGAATGAAGTCAGCGCCTGCCCGTGAGCCAGACATAGAGGCACCAGGGCAGGATCAGGGCGAGGCCGGTCAGGACCAGCCGAAACGTGGTCCAGGCGATGGGGTTCTGCAGGGCGCGGCCATCGAGTTCAGGCACGCCATGGATCAGGCCGAGCGCGAAGGCCGGCGTCAGGAAGATGATCAACGCCCGTCCGACCCGACGCCCGGTCGGCTCCCCCGTCCGCGCAAGCGCGAGCAGCGCGGGAACTGCGATCATTCCGAAAGCAATGAGAACGAGCAGGATGCGCATGGCGGAGGCTGGAACCGGAGACGTGAGCCTGCGGTTTAGCATGGCCGCTGCCCTGATCCAGCCGCGCCGGGCGGCAGTCACAGCCGAATCTGTCGTTCAGGGCCCCGGCGCTATCAGCGCCCGCCCGCCACCCGCAGAACCACGCCTGTCGTATAGGCGGAAGCCTCGGACAGCAGGAACAGCACGGCCTCGGCGATCTCGTCCGGAGACGCCGCCCGCTGCAGGGGAACGAGCGGCGCGATGCGCTCGACCCTGCCCGCTTCGCCCGTCGACAGGGCGTGGATCTCGGTCTCGGTAATGCCGGGCGCAACCGCATTGACGCGGATGCCGGCTGGAGCAAGCTCCTTCGCCAGACCAACCGTCAACGTATCAATCGCTCCCTTGGAGGCGGCGTACCAGACATATTCGCCGGGCGAGCCGAGCGTTGCCGCAGCCGAGGAGATGTTGACGATCGCCCTGCCCTTCCGCTCCGGCTGAGCGAGCAGCGCCCGTGCCGCTTCACGCGCGACCAGCAGCGCGCCGGTGACGTTCACGTCGATGCAGTTGCGAATGACCTCTGCGTCCGCCTCGGCCAGCGGGCCCGACTTACCGGTGATGCCTGCATTGTTGACGACCTGGGCGATGGGCCCGAGCTTCCCCTTCGCCTCGGCGAAGACGCGCAGGATATCCGCCTCACCAGACATGTCGCCCTGGAGTGCAACGGCGCTTGCGCCCGCGGCCTTGCAGGCCGCGACAACCGTTGCGGCCGCGGCCGCGTCGCGCTGGTAGTTGACGGCGACATCATAGCCACGACCGGCCGCCATGACTGAGATGGCGGCGCCGATGCCGCGGCTGCCTCCGGTAACGAGAAGAACGGGACGGGTAGCGCTCATCGGCGGCGACTCCAGCTGGTGCGGAGCTGAAGCCAATACGAAAAGGGCGGCTCTTGCGAGCCGCCCTGTAAGCATAGCCAGACTGCGTGAGCCGGATCAGCGCTTCGAGAACTGGAAGCTGCGGCGGGCCTTGGCCTTACCGAACTTCTTACGCTCGACGACGCGCGAGTCGCGGGTCAGGAAGCCTTCCTTCTTGAGCGGACCGCGCAGTTCCGGCTCGTAGAAGGTCAGGGCCTTGGAGATGCCGTGGCGCACAGCGCCGGCCTGGCCGGAGAGACCGCCGCCCTTGACCGTGACGACGACGTCGTACTGGGTCATGCGGTCGACGATCATCAGCGGCTGCTGCAGGATCAGGCGCAGCACCGGACGAGCGAAGTAGACTTCCTGGTCGCGGGTGTTGACCGTGATCTTGCCGGAGCCCGGCTTGATCCAGACGCGGGCGATGGCGTTCTTGCGCTTGCCGGTGGCATAGGCGCGGCCCTGCGCATCGACCTTCTTGACGTGAACGGGAGCGTCGGGCTGAGCCGTCTTGGCGACCTGGCCGAGCTGCTCGAGAGACTGAAGAACCTCAGCCATGATCAGAGCCTCGCATTCTTGCTGTTGAGCGCGGCGACGTCGAGCGCCTCCGGCGACTGGGCGGCGTGGGGGTGCTCAGCGCCCTTGTAGACGCGCAGGTTGCCCAGGATCTGGCGGAACAGCGGGCCGCGCGGCAGCATGCGCTCGACAGCCTTCTCGACGACGCGCTCAGGGAAGCGGCCTTCGAGCAGGAACTTGGCGGAACGCTCCTTGATACCACCCGGGAAGCCGGTGTGATGGTAGTAGACCTTCTGGTCGCGCTTGCGACCCGTCAGGACCACCTTCTCGGCGTTGATGACGATGATGTTGTCGCCACAGTCGACATGCGGGGTGTAGGCGGCCTTGTGCTTGCCGCGCAGACGCATCGCCACAACGGAGGCGAGACGACCAACGACCAGCCCGGAGGCATCGATCACAACCCACTTCTTCTCGACGTCGGCGGGCTTGAGCGAGACGGTCTTCATCGCGGCACCCTTCGGTTGCTTGAAAAAGGACAAGCMGCCGGAAGGCCGGCGGCGGTGTGGGGCGGTGGATAGGGGCAAGCTGCCGTACTGTCAAGCACCACGATCACGGTCCAAGGCGAAAAATCGCATTGTTTTCAGTGCAATGGCAAAAACGGTATTTAGATACCGCATTCCGTTCCAGCGATCCTGCGAGGTCCGGCAGGATCATCCCTTTCCCTGCGCTTCTCCCGACGCTCCGATTCCCCCACGGAGACGGTTCTGCGGCCAGGACCAGCGCTCGACTCCTAGCGCTCCGACGGAATCGAGTAGGTGCCGGTCGCATGGCAGACCATCTCGCTGTCGCCCTGCGAGAACAGCGCGACCTCTCCGACGGCGAGCCGCTTGCCGAGCTTGAGCAGCCTGGCGTCCGCGATCAGCGCCACCGGCCCCGGCTTGCGCAGGAAATTGTAGTTGAGGCTCGTCGTCACAGCGAGGCCGACCGGGCCGATCTGGCCGAGGATCGCGACATAGAGGGCGAGATMAGCCAGCGCCATCATGGTCGGACCGGAGATCGTGCCCCCCGGGCGCAAATGCCGCTCGTGATAGTCGCAGCGCATGCGCGCCGTCAGCGGGCCGACATCTTCGATGAAATGAGTGCGCCCGCCATAATGGAGTTGCGGGAAGACCTGATCGAGATAGGTCTCCACCTCTGAGATCGTCATGCGGGGTGTCATGTGCGGGAAACCGGATGCCAGCGGGAAACTCCTCCCCTTGCAGCATGACGGTTGGGCTCCGACAATAGCCACGGATGCGAAAGGCCATGCCATGAATGCCCATATCGAGCCCGGCACCGCCCCGGTCCTGCTGCGCGCAGACCAGGACGGCATCGCGACACTGACGCTGAACCGTCCGCAGGCGCGCAATCCGCTTGGCGAAGCGATGCTGGCCGCGTTGAGCGAGGCTTTCGGGGCCATTGCGGCAGACGATACGGTGCGCGCCGTCGTGCTGACGGCCGCCGGCCCGGTCTTCTCGGCCGGTCACGACCTCAAGGAGATGAGCGCGCATCGCGCCGATCCAGACCGTGGCCGCGCCTATTTCACCGATATCCTTGGCCGCTGCTCGGCCATGATGCAGCAAATCACCGCCCTGCCCCAGCCCGTCATTGCAGCGGTGGAAGGCACGGCGACCGCTGCGGGCTGCCAGCTCGTCGCGACCTGCGATCTCGCCGTCGCCGGCGCGCAGGCGCGGTTCTGCACGCCCGGGGTCCATATCGGGCTGTTCTGCTCGACGCCGATGGTGGCGCTCTCGCGCAACCTCGCGGGGAAGCATGCGCTGGAGATGCTGCTGCTGGGCGAGATGGTCCCGGCCGAGGAGGCGGCCCGGATGGGGCTGGTCAACCGGGTCGTTCCGGCGGGCGTAGCGCTTGCGGAGGCCTTGCGACTGGCGGGCGTGATCGCATCGAAATCGACTGCCACGGTGAAGGTCGGCAAGCGCGCCTTCTACCAGCAGCGCGAGATGGGCCTCGCCGCAGCCTATGATCACGCATCGGCGGTCATGGTCGAGAACATGCTCGCCCGCGACGCCGAGGAAGGGATCGGCGCCTTCATGGGGAAACGCCAGCCGGTCTGGAACGGCAACTAGCGGCTCAGGAGCCTCAGTCGGGCCCTCTCCATCAAGCCGGAATCAGCGCCGCACGCGGCGACAACCGTGACACGCCGCGTGCAGCTATCCATCAGGCGCCTGTTCACAGGATCGCGGGGAAGTGCTCCGGCATCTCGGTTTGCAGGTGCTCCTTGGTCTCTTCTTCCGGCTGCGGCACGGCTGGCAACTGCAAAACGGTCGCCTTTTGTCCCGTAGACAGGTTCGTCAGCAGAATGACCTGCCCGTCGGGCAGCTCGAGCGCATCGTGATGCGCATAGGGCTTGTCGAGATCGATCTGACGGAAGCGGGCCATCGTCGCTGCCATCTTGCGATGCGGCAGGAAGCCGACCACCCTATCGCACTCGATCTCGCTCGCGAACGCCAGCTCCGTGCCGGGCAGCACGCAGACCGCAACCTCCGGCTGTGCCGAGGTGCAGAACCCGCGCGTGCTCGAATTCGGGAAGCTGGTGGTCGTCAGTTCGTCGCCCACTTTGGCGGGAGTGGACATCACATTGTGCAGGCTATAGTCGCACATGGTAGACCCTCCTTTCATGACGGAACAACCGGGGTTGTTCGCCCTGTGTTCCATTGAATCAGATAAGAGTGGCAAAGCTGTGGTTCAGCCCCTCGGCGCCAAAATGCTGGGGCATGATCGCCGCGTATTTCTCGTGAGGATTCAGCACCTTGAATCATGAGGCCTATGAAGATGCGCTAATCCGCCGCATCCTGCGCGAGGTGAAAACCATCGCCCTGGTCGGCGCCTCGGCCAACGAGGCGCGGCCGAGCTGGATCGTCACCAAGTATCTGCTCGATCGCGGCTATGACGTCATCCCCGTCAATCCCGGCCTTGCCGGCCAGACGCTGCTCGGCAAGACGGTCTACGGTGCGTTGAAGGAGATTCCGGTTCCCGTCGACATGGTCGAGATCTTCCGCAATTCGGAAGCCGCCGGGCCGATCACGGACGAGGCTTTGGCGCTCTCGCCCCTGCCGAAAGTGATCTGGATGCAGCTGTCCGTCCGCAATGACGCGGCCGCCGCTCGCGCCGAGGCCAAGGGCCTTACCGTGATCATGAACCGCTGCCCGAAGATCGAGTATGGCCGGCTCTCCGGCGAGATCGGCTGGCAGGGCATCAACTCGCGCATCATCTCGAACAAGAAGCCGCAACTGGCCGGCAAGGGCTTCCAGAAATTGTCGATCGACCGGCCCGGGACCTGACCAGGCCATCCCCAGGAGAACGGCGATGCGCGAGGAAACGACCACTTGCTGCATCGCCGGAGGCGGCCCCGCCGGGATGATGCTCGGTTTCCTGCTCGCGCGAGCCGGAATCGAAGTCACCGTGCTGGAGAAGCACGCCGATTTCCTGCGGGATTTCCGCGGCGACACGATCCACCCTTCGACACTCGAGCTGATGCATGAACTCGGATTGCTCGAGGCCTTCCTGAAGCTGCCGCACAGCAAGGAAGACCATATCGTCGCCCGCTTCGGAGACGACGAGATCACGCTCGCCGATTTCAGCCATTTGCCGGTCAAGGCTCCCTATGTCGCCTTCATGCCGCAATGGGATTTTCTCGATTTCCTGGCGGAACGGGGACGCGAGCAGCCCTCCTTCCATCTGCGGATGCAGACGAAGGCCGAGGGACTGATCAAGCAGAACGGGCGTGTGGCCGGCGTCGCGGCCATGGCGCCCGACGGCCCGCTTTCGATCAGGGCCGATCTCGTGGTTGCGGCCGACGGGCGCAGCTCCGATCTGCGCGCGGCGTCTGGCCTCCCGGTGAAAGTGCTCGGCGCGCCGATGGACGTGCTCTGGTTCCGGCTGTCGCGCAGCAAGAGTGATCGCAACCAGACATTCGGCCAGGTCGCGGGCGGCCGGTTCTTCATCATGCTCAATCGCGGCGACTACTGGCAATGCGCCTTCATCATCCCCAAGGGTTCGCTGGAATCCTTGCAGGTCCGGGGCATGCGGGCCTTCCGGGACGGTGTCGTCGCGCTCTCGCCCTTTCTCAAGGACCGGATAGCGGAGCTGCGCAGCTGGGACGACATCAAGCTGCTCTCGGTCGCGGTCGATCGCCTGACGCGCTGGTGGAAGCCCGGCCTGCTCTGCATCGGCGACGCTGCGCATGCGATGTCCCCGATCGGCGGTGTTGGGATCAATCTGGCGGTGCAGGATGCCGTCGCAACGGCCAACCTGCTGGCAGCGCCGCTCCGCGAGAGGCGGCTGACGGATACCGCGCTCGCAGCCGTGCAGCATCGCCGTGAATTCCCGGCAAAACTCACCCAATCCATGCAGATCGCCATCCAGAACCGGGTGATCACGCCGCTGCTCGCCAGCCGCGGACCGGTGGCGCCGCCGCTGCCGCTGCGCCTCCTGCAGCGCTTCCCGCTGCTGCGCCGCCTGCCGGCACGGCTGATCGGCCTGGGGATCAGGCCGGAGCATATCGGCCCCGCTCTCAGGCCCGTCCGGCCGAATTGACGCCGCACAGAGCGTTCGTTAAATCGAACGGGACCGTTTCACGATCAGAATTTGCAGGGAGCACGCCATGTCAGACCGCTCACCGGGTTTCCATACGCTCGCCATTCATGCCGGTGCAGCGCCTGATGCAGCCACCGGCGCGCGCGCCACGCCGATCTACCAGACGACATCCTTCGTCTTCGACGATGTCGACCACGCCGCATCGCTGTTCGGCCTGCAGGCTTTCGGCAACATCTATACGCGGATCGGCAACCCGACCAACGCGGTGCTCGAGGAGCGCGTCGCCGCGCTCGAGGGCGGCACTGCGGCGCTCGCCGTCGCATCCGGCCACGCCGCCGAGTTCCTCTGCTTCCACGCCCTGCTGCAGCCGGGCGACGAGTTCGTCGCCGCGCGCAAGCTCTATGGCGGCTCGATCAACCAGTTCAACCATTCCTACAAGAATTTCGGCTGGAATGTGATCTGGGCCGATTCCGACGATCTTGAGAGCTTCGCCGCCGCGGTGACCCCGCGCACCAAGGCGATCTTCATCGAGTCGATCGCCAATCCGGGCGGGGTGATCGTCGACATTGCCGGCGTCGCGGCCATCGCCAAGAAGCACAACATTCCGCTCATCGTCGACAACACGATKGCGAGCCCCTACCTGATCCGCCCGTTCGAGCACGGCGCCGACATCATCGTGCATTCCGCCACCAAGTTCCTGGGCGGGCACGGCAACTCGATCGGCGGCCTGATCGTCGATGGCGGCTCGTTCAACTGGGTGGGCGACGAGCGCTACCCGATGCTGTCCAAGCCGCGGCCGGAATATAACGGCATGGTGCTTGGCGAGACCTTCGGCAATTTTGCCTTCGCCATTGCGACCCGCGTGCTCGGCCTGCGCGACATGGGCCCGGCGCTCTCGCCCTTCAATGCCTTCATGATCCTGACGGGCATCGAGACCCTGCCGCTGCGCATGCAGCGCCACTGCGAGAGCGCACTCGCCGTCGCAAAGCACCTCTCGACGCATCCGGCGGTGGAATGGGTCAGCTATCCCGGCCTGGACGGCGATAAGTATCACGACCTCGCCAAGCGCTACTCGCCGAAGGGAGCGGGCGCGGTCTTCACCATCGGCCTGAAGGGCGGCTACGATGCGGGTGTCAAGCTGGTCTCGAACCTGCAGCTGTTCTCGCATCTCGCCAATATCGGCGATACGCGCTCGCTGGTGATCCACCCCGCCTCGACGACGCATCGCCAGCTCTCGGACGCACAGAAGACCGCGTCGGGCGCCGGACCGGAGGTCGTGCGCCTCTCGATCGGGCTCGAGGACGTGGCCGACCTGATCGGCGATCTCGATCAGGCGCTGATCTAGCATCCGGCAGCGCTCCGACGGGGCGTCCCCCCGGAAAAAATGCAGACCCGGGATCCCTCCATGAACCATTCCGGCCGGGATCCCGGGTCTCTTTCCTTTGCCGCTCGGAGCGACAGTGTTCCGGTGGCGTCAGGCCCGGACTGGATGCGCGGTGCCAGCCCCGCTCCGCGTGACATGTACGACTGTCATCGCCAGCACCATGAAGGCGAGCGCCTGATGGGCGAGCCCCGCCCAGAGCGGGACCACCAGAAGCAGCGTAACGACGCCGAGCGCGGCCTGTGTCAGGGTGAGGCCGGCAATCGCCGTTGCGCGCTTGGCACTGCCTGACCCAGGCGCTGCGCGGCGCATCGCAACGGCATGCCAGAGCGCGGCCGCCAGCAGCAGATAGGCGCCGATGCGGTGGTTGAACTGCACCAGGGCGACGTTATCGACAAAGTTCTCCCAGAGCGGCGTCTGCGCAAACAGCGTCGACGAAGCCGGAGCCAGCCCCCCATCCATCAGCGGCCAGGTGTTGAAGGTGAAGCCCGCACGGGAGCCGGCGACGAGGCCGCCTAGCGCGATCTGAGCGAAGGTGAGCACCAGCAACACCCAGGCGGCCAGGCGGCCCCTCGCCTGCTCGACCCGCCGCAGCGGGGTCAGCCAGGTGGCGAACGCGACAACGGCGGCGAAGAACAGGCCGGCGAAGGTGAGATGAAGCGTCAGCTTGACCGGGGCGACCGCGATCATGCCTGGCTGGAGCCCCGACGCGACCATGATCCAGCCGATCGTACCCTGCAGGCCAAGCAGCAGCCCCATGCCGAACAGCACGGCACTCTGGCGCCAAGGCAGGAGCCGGCGGAGGGCGACGACAAGGAAGCCGACGAGATAGACCAGGCCGATGAAGCGGCCGAGCTGACGGTGCCCCCACTCCCACCAGAAGATGAATTTGAATTCCGACAACGCCATGCCGGCATTGAGCAGCTGGTATTGCGGGCTCGCGCGGTACTTCTCGAATTCCAGCGCCCAGGCGGCGTCGGAGAGCGGCGGGATCGCGCCGGTGACCGGTCGCCATTCGGTGATCGAGAGGCCTGAGCCGGTCAGGCGGGTCGCGCCGCCGACCACGACCATCGCGAAGACGAGTGCCGCGACGATCCAGAGCCAGCGGCGGATGCCTGCGTGGTTGGCGGAGCTGACAGCGCCGCCACGCGGCTGATCGAGAGCAATCGTCACGGGATGGGGACCTCGGGTCGCAAATGTCGCGCTTCACAAGCGTCGTTGGGGGTGACAGATAGACCCGCGCGAAGACGCGAACAACGCCCGCAATGCCGCAGCCGCGCCGGCATGGAGACGAGAGATGACCCAGAGCCACCGCAAGCTGATCGGCACCGTGGTGATCCTGATCTTCGTCTGCGTCTATGCGCTGGTCGCCATGGCACTGGCGCAGGGGCGGATCACGGACGCGCCCAAGCTGGTGCAGACCATCGCCTATATCGCGCTCGGCCTCGCCTGGGTGCTGCCCCTGCTGCCGCTGATCAAGTGGATGGAGCGGAAGGACGGGCCACGCTGAGATCGGCCTGAAATGCGCATTGCGGCTTTCGGAAAAGCCGTTGCAAACATGGAAGTCTGGATCATCGGACGGGATATCCGGTCCGATGGGATCTAGGCGACATTCAGCCGCCGCCCCTTGTTCCAGAGCAGGAACGGCAGCCCCGACAGCAGCGCCCGCAGCGCTGCCTCGCTCTGGTGATAGCCGTTCAGCGAGACACGCGGCAGCGCATGCAGATGCCGCTCATGCCGATCGAAGAGATGGCCCGGCCGCGTGGTGACCGCGCTGGTGAAGCCAGCCGCCCTGGCCAGGGCGAATTCACGTTTGCCGGCGGAGCCCGGATCGCCGACGGGATAGGCGAAATGGCGCATGGGCAGGCCGAGCTCCTGCTCGAGCCGTGCCTTGCTCTCGACGATCTCGGCTCGGGCAAAATCCTCGGGATGCTTGGCCAGCATCGGGTGGCTCAGCGTATGCGCTCCAATGGTCACGCCGGGCGCGCCGGCGAGCGAGCGCAGTGTCTCCCAGGGCAGGCATTCGCGCTCGACCAGGGCTGCGCTATCGATGCCGGCCTGACGTGCAAGATCGGAAATCGTTGACAGCAGAATCGCTTCCGGCCCTTTGCGCAGACGCCAGTAGAGCGTCTCGAAGGTCAGCTGCTTCTCGCGATCAGATTCGGTGCGGGCCGAGAACCCGCCATCCGGCAAGTCCAGGGTGAAGCGCGGCAGAGCCCGGATCGCCTCCTCCATTTCCAGCCACCAGAGCCGCGCGGTGCGCTCGGCAAAGCCCGTCGTCACGAACAATGTCCAGGGCACGCCATGCTTGGCCAGGACCGGCCAGGCATGATCGAGATTGTCGCGATAGCCGTCGTCGAAGGTCAGCGCCACGAAGAAGCGCTGGGAGAGCGGGCTCTGCAGTCGCGCCACCGCTTCATCGAGCGAGACGATGTCATAGCCCTGAGCCTTGATCAGTGTCAGCGTCTGGTCGAGGAATTCAGGCGTGATCTCCAGCAGACGATTGGGGGCGAAGCCCCGCTCGCGCCAGGGCCGGACATGATGCAGGGTCAGAATCATGCCCGCGCCCTGAGCGAGGTCCTTCGCCCATCGGTCGGCGCCGGTCAGCGCAATCGCCTTGAATGCGGCGGAAAAGGCTTGGTGTCGCAGGCTCATCCGGCTCCGGGCAGCAACCGCTCGCTAATATTGTTCGCCGATGCTTCGGCTGGTCGAAGCCAACCTGGCAGGTTCGTTCACAATAGCGGGTTAAGGACAGCGAGGAATGCCGCCACCCGAGGGTCCAGAGACGATGTCTGCACTTGCCGAACGCGCCGGAACTCCGGCCTCGGCCCTGAACCTGACAGCGATCAGGAGCAGGGGGGAGCGCGCGCGCCCCTGGCACAGCATCACGATCAGCAGCGACCCTGCCGCCCTGGAAGCCGAGTGGCGCAGCCTGGAAGCGGCAGCTCTGGTGACGCCCTACCAGGCCTATGGCTGGATCAGGCCCTTCGTCGAGACGGTCGGGGCAGCCCACGGTACGGAGTTCCGATATGCCGCGCTGCGCGACGCGGCCGGGCGCACCCAGGCCATCCTGCCGCTGGCGCTGACACGGCGCAACGGCGTTCGCTTCGGCGAATTCATCGGCGGCAAGCACGCCAATTATCATATGGGGCTCTATGCCCCGGCCTTCGCTGTCGCCCTCGATACGGCCGGCGCGCGAGCCCTGCTTGTCGAGATCGGCACGGCCATTGGAGATCTCGACGCCTTCATCTTCGTCAACCAGCCGAAGGACTGGCAAGGCGTTCCCAACCCGCTCGCGCAGCTTGCGGCAGGGCCGAGTCCGAGCGGAGCCTACAAGCTCGCGCTGGAGGGACGAGACTGCGAAGGCTCGCTGCGGCGCTCGATGAGCTCGCATGCCCGCAAGAAGCTGAAGAACAAGCGCAACCGCTTCGCCGGCTTCGGCAGCTCAGTCCTGCTCAAGGCCGAAACCCAGGAGGATATCGAGCGGGTCGTTTCCGCTTTCCTGAGCCAGAAGGCGGCGCGGTTTGCCAGCATGGGCGTTCCAAACCCCTTCGCGGAGCCCGCCCTGGGTGACTTCCTGCGCCAGGGAGCAAGCCCTGACCGCACTGACACGCCCGTTCTCGAGCTCTACTCGCTCGATCTCGATGGCCGCTGTGTCGCAACCTATGTCGGCGCCGTGCAGGGCCAGCGTTTCTCAGGCATGGCCACATCCTTCGACATGGACGGCGACCTCGCCAAGTCGAGCCCTGGCGAGATCCTGCTGGTCGACTTGATCAAGCTGAAATGTCGTGCCGGAATCGAGGTCTTCGACCTCGGCGTCGGCGAAGCCCGCTACAAGACGACGGTATGCGACGACCGGGACGAACTCGTCGACACCTTCCTGCCGTTGACGCCGAAGGGGCATGCCTTTGTCCTGTTCAGCCGGGCCAAACGTGCCGCGAAGCGCAGGATCAAGAGCTCTCCAGTGGCACTGAAGCTCGCACAACGCGCCTCGGGCTGGCTGAACCGGAACCGAACACTCGCCACTGACGACGACTGAGCGGCAACGCCTCTCGCAAAATCAGATGCGCAAGGTCTGCGCATCTCGCAGGAGGTGCAGGGCCACGGGGCCCTGACGATCCCGGCCGCCCCCGGCCGGGATAAGCTTCGGCTCAGGCCATCGCCGCATCATGCTCGCGGACGGAAAATGGCACGCCCGCCGTCTCCTCGAGCTTGTCCACGACGAGAGAAACCGGCGCCGTCGTCAAATCGGCGAGCCGATAGGCGGCCTCCATGGCGTGCCCGTTGCCGATGCTGCCCGCCATGACGAAGACACCTTGCGCACGTCCGACCAGCGGTGCGAGCACGGCGCTCTCATCGCCCGAAGTCGCCGAGACCAAGACCCAGTCATAGGTCTCGCAGAGCGCATCGAGCGCCACCTCGACGATATCAGGCGCGGCCAGAACCGCCCTGCGCCCTGCGCGTCCAGCGCTGATGCGATGCAGCCGCGAGCCCGGTTCGCGCATGATGATCTCGGAGAACTGGGCCTCGCCGGCAAGAAGCTCGGAGAACCCCAGCTCATCCAGTTCGTCATCGTCGCTGGCAAGGTCGACCAGCACGCAACGGGAGTGGCGGGACAGCAGTTCCGCGAGATCCCGTGCCGACATCGCTTCGGGACCGGCCCCGTCGAGCAGCACGGCCAGCGGCGCCATCTCGGCGGGAGGCGCCGCAATTCGCTCGGAAAGCGCCGTAAGAGCCCCTTCGGGATCGGCCGCGGCCAGGGGAACCCGGCCCACTCGGCCGGTATGGGTCAGCAGCCCCGCAACGCGCTCGCGGCGCTCGTCTCCGTCGGACGGATGTTGCGCGGCCCCAGCCCCGCCGCCGCCGACCCAGCCCGGCGCACGCCGCGGGCCATTGGAGCCGGGCGATGACCCCGCAGTGCCGTTGAGGAGCTCACGCGAGACCACCATGGCGAGCGCGACGAGGAAGGTCGCGAGCGTCGCAACGAGGATGATCGGGATCTTCTTCGGGAAGGACGGCTCGGTGGGTTCGACGGCGCGCGAAATGATGCGTGCATCGGCCGGGCTGGCGTTCTGGGTGTCGCGCGCCACGGCCTCGCGATAGCGCTGCATATATTGCTCGAGCTGATCGCGCAGGGTGCGTGCCTCGCGCTCCAGCGCTCGCAGCTGCACTTCCTTGTCGTTGGCGCTCGAGACATTCTTCTTCTGCCCCTCGAGGGCGGCCGTGAAGCTGTCGACGCGCTGGCCGGAGATGCGTGCCTCGTTCTCCAGGGTGCGAACCGTGCGCTCGGCGGCCGCGCGGATCTGGCCCTCCAGATCGGCGAGCTGGGCGCTGAGTTCCTTGATGCGCGGGTGCCCGGGCAGGAGCGAGCGCGATTCCAGCGCGATCTGGGCGCGCAGATTGACGCGCTGCTCGATCAGACGGCGGACCAGTTCATTGTTGGCAACGTCCGGAATCTCGAAGGTCCGCCCGCTCTTCATCGCATCGCGAATGACGCTGGCCTTGGCCTGGGCCTCGGCCTGTTGACTGCGGGCATTGGAGAGCTGGGTGGAGAGGTCCGCCAATTGCTGTGCGGTGATGGTGGTGTTGTTCGTTCCGACGAGCAGTCCGTTGCGCGAGCGGAAGTCCTCGACCTTGCCCTCCGCCTCGGCGACGCGCTTGCGCAGCGGCTCGATCGTGGTTGAGAGCCAGGACGAAGCGCTGCGCGCGGTGTCCTGCTTCGCCGCCTCCAGCATCTCGAGATAGATATTGGCGATCTCGTTGGCTCCGCGCGCCGCCAGCGCCGGATCGCGCGACGTGAACTCGATCGCGACGATGCGGGACCGGCCGACCGGGAAGACCAGCAGGCGGTCGTAGAATTGATCGAGCACGCGTTCTTCGGGCGAGCGATCGGCCGGATGCGCGCCCAGCCCGACCAGCACGCCAAGCCGCTTCAGCGCACTCAGCGCGCCGGCGCCCGAATCGAATTCGGGATTGCCGACGAGGCCGATGCGCTTGATCGCCTCGCGAGCGAGGTCACGCGACATGATGACCTGGACCTGGCTCTGCACGCCCTCGCTGTCGAATTGCTGGCTTGTGGCTTCGGCCCCGCCCTGCCCCGGACGGGTATAGAAGCTGTCCCGATTCTCGAGCAGGAGCCGCGCCTCGCCCGTGTAGCGCGGCGTGACCAGATTGACGGCGACGAAGGAGAGGCCGAGCGCCAGCACTGTGGGGCCGAGCACCCAGAGCTTGCGCCGCTTGATGGCGGCCCAGAGCGCGGAAAGATCGAGCATGTCGCCGCGGCTCTCGCCGGCATCCCGCATTCCGTCATCGGATCGAGAGGTCATGACTCACCCATTCACGCAAAACTCGCGCGCCCAGCACAGGACGCAGGGTCAATCAAAGCTGATTAAGGTTATTGGCGAGTTAAGAGGTGGCGGCATCTCCAGCGAGGGGGGGCAGCGAGGGAGGTCGTGCTCAACTTTTGTTAACCATAGCCACCCTAACGTGACGGCAGAATTTGGATGGACTGAATATGCGATGAGTCGATCACTCGCCCCACTGGCCCTGGCGGTCGCACTAGCGACGAGCGCCTGCGCGCCGCGCTATGCAGCGCAGGAACTCGCGATCGTCGACGTCAATGTGCCCTATCGGCTCGCCAGCGGCKACCGGCTGCGCGTCATCGTCTTCGGTCAGGACAATCTGTCGAACATCTACGCCGTCGACGGTTCCGGGCGCATCTCGATGCCGCTGATCGGCCCCGTCGAGGCCCAGGGACGCACGACCCGGCAACTCGAGCAGGCGATCGAAGGCAAGCTACGCGGCGGTTTTTTGCGCGAACCCAAGGTTTCGGTCGAGGTCGATACCTACCGCCCGTTCTTCGTCCTGGGCGAAGTCACCAACTCCGGCCAGTTCCCCTTCGTGAATGGCATGACGGTGCAGACCGCGGTCGCCATTGCAGGCGGCTTCACCCCGCGCGGCCAGCGCAACTATGCCGAGGTCACGCGCCAGATCGACGGCCAGCTCGTCACCGGGACGGTGCCGATCACCTACCAGGTGCAGCCGGGCGACACGATCGTCATCAAGGAACGCTGGTTCTGAGCGCAAACGAGGTGACGGCCATGGCGGACGCCCCCGGCATGAAGCCGCTGCGCATCCTGCACGTCTTTCGGGCGCCGCTCGGCGGATTGTTTCGCCATGTCCTCGATCTGGCTCGCGGGCAAGTGGAGCGCGGGCATCAGGTCGGCATCTTCTGCGATTCGAATACCGGCGGTGTGCGTGCCGACCAGGTTTTCGCCGAGTTTGGCCCGGACCTCGCGCTTGGCGTCACGCGCGTGCCGATGTCGCGCTACCCGAGCCTCATGGACTGCAGGGCGCAACTGGCGGCCAACGCGACGCGGGCGCGCCTTTCCCCTGATGTCGTGCACGCCCATGGCTCGAAGGGCGGCGTCTATGCGCGCCTGCCTGCGCTGGTTTCACCGCAGCGGCGCTATATCACGGCCTATACGCCGCATGGCGGCAGCTTCAACTACAAGCCCGGCGGCGCCGAGCATCGCATCTATATGTCGGTCGAACGGCTGCTGGAGCGTGCGACGGACATGTTCTGCTTCGAGAGCGCCTTCATCGCAGGGCGGTTCGAAGCCTATATCGGCCACAAGCCGCGCAGCGATTACCGGATCGTCCTGAATGGTATTTCGGAAGCCGAGTTCGAGCCGATCGACCATGCCAAGGCAAGGTTCGACCTCGTCTATCTCGGGGAGCTGCGCTCCGCGAAGGGGGTCGATACGCTGATCGATGCGCTCGCCTTGCTGAAGCGCCGCGACAGCCTCGAGCCGCGCATCCTGATCGTGGGGGCGGGCCCCGACGAGGCCGTGCTGCGGCAGATGACGTTCGACCGCGGCATCGGCAGTCAATGCGTGTTCGAGCCGCCCGGCCCGATTCGCGCCGCGCTGGCCCAGGCCCATGTCATGGTGATCCCGTCGCGGGCGGAATCGCTGCCCTATGTCATCCTTGAAGCGGCGGCAGCAGCCCAGCCGCTGATTTCGACGAATGTCGGCGGCATCAAGGAAATCTATGGCCCGGATCACGCGCATCGCCTGATACCGGCCGATGACCCGGCAATCTTGGCTGGGAGCATTCGTGCGACCCTGGCCATGCCCGAACCCGAACGACGCGCACAGGCGATCGATCTGGCACAACATGTCCGCCAGAACTTCTGCCTCAACGCGATGATCGACGGCGTACTGGCAGCATACCGCGTCGCGCTGGTGCGACGCGGTATCGACGCGTGATGAAACACTGTCGCGTTAGATCGCCGGACAGGAAATCGTATCCAGTCCGGTGACCTAACCCTTTGTGTTTGCATCGGCTTTGTCCCGAAAACCGCATTCCACTTTTCGGGCCGATGTTTTAGAGGAACTTCAGGCCGACGACGCCTGCGATGACCAGCGCGATGCCGACCCAGCCGGACAGATAGATCCGCTGCCCGAAGGCAAGGGCTCCAACGATGGCCGTGATCACCAGCCCCGCTCCGCCCCAGACCGCGTAGGCGACCGAAAGGTCCATGCCGCGTATGGCCTGTGCCAGGGCCGCGAAGGCGCCGACGACGAGGACCATCCCGACGGCACCGAGCAATCGCCGCGTCATGCCGTCGGAGAGCTTGAGCAGATAGGTACCGAGGACTTCGAGTATGACCGCAAGCCCAAGCCAGGCAAAGGCAAGCGACTGCGGCTGAAGAAGCATGGTCACGCCAGCCTCCCCTGCTTACCCTCCTCGACACCGTGCCCGACACCGCGCTCGAGCAGCACGATACCGGCGATGATGGCCGCAAGCGCCAGCAGGCGCTCAGGCGTCAGATGCTCGCCGAAGAGAAGATGGCCCGCGGCGGCGATGCCGACGATGCCGAGCCCCTCCCAGACGGCATAGGCAACCGCCATGGGGATGACACGCAGCGCCACGCTGAGCAGCGCGAAGGACAATCCGATCAGAACGAGCGGTAGAGCCGTGATGAGCCACGGCTCAGCGACGACCGACTTCAACGCGGCCGTCGCGACAATCTCGACAGCAATCGCTGCGAGCAGAACCAACCAATGAAAAGACATGATGCACACGGGCGAAGCCGGCGCTTACCGTCGGGAAGCGACGTTAGGCAGCTAAGCAAAGTTAGAGTTTTTACGAACGAGTTTCGAAGACCAAGCCCTGGCAGATTGAACTGCTGGGGCTGCACAGCGACTTGCCCAATTGCCTGAATTGGCAACCGCGGGCATCGCTCAGAAATGTTCTTCTCAGACACTCATCGCGAATGGATATGCCCGTTTTAATGCTTTTTGTCAACCAACATCAACTTTATGGGCCAGAAACGACTGCTTTTCGATGCAAAATCGGAAAAAATGGGAGTGAGCTAATTCCTTGGCCGGACGAGAGAAAATCAACTTTCTTTGCATCGGGTTTGAGACGCCGCTTGCAKGGGGATAAACTGGACCGTTCGCGATGGTCCGGAATGCCGTAGAGTCTCCTTGCTGGCCACAAGACAGCGAAGCATCGGATTAAGCCTTCCGAGAGCATTTTGAGCTAATCGCAAGCCGGGACCGGGAGGTGAGTATTGCTCCGGTCTGAGTAGAGGTAGCGTGTGATGGGCACTTTCGATGTGCGTGACCTGATCCAGGCCGACGCGGCCGGAGCATCAGATCCAGCCGGGGGGAGCAAGACGGGTTCGACCCGCGCTTTCCATCCCCTGGCCGAACGCATCGCGGCGATGCCGGTCAAGCCGACACTCTCCCCGGTCCTGATCGAAGGCCTGGTGCGCCTGTTCGACGTTCTGGCCATCGTCAGCGTGGCAGGGCTGGTCTACTGGTTCTATGTCGCGGGCACCACCAGCAGCACCCTTCTCTATCAGATCACCGTTCTCCTGGTGAGCGTCGGCGCACTCGCCGCCTTCCAGGCGCTGCATCTCTACCATATAGGCGCTTTGCGCCATTTCGTCCCGACGGCTGCCCGGCTCGTCGCGGGCTGGACCATGCTGTTCCTGATCGCACTCGCCGCCTTCTTCTTCATGAAGGTCGGAAGCCAGTTTTCCCGGGTCTGGCTGGCTGGCTTCTATGGCGGCGGTCTCGCAGCCCTGCTCGGCGAGCGCCTTCTCGTGACGATGGCCGTGCGCCGGCTGACACGCACGGGACGGCTCGAGCGGCGCACGGCCATCGTCGGCGGCGGCGCTGCGGGCGAAGCGTTGATCAAGGCGCTCGAAGCGGAAAAGGACTCCGGACTGCAGATTTGCGGCGTCTTCGACGATCGCAACGACGATCGCTCGCCCGATCTCGTCGCCGGCTATCCAAAGCTCGGCACGATCGACGACCTTGTCGAGTTCGCCCGCCGCACCAAGCTCGACCTGGTGATCTTCACCCTGCCGATCTCGGCGGAGGGACGCATCCTGCAGATGCTGCGCAAGCTCTGGGTTCTGCCGATCGACATCCGTCTCTCCGCCCATATGTCGAAGCTGCGGCTACGACCGCGCTCCTATTCCTATATCGGCGCGGTGCCGGTGCTCGATGTGTTCGACCGGMCGATCGCGGACTGGGACATCGTGGTGAAATGGCTGTTMGACAAGATCGTCGGCACCCTTGCCCTGATCGCCCTCTCGCCGGTTCTTCTGATCACGGCGATCGCGGTGAAGCTCGACTCGAAGGGGCCGGTCCTGTTCCGGCAGAAGCGCTACGGCTTCAACAACGAACAGATCGAAGTCTTCAAGTTCCGCTCGCTCTATCACGAGATGCAGGATGTTACCGCCAGCAAGCTGGTGACCAAGGATGATCCGCGCGTCACCCGCGTCGGCCGTTTCATCCGCAAGACTTCGATCGACGAGTTGCCGCAGCTCTTCAACGTGGTGTTCAAGGGCAATCTCTCGCTGGTCGGCCCCCGCCCGCATGTCGTCCACGGCAAGGCCGACAGCCGCGCCTATGAGCAGGTGGTCGACGGCTATTTCGCCCGCCACAGGGTCAAGCCGGGCATCACCGGCTGGGCTCAGATCCATGGCTGGCGCGGGGAGACCGACACCGAGGACAAGATCCAGCGCCGCGTCGAGCACGACCTGTACTACATCGAAAACTGGTCCGTGATGCTCGATCTCTACATTCTGTACAAGACGCCGATCTCGCTGCTGACCAAGTCCGAGAACGCCTATTGAGCGCGCTCGCCGACCGCGCGGGAGATGAAGGCGGCCGTCGCGGCCTGAGGGTGTCCTTGGCCTCGATCAAGCGAGGCACGCTCTGGCTGCTGACCGCCTCCAGCGGCTTCGCGCTGATCGAGCCGTCACCCTATGAATTCTTCTTCCTGCTCACGCTGTTCGTCTTCGCGCTGACAGGCATCCGCTTCTCGCAAAAGCTGCTGCCGATGGTCGTTCTGCTGCTACTCTACAATATCGGCGGCATCTTCTCGCTAATTCCGTGGATGGACGAGCCGGCCTCCGTGCGCTTCACAGCCGTCTCGGTCTACCTGATGATCACTGCGATCTTCTTCGCGGCCATCATGGCGGAGGACCCGCTCGGCCGGCTGGAAACCCTGCGCAAGGGCTATCTCTTCGCCGCCTGGTGCGCGAGCTTTGCCGGCATCCTCGGCTATTTCGACATCGCCGGCCTTTCCGACGTCTTCTCCTATGCCGGCCGCGCCTCCGGCACGTTCAAGGATCCCAATGTGCTGGGGCCCTTCCTCGTGGTGCCTATCGTCTACGCGCTGCAGCATATCCTGATTGGGCGCCTGGGCCTGATACGCGGCTTCCTGGTGATGAGCGTGCCGCTGATGGCCGTGCTGCTGGCCTTCTCGCGCGGGGCCTGGGGCAATCTGGCCGGCTCGGCCCTGATGATGGTCGGGCTGATGTTCCTGACTGCACCCAACGCTGCGCGCCGCGCCCGGATCGTGATGCTCACCCTCACTGCGCTTGGGGGCATCCTTGTCGCATTGCTGATCGCGCTCTCGTTCGAGAGCATCCGCGACATCTTCGAGATTCGCGCCAGCCTCAACCAGAGCTACGACCAGGGCGTAACCGGCCGATTCGGCAGCCAGCTGCGCTCGCTCCCGCTCCTCCTCGATGCGCCCAACGGGCTTGGCCCGTTGCGCTTCCGTTGGCATTTCCCGGAAGATCCGCACAACGTCTACATCAATGCGTTCGCCTCCTATGGCTGGCTCGGCGGCATCGCCTATCTCGGCTTGATGGTCACCACCTGCTATGTCGGCTGGCGTCTCGTCTTCAACCGCTCGCCCTGGCAGAACCACGCGATCGTGCTGTGGTCGGTGCTGTTCATCACCATCCTGCAGGGTGTCCAGATCGACACKGACCACTGGCGGCACTTCTACCTGCTGCTCGGGCTGGTCTGGGGCCTGGCAGCGCTCAAGCCGGGCAACGCTGCCGGTCAACTCCCGCGCGGACGATTGCCCGCTGGTCGGGCATAGGTCATCGGACTGGATATCGTCTCCGGTTCTCTGACCTGCCCTTCTGTGTCCGCATCGGCTTCCCCAAGACCGCAATCCATTTTTCAGGTCGGTGTCCTAGACCGGCGCCTTGCGGACCAGCACGTAGTCGTAGGTCGTCACCAGGTCCCAGCCCGTTTTCGCAGCCAGCAGGTTGAAGGCGTGGTCGATCTCCCGCAGCCCCGGCAAGCGCTCGAAATAGCCATGCCCCCAGAAGCGCTGGACGTGAACATCGCGGAATCCGGCCCGGTTGAGCATCGGCGTCAGCTGCGCGCGGCTGCCGCGGCACCAGTCGTAATGGGCCGGGAATTTTGGATCGCTGCCGTCCTGCCGACGTGCCGGAAACAGCGCGTGCAAGATGGCGCGCGAGGCGGCCTCCGGCAGGATGTGGTTCAGCGCGAAGACCGGCGCCCAGAGCGTCGGGAAGAAGGCCAGCGCCATTCCGCCTGGCGCCAGCAGCGCATGGATGTTCGTCCAGGCCCGCTCGACATCCCGGATATGCTCGAAGACCATGCGCGAGACCATCAGGTCGTAGCCGCCGCATTCGACATCAGGTTCGGACAGATCGCCAGCAATGTCGAAACGCGCCGTCCGCAGGCCGGGCGCCGACAAGGCCAACTCGTTCGCGTCGATATCATTGACGACGAGGTCCAGACCATGGCTGGCGGCTTCGGCGGCGGAGAACAGCGGGTCGCGGCCACCACCGATCTCGCAGATCCGCCTCAAGCCGAACTGTCGGGTCAGGGCGAGAATCGTCCGCTCGTAGTTCTTCCAGGCCCAGCGCGAATGCCAATCGGGCTGCAGCTCGGCGAAGAAGGTTTCGAGAGCGCGGTCCTGATTCCGTGTCGCCCTTGCGGCTGTTCCCTTCGCACCCAACGCAATCGTCGCGGTCATGCCACTCTCCACCGATCATCCGGGAGGGAGGATGTGGACGAACGGCTCTCTCCGCAATGTTTTGCTTAACATGCAGTTAATGCCGACGGTTTCGAAGCCGGAAGGCTATCGCTCAAGGGTATGCGTCCAGCCGGCTCCTGCCATGGAGCCMCTTGGCGCTTGTTCCCGGTGCACGCCGAAAGCGCAGGTGGACGTGGTTCTTTCGCGCCCCGAACCAAGGCTTGGCGCGAGATATGGCAGCGCGGCATGGCGGCGATGCAGCGCTTCTGAAAAACCCTGCGGAGAGTATGCCGAAGCGCGTTGCATCCGCGCGCCCACCCCTCTATAAGCCGCCCTGTCGGAGCGTAGCGCAGCCCGGTTAGCGCACTTGTCTGGGGGACAAGGGGTCGGAGGTTCGAATCCTCTCGCTCCGACCATAAAACCTCATGGAACCATTGAGTTGGCGAACGGCATTAAGATGCCGCGGCGCCGTATCTGCTCGGGCACATTCGGGCTACACCAGCGCGATTCTGGCATTTCCAGCACGTGGGCCAAGCGTCAGTTGCGGCTCGCGAGGGAACTGCCGAGCTCTGACGCTATGCTGTTCTGATCTGGAAATTGATCGAGCGCGGCGGGAAGAGAATCAAGCGGCGGCGCACTTCAGCGCCGCGCATCGACCTTTGAAGCGACGGCGCCCTCCGCTCCCCTCAACCGGCCGAATCGTTCCCAGTTGGGCGGCATCGGCTCGCCGAAAATGCGGGCCAGCATCATGCGGCCGACCTCAGCGGAATAGTGAGCCTGGTCGCCCATCCAATAGTTCGGATCGTCCGAGAGCCAGTCGGCGCCCGTGAAGTCCCAGAGCGGCGTGACACGCGCAACCTGATCAAGCGCTTGCGCGAGATCCTTCGGCAAATAGCGGCTCTCGACGGCACGGTGGAGCGGGCTGACGGCCACAATGAGCCTGGTGCCGTTCTGTCGAGACAGCGTGGCGATACGCTGCAGGATCTGCAGCTGGTCTGCGAAATACGCGCGCTGCGCGAACGGCCTGTTGTAGTCGCTTCCGGCCTGCGAGCCACGCCCGGCCAAGCTGCTCAACGATGCCAAACGGACGAATGCCAGTTTCACCTTGTCGACGACCGAAGGGCTCTTGCGATCCCTCTCCTCGATCGCGGCGCGGGCCTCGCGCAGGATACGCTGCCAGCTCCGGACCTGCATGGCCGTCAGATTGCGCCACCAGAAATACACGCCGCTTTCGCCGCTCAGGGCCTGAGGCAGCAAGGTCTCGATGTAGCGGTTTGTCGCCGGGGGATCTCCGAAGGTATCGATATCGAGGAGCAGGAACACCGTGCGCAAGTGCTGCCCTCGTTTCGCCTTGTCGGCGAGGACGTATTCGAGCGCGGGCAGGAAGTCCGGCAGCATGCCGCGTGTGGCCCAGAAACTGGCGAAATTCACCCCGTCCAAGCGGCGGGACAGCTCCGCTGGCGCAGTGGCCTGGGCGCGAGAGGAGCCGAACAGCACGCCCTCGAAACTGTCCGGCGCAGCGTCATAGGCCGCGAGATTACGGTAGTGGTAATTGAGGTTGGGCGTACGCGGAAGGACGTTTGTGCCGAACACGCCCTGCGGATCGATCACGACATTCGCGACGACCACGCTGGCAAAGAACGCCGCAGCGCCCAGGATAAGGGCCAGCGCATAGGTCCGAGGGTTCATCCCGGACGCAGCGGAAACCGGCTGCTTCTTACGCCAGAGCATCGGGCAAACCTGGCTGGAGTTCGGCAAGGCGTCCGTCGAGGAAAAGGCTGCGGGCAAGGCCGCGCTGGATCTTGCCGCTCGTCGTCTTCGGCAGGTTGCCGGGGCGGATCAGTACGACATCCTGGATGGCAAGCTCGTGCTCGGTGGCGATCGCCTCGCGGATCGTGTCCTCGATGTCATCGATGGAGACGTGGCGCATCTGCGTCCGCTCGATTTCCTGCACCACGACAAGACGGCCCTCGCCATCCTCGTCCAGGATCGAGAAGGCGGCGCCGCCATGCCTCCGCAAGGCCGGGTGGCTCGCCTGAACGGTGTCCTCGAGGTCCTGCGGATAATGGTTGATGCCGCGAATGATGATCACGTCCTTGATGCGCCCGGTGATGAAGAGCTCGCCGGTGTCATCGAGGAACCCGAGATCGCCGGTACGAAGCCAGCGCTCCGCCGCTTCCCCTTCGATCCGCGGCCAGAAGGTCGCGGCGGTGGCCTTGGCGTTTTGCCAATAGCCCTGGGTGACATTCGGACCGGAAATCCAGATCTCGCCGGCATGACCGGTTTGAAGGCGTCGGCATGTCTCCGGATCGACGATCGCGAGCCTTTCGCCGACGAGGGCCTTGCCGCAGCCTGCGACGAACTGCGCGTCGTCTTCGCTCGTCGGCGCGGCCGCGCGAAGGCGTTGCAGCGCCTCCCGGCTTATCCGACGTTTTACGAGCCCCCGCCCCCGTCCGCCGCCGGAGGCGAGAAGCGTCGCCTCCGCGAGCCCGTAGGCCGGCGAACATGCGTCCGGCGCGAAGCCATAGGGCGCGAAKGTCTCGGTGAAGCGCTCCATCGTTTCCGCGCGCACCGGCTCGGCGCCGTTGAGCGCAATTTTCCAGTGGGACAGATCGATCCCCGCCATCTGGTCGGGGCGGAAGCGATCGACGCAGAGATCGAAGGCAAAGTTCGGCGCCGTCGCGAACTCGGCGCGGTAGTCGCTGATCGCGCGCAGCCAGTTCAGGGGGCGCTGCATAAAGCTGACGGGGGCCATGAGTACGCAAAGCGAGCCGATATAGAGCGTCTGCAGCACGTTCAGGATGAGCCCCATGTCGTGATAGAGCGGCACCCAGCTCACATAGGTCGTCGCGCGGGTGTTGCCGTATACGAGCCGGATCATCTCGCTATTGGCGAGAAGGTTGCCATGGCTCACCATCACGCCCTTGGGATCCGACGTCGAGCCCGAGGTATATTGCAGGAAAGCCAGGTCCTGCAGGCCGGGCTCCGGGAACATGCTTCCCGCCGGCGCCTGGGCCTCCTTCGTGGCGTCGACGGCCATGAAATCGAGCGTGGGGGCCTGGAGACGCTCCGAGAGGTCGCCGCGTGTCGCCTGCAGTGCCGGACTCGTCAATGCGATACGCGGCGTGCAGTCGGCGACGATGCTGGCGCTCGAATTGCGCGCGCCCAGGCGCCGTGGCGGCATCATCGGTACAGCGATCGTGCCGGCAATCAGGCAGCCGAAGAAGGCGACGAGGAAATCGAGCCCAGGCGGGAACATCAGGAGCGCGCGCTCTCCGGAGAGACCGCGCCCTACCAGCTCCGCCGCAAGCGCACGGGCGCGGCGCTCGAGCTCCGAGAAGGTGAGCGATGCCTCCTCGCCGCCGCGATCCGACAGGAAGGCATAGGCGCGCTCGTTCGGCTGCTCCGCGGCGCGCGCACGCAGCAGCTCGACCATCGAGCTGTAGCCGGCCTCGAGGACCGCCGGGCTCTCCTGAATTGTCGGAATCTGGTTCAATCCTGCGCTCCCGCGAGGTGACGGGCAAGCGCTGCGATGCTGGGGTATTCGAAGGCCAGTTCAGGGGCGAGTTCGCGCCCAAGCCATTCCTCGAGCTCGGCCACCAGGTAAACCGCCATCGCGGAATCGACGCCCAGGCGCGTGAACTTGGCCTGCGGATCGATCTTTTCCGCAGGACGTCGCAGCCCCTTGGCGAGATGCGCGACGCACCACGCGGTGATTTCGGCTTCGCCCTTGTCCGTTGCCATCAAACGCTACGCTCCCAGACTGATCGTCAGAATTGGTAATAGAGGAACTCGCTCACCTGCCCGAGCCGGAAGAACACTTCGCCGAAGAGCAGGAAGGCCGTGCCGAGGGCGATGAGCGAGGGGCGCCAGGCCAGCGCGCCGACATGTCTTCGCCAGTTCGACTGAGCATCGCCTTCGCGATAGCCGGTGATCTCCATCGGGTCCGGCAGGAGAAGGGCAATCGCCAGCGCCAGCAGGGTCAGCGCAGTCCCGGTGAGCGACCAGGTGCTGCCGAGCCAGGTGCGGATGAAGGCCTCAGAGATCCAGCCCTGGCGTATCGCCCACCAGTCGTGCTGGAGCGTGAGCGCCTCCGCGACCGGGGATTGACCCATGCCTCCCATGGCGGCGAAGAGATGCCCCGACGTCTCGATATCCGCAGAGCGAAACAGGACAGAGCCCACCACGAAGGCCGTAAAGGTCAGCGCCCATCCGACGAACCGCCCAGTCTGTGTCGGCTCATCCCGCTCGGGCACGATCCGCTGCCAGATCGTGTTGATGGTGAGAAGGCAGCCGTGATAGGCGCCCCATACCACGAACGTCCACCCGGCTCCGTGCCAGAGACCGGCCAGGGTCATCGTGATCATCACTGCGATGGCGCGCCACCACCCCATCGGCCGGCCGAAGGTCAGCGGCCCGTAGACATAGTCCCGCAGCCACTGCGACAGCGTGATGTGCCACCGCCGCCAGAAGTCCAGGATGCTGGTTGCGCGCAATGGTGCGGCAAAATTCACGGGCAGCCGGAAATTGAACAACAGCCCGAGGCCGATCGCCATCTCGGAATAGCCGGAAAAGTCGAAGTAGATCTGGGCCGAGAAGGCTAGGGCACCGCCCCATGCGGCGATGGCGGTAACCGGGTCGCCCCTCGCCGCAGCGTCGAAGACCGTGCCGACATGCGGCGAAAGCGAATCGGCGATCAGCACCTTCTTGGCGAGGCCGATGATGAAAATCGTCAGCCCAAGGGCAACGTTCGACCAATCCAACCGGAAGCGCGCATCATCGCCGAGCTGCCGGCCGAAGCTGTTCCAGCGCACGATGGGTCCCGCGATCAGATGCGGGAAGAAGGCGACAAAGAACGCGTAGCGGCTGAAATGAAGCGGAACTTTGCGGCGGTAGACGTCGACCAGAAAGGCGATCTGCACGAATGTCGTGAACGACAAGGCGAGCGGAACGACGGGGGGCGCGGCTTTGTAGGAATGAACGATCGAGAGAAGGAAATCAGCGTATTTCCAATAGCATAGCACGAGGATGTTGCTGACGATTCCGAAGACCAGGAGTCGCTTCGCCGCCGGCTTCTCCGCGGCTGCGATCAGCCGTGCGAACCAGAAATTCGCGACGATCGACGCCACGGGCAACAGCACATAAGGCGGGTTCCACCATGCATAGAAGACGAGCGACGACAGCGTCGTGCCGATGATCGCGGCCGCGGCGCTCACGCGCGCCAATGCGAAGTGCAGAAGCACCGCAAGCGGAAGAAAGACGAAGATGAACTCGGTAGAATTGAAGAGCATCGGGCGTGCCGTTGGAGCCGTGCGAGGCTACAGGCATACAGCCGGTCCGGACGCACGCAAGACGGACCGGAAGCTTGTGGCCCATTAGCCGGCCATATGTGTGAAATATGTCACCGATACTGCCGCTACGGCGCGGTCGGTCATTGGGCAATCTCCACGACTGCGCAGGAGCCTCAGTAAAGGGTCTAGCTTTGCCACTCTTCGCCTTGATCGAGATTGAGAATCGCTGCGGGCATCAAGCCCGGCATGGAGCTCGGAAGCCTGAACCAGTGATGTCGATGGCTGCGTGAATCTCTGCGGGCCTTCGGGGTACAGGTTGCTTTACCAGATTTTGATCCCCAGCCTGCCGTCATAGGCATGCGAGCGGCCATTCAGGCCGATCTGGTAGCCGGCGGAGGCATAGAGAGCTCCCATAATCGCCTCGGGTGCGCCGCGATTGATCCGACCTTTGGTCACACGGCCGCCGCCGATCGCAAGCAGGATCTGGAGCATGATGCGCCGGGCCTGCGATTGACCATGCTGATTTCGATGATCTTGCTTGTGATGAACGGATTCAGCGGCCGGCGGAGGCGGCCTCGATTGCGGAGCAAGCGGCCGCGGCGCTGAACACTGCGTCGGCGACGCTACGCGGCCGAGCGCGGACCGTGCACTTCCGGCGCTCGACGGAGACACCGCGCGTTGGCTTGCCAACGCGGCACATTATGTTCGCCGCGCGAGAGGACGAGCGCCCTTCATGTCCGCTCACGCGACCTTTGGGCTGGTTCCGCGTGGGCGGAGCCAKCCGGCGACGTTCATCCTACTGCCGCCTCTTCCCCGGCGCCCCAGGCTTGGCCGGGCTCTGCGCGGCGACCGGGTCGCTTGCGGGGAACGTATCCTTCAGCGCCTTGTCGAGCTGCTGTTCCGGCGTGCTTTCACGCTCGGTCTTTCGCTGCTGCTTCTGCTCCTTCCGGAGACTTTCGACCGCCGGGGTTGTGTGCTCTCGCATTGCCATGCCTCTGCCATTGATGAAGCCGATAGACGAGCTAACGCCAGCGAGACCCATACGTTCCCAAACCGTGTCGCTCCTCCCGGTCCCCGCGGGAGATGGCGAGGCGCTCGATCGAAGGTACTTCCGATCGTCGCCCGCCAATCCTGATCTGGCGGCTCGCTTCAGCGCCGGTATCAKGCCAGCCGCACGGAAATGCCGCCATCCACGAGCATCGGGCTTCCCGTCACGAAGCTGGACCTGTCGGACAACAGGAACAGGGCCGCCTGCGCGATCTCCTCTGAACTCGCCATGCGCTTCATCGGGTGCAGGTTGGCGACGAAATCCAGGACGGCCGGCTGTCCCTCGCCACCGCTTGGCGTGATGGTGCCGCCCGGCAGGAGCGCATTGACGCGGATGCCGTCCGCGGCATGCTCGGAGGCCAGCGACTGCATCAGGCCGATCATGCCCGCCTTGGACGCGGCATAGGCCGCCATTCCCGGCAGCCCGCCATTGCTGAAGCCGACGAAGGAGGATGTGAAGACGATCGAGCCCTGCCCGCTCTCCTTCATGGCCGGGATCTGGGCTTTCGCTGCCAGAAACGCGCTCGTCAGATTGACCGCGATGACATCGTTCCAGTTGGCCATCCCCATCTCGGCGACCGGCATCATGTCGCCGACGATGCCGGCATTGTTGAAGGCGCCGTCGAGGTGACCGAATTCCTTGAGGGCCAGGGCGACGAGCGCGCTGGCATAGTCCTCATCTCTGACGTCGCCGGCCAGACACACGGCCCGGCCATGGTTCTTCCGGATCTGCGCAGCCAAGGTTTCCATCTCGGCACCACGGCGGGCTCCGAGAACCAGCTTGGCTCCTTCGGCTGCGAACAATAGAGCCGCCGCAGCGCCGATTCCGCTGCTCGCACCCGTGATGATGAGCGCCTTGTCTTCCAGTTCCACAGCTCGCTCCCCTGTCGGTGTCGTCAAGGCGAATTAGCGATTGGCCGCGGGGTGCAGCCACCCGTTTCCTGTGGTTCGGATCAGCCGCGCGGCGGAACCTGACGTCCGGCGGCACCGTTGTTCCGTCATTCGCGGATAGCCGCGAGCTTGAAACCGTGCGGAGGAGAACGCCATGGAAACGGAGACTGAACGCAGGGCCGAACGGCAATCGGCGACACGGGGCGGCGACCCGATCTCTCCTCTGCGCCCCGACGATCACTCGGCCGCCCATCCCGCACAGGAGACGCCCGTCGAAGCACGGCAGGGTTTCCTTGGCCGCCCGGTCCTGAAGGTTCTGATCGCAGGGCTTGTCCTGGCAGTATTGGCCTGGATTGTGGTCGCACTCCTGGCCCCCTGACCGGAGGCTCGCAGATGCCCCCTGGACTGCTTGCCCCTGAGCCGAGGCCTGCCGGTGCCTCGCCTGCTCCGATCCAGACAACAGAAACCCGGCCCCCTTTAGGAGAGCCGGGCCAAGTTTGGGGTCACTAACTCGTCCTGTACTACGCGCCGCGAACGATTAGGTTCCGATGGCCGATGCGCGATGAGCGCGCTCCGTTTCCACGGCGTTCTGCCATCAGATAAGCGCCCGGCGACAGTCGCGATGACGTGATGACGCTCGACTGCGCTGTGATCTCTGGCTGCGACAATGCGTCGTATATTGCGGTTATTGCCGAGGTTGAGGGGGCAATATCGTCTCACCTTTCACGATGAGGTGTAGTGATGACCTATGTACTTCGTCTTTCACTGGCTGCTCTTGTCTTACTGCCGCTCGCGGGATGCATGGAACAACAGGCGAGCCGCACGATGTCTACCCCCACGACAACATCCTCCATAGCAACTTGGCATTATAAGCCTGCTCCCGATTCAGTGAAGCTGATGGAGGAACGCACGTTCTGACGGCGCGATCGCGGAGCGGACCTTCCCGGGGTTTGTGAAGCGATGGGTCCGGAACAGCGTTTCCCTGTGACGTTCTGCTGCCGCCGGATCGTCGTCGCCCAGCCTGAGCGTATTCATCCACCTCGAGACCTTCCCCCGCATCGCTTGCGCCATGGCCGCGTCGCGTTTTCCGGCTGCAGAACGAGAACGAGCCCGCTGCACCATTCGGCGCAGCGGGCATAATCGGCGCCTATGAGCGGTCGTCCCCGGCGTGTCCGGCTCCGGCCCCATGGCCCAGATGCCTGCGCTGCGGGGCCTCGAAAGATCGGCCCCCAAGTCGTCAGCGCTGCGTGAAGAAGGTCAGCAGAACCTTGCCCCTTTCCCCGATGAGGCACAGGAACCGCCGCGGTTTGTCCGTGCGATCCGTGCGCAAGTAGGCTTCGCCCATGATGATGCGTGTGATCGGCGTATCCCCCACCTTGGTTTCGGAGGTGGCGATCGTCGCCCCGTCCTCGTCGATATAGATGTCCTTGATCTCTGGCTCCCGCGACGAGATCGTATGGAGCGCCGTGGCCTTGCAGGCGACGATCTCGGGTGAGGACGGATTTTCTGCCGGAGCAGTCTGGCTGGACGCGGCGCCCGAGAGCAGCGCCAGCGCAATCAGGCTATGGAAAGTCGTACGGATCATGATCAGCACTCTGTTGAGGTCGAGGCTAAACGCATGATCCTGGCGCCGGTTCAAAACTGCCCGGCACCGGACACTCCATCCTCGCCGACGCACGGGCTCGCCGTGCTCTCGCCGCACGCCGCAGGGGCGCCCTCCGAGACTCCATCGATCACGGCCAGGTGAGCGTATCGCAGACACGCATGGCCGCCGAGGTTTTGACTCGCACTTGCTCGAGAACATAACTAGAACAATCGAAGGCCGCGGAGATTCACGCCATGAATGTCGACACCTTCATCATCCAGGAATTCGTCACCCGCCGGAAACGGCTGGTGCCGGGCAACAAGACGCCCGCCAAGACCAAGCACCATGCCCTGCGCGATGCGGAGCGGCTCGCGGGGCGGGCGGAAGGCGTCGCCGTCATCCATGTCGTGGCCGATGACGAGACCAGCGAACTCAGCTCGATTGAGGTTCTCGCCCGCCATGGCGCCATTCCCGAGGAGTTTGAGGAAGGCATCAGGGCCGCATGATATGTCCCAAGGGGTCTAGGGTCTTAGGGCTTGGAAGACACCGGCCGTAAGTCTCTACCCGCGCACGCTCAGGCTGCATCATGCTCAGGGGCTCCCGCAGCCGGCGGTGATCGTTATGCAACCTGTCTATGACGACCTGATCCTTCGTGCGCGCAAAGCCGTCGTGTTCCTCAAGCAATGTGGTCTCGATCACAGCGCCGAAATCGTCGATGAGATGGTCGACGCGCTCAATGAGCTCACAGGGAGGGTCTCGCTGCTGATTGCCTTGAACGTCTCGCTCCAGACGGGGCAGGACAACGAGGCGGGCCACGGCCAGCTGGGAGAGCCTGGCCCTTTTCCCAATCCGGACAGCTGAGCGCTCTCCCAGGCCAGCCCGGCGCCAAGGCGCATCCCAGGACGTTCCCGAGGACCCCTGCGAGATCGCGGGAGCAAGGGCATCGGGAGCGGAGTGTGCGCGCCTGCGTCAGATCAAGGCGGAGAGGTCCTACCTCATGCCGCCCCATCAGCGATGTAGAATCCGATGGCCGAGGCACATGCCAGTACGATCGATAGCTCGAGAATGCCCATTGTCGCCTCCGAGGTTTGCTCAGCTTCAACTGCGGCAGCACTGCCCAAGTTCCGCCGCATCATCGCCCAAAACAAGTAAATTCGCCACCCCTGCGGCAAGTGGTTCCGATTGCTGGGAGAAATCCAAGACCGGACCGCGAGCGACGCTCGCAGCATGACCGCCCTGCCCGGCACCGTGCTCGCCTCCCGGGTGGCGGCGTCTCACCCGGATCTTGCGTCGGCGCCGGGCCGGGAGCAGATCGTCCCCATCGCGTACGACATAAGGACCGATCGCCATGTCAGACGAAACAGACAGCCTCGATCGCCGTGACTTCATGAGGGCAACCATTGCCTCGGTCGGCGCGTCGGCTGCCCTCGCGGCCCATGCCGGCCCCGCACGAGTTCAGGCCGCTTCGGCGCCGGCGGCACGCTCGGCCCAGGCCGCGTCGCGCGGGACGGTCTTCACCGGAGACGTGATCGGCGGGAAGAGAGTGATCAGCGCACTCGACCTCGAGGACCTCGCGCCCGGCAGGCACCTTTTCTATTTCCAGGGCGTGCAGATGCCGACGGGGCAGCACTGGTACGTGTCCGTTATCGTCGCCAAGGGAGCGAAGCCAGGCAAGCGCATCGCGCTCATCAGCGGTGTGCACGGCGACGAGATCAGCCCGATGCACATGATCCAATCGGTCATGGCCCAGCTCGATCCGGCCACGATGTCGGGCAGCGCCATGGCGGTTCTCGATGTGTCCCGTCCGGCGCTGGAGGGCATGGCGCGCCGCTGGCCCAATTCCGGACGGGGCATAGATCTCATCGACATCAATCGCGAATGGCCCGGAAACGAGAACGGTGACAGCGCGCCCAGCCGGCATGCCGGMTTGCTGTTCAACAGGCTGTTCAGGCCGAATGCCGATTTCGCGATCGACTTCCACACGGGGACCACCGGGATGGATCTCACGGGGTTCCATCTCGCCCGAATGGACCTGCCCGAGGTCAGGGCCATGGCCGAGCTCTATCCGATCGACCAGATTTTCGACAATCGCGCCTATCCCACACTGCTGGCGAACGCCCTGATCGACGCAGGCATCCCAGCCTTCACGCCCGAGATCGGGGCTGCGCGCATTCTGGACCACAGCCTGATCCCGCTCTTCGCAGAGGGCACGATGAATGTGCTGAAGCATCACGGCATCATTGCCGGTCCGATCGGGCGCACGGGTCGCGATTCAGGCGTGTTCCTCGCCAATAGCGGGCACACCATTCTTTCAACCCATGGCGGCTTCGTCGAGCTTCTCGTCAAGCTGAGGGACAAGGTCAAGATTGGGCAGAAGGTCGCCATCCAGCGCAATGCTTTCGGCGAAGTGGTCGCGGAATACATCTGCGATGTGGCGGGCGAGGTCTGTGGCCGGCGCACGGACGCCACAGCCGAACCCGGTACACCGCTCGTGTTCATCTTCTACAACGCTGCGCCCGCCGAAGCCCCCGTCGACTATTCCGAGTAGGCGCCAGCGGCCCCCTGATACCGCTCCGGGCCGAATGGCTTGACGCCGGCAGCCCTGGAGAGGAGGCCGGCTCGCCATCGCGCCCGAGCCGCTCGCGCCTATTTGCCGGTAGCGATCAGCCGCATGACCTCCGACATCACGGGATCCTTGCCGGCGGCATAATCTGCGAAGGTCGGTGCAACCGTCAGCGTCGGCTGGAGCGATCCTGCGGGCACGGCATAGGCATAGTTCAGCAGGAAGCACGTCATGATCTGCGAAAGGCTGCAGCCGTTCTCCCAATCGTGATAGGCCGTCGTATAGCGCAGCGTCAGTTTCGTGTTCGGCAACAGGGTGGTTCCGCCCTCACCCCAGAACTGGGACCGATCGCCCATCGCCTCTCCGATCAGGAGCGCGCGGGAGCCGGCGAAATATTTCAGCCGTGCCGCGGTGCTGATCGCCGCGGAGAAGGTGTTTGCGCTGGTCAGAATGAAGAGCCTGCCACCCGGCGGCAGAAGCTCAGGCAAGCGGCGCGAGAAGTCCGCGGTCAGGACATAATCGCCGCCGCGGTTGAAGCGCAGGTCGACGACGGCGTTTCGAATGGGTTTCTTGCCCGCCTCGTCGAGCATGTCCGATAGATACCGGGATGCGGAGACCGGCCCCTTGTCGCTCAGCCGGTTGATCTGGACATAGAGCAGGTCCTGCGCCGGATAAACATGCCAATAGTTCTCTTCAGGGCGCGAGAGATAGAGCGGCAGAGCAACGCCGTCGAGGACGTGCCGCCATTCGGCCGCGCCAGTGACTGGCGCAACGGGGCTGAGATGGCGCTTCGGCCAAAAATTGCTACTCAACGGAGACTGGCTGGCAGGCAGCGCAGCAAGCTTCGCCCGCCTCATGCTGCCATCCGCCGTACGGATGTCGAACGTGCTGCTGCTTGCCGTGTCGGCGAGCCCGGCGGCATGGAGCAGTTCAGGCGAGATCAGGAAATTCGGCACGAACTCCTTCGACAGATTGGTAGGGCCGCCGACATAAGGGCGCAGCGCCTCCACCAGCGCTTCGGTCGGGCGCTCGTTTGCGCCGAGGATCTGCCCTCCGAGAAGATGACGCAGGTTGTCGGCGGCCGCGATCACGAACAATCCGTCAGAAAACCATCCCAGGCGAATGGGCGCGGCGTTGAAACCATGATCCCCTGCCATCCCGACGATGTTGGTATGGCCGTTATCGGCAAGGGCCACGGCCTTCGCCGTCGCCATCGCCATGCCCGCCTTGTCGAGCTCACCTGCCCGCTGCTCGATCGCATCGAGAGCTCGCCCATACGCCGCGCGGGTTTCGCTGGTGAAGCTCCGCTCGACCTCGGGCAGACGCCGCAGATGCGCCAGATCCTGGCGATTCCTTTGGGCCTGGGAAGCGGCGGCCTGAAAATCCGTCTTGGGATAGGGCTTGAGCGTCGGATAAAGAACGAGGCCGAGCGGCAGCAAGACGAGAACAAGCAATGCCGCCATTGCGATGAGGGAGACCTTGATCCAGCGCCGGTGCAACAACCGCTTGGGAGCATCACCGTCTCGTCGCATTGACCTGGCCAACCCTTAAGCACCCTGTCGATCACGTGGCTATGGCATGGCCTCGGTCCGCTCCGCCAGCCTGAACGCAAAGGTTGTGGCTGGAAGCAAAACACGGCTGGCGCGTGTTGCAATAACGACGCGAATCCGTCGCTTCATCGCCGGTCCGCTCAGGTGCGCCGGCCATGGCGGGAGAGCCCCGGCCGATGTCTCCAAGTGCGGGCCGATACGACGTCCGTTCCGGGCCGAACTCGCTGGATCAAGCGTCCCCGAAAAATCGGGTCACGGCATCGGATCCGAAATCATTTCGGAAGGCACTCCACATGATAGGCAATGATGATCTGCCCCGGGCTGGCCTTCCCGATGCTCTTCAAATCCTCCAGGCCACTTCTAATCTTGTCTCCGGCCTCCCTTAAACTGTCGTCAAGCTTCGATTTGGCGGACAGACATCGTTCTTCCGTCGAGAATTCCTGGAACACCACGCTCGGGCGGAGCCTCCATTCGGCCCTGTCGTTTGTCGCGGCAGGGTTGACCGAGTAGGAGAAGACATACATCAGAATCCACATCGGCATGCTCCACTGGTGGCAGATGATCCCCGTGCGGCGGCCAAAGCCGCCTGGATTGCCTTGATCAACGCGCCTCTGTCCGGTCGAGCGCCGACAGCGCGCATGACCATCATGATCTCCGTGGCCTCGTCAGGCGACGTATGCTTGGTCGGTTCCAGACGAGGGAATACAAGGGCTCAGGAACCTCAAGTATATCGGCAGCGAATACCCGAGATATCCGGTGCATCGTTATAGCCCCTCCGGGGACGCATCGTAAGGCGTTTTTCGGGCGCCCCCCCGCAAGGTGAGCCCGCTGAGCCGCAGTGCCGGCTTTCGCTCGAAGAGGATATCCGTCTGCGGCCTGCATCGCATATGTGATGTTGCAGCCGCCTGCCGTGGCGCAGCCCTGGGCTGCTGATTGTCCTCCCTCGACGAACCGGCCCTGCTCCGTCCATTACGTCGGACCGTCGCAATCAGCGCGCGGCTTCCAGCCACGCCAAGGCTTGCGCCCTTTCATCGAAGGGAAATTGCCGAACCTCCGCTGAAACGAAGTGCTTGGCGATATGCGGCATGATCTTCAGCAACTCGCTATCGGTTACCGCCGCGATGCGATCGATCTTGCGGTGGTGATCCCTGACGAAGCGGAGATGGGACACGAGCGCGCCGAAGCTGTCCCAGCCCGGAAAGGCCTTTGCGCAGATCATCACTCCAGCGAGCCTGCCATGGGATGCGATGAACGGATCGACCTCCCGGGCGATCCGCTCAAAATCGGCCTTTTCAATCGGCCCGTCCGGCGAGAGTACAAGGACAGCCTGGGCGCGCAGCAATTCGAACTGGATCATCGTTMCCTCCCGATCTGGCGTTCGAGGCGGTCCCTCGCATCAGGAAAACCCTTGGCGTCTTCCGCGCCAGGATTCTGGGGAGCATATGTCATGGCGCGCATGCGGTTCGCATGAGGCAAGCGGCCCCCCTAGCGGGTCCGGCTCAGATAATCGCTGAATCCCTCCAATGGTTCCATGAGTTTCCGCCGCGCCAGGCTGACTGATCACGGCAACGCGGACAGGCCCAACGCCAATGGCTCTTGCGTTGATCCTGAGACCAGGCCTCCCCTTGGGCCGGCCGCGACCAACGCGAGCGGCCTCTTCCGCGCCGCCGAATTCCGTCTCGACGTCGACCGCAGATCAGGCGGCGCGCAAGGCGCTCTCTATCGACCGGGTCCGAGCGAGGGCCTCGCCCGGACGTCCGATCGGGAGCCTAGAAGCTCACCTTGACCAGAGCCTGTCCGCCGAGGCGATTTGCACTTGCTGCGAGTTCACCATCGAAGCGAGCGCCCAGGGTTACGGCTGGCGTGATCTTCAGATCGAGCCCGGCCGCCAGGAGCGCACTGTTGCGGGGGGCGCGCGCGCCATCGATCGCAAACCCTGAACCCGCGAGACCGCTGATCGTGGCGCTCAATCCGGCTTCGCGCTGATAGTAATGCGCCCAGCCAGCCCGGAGATAACCGGCAACCGGGAGGCCGTTCACAGCCCCACCGACATCAAGCTGCATTCCGAGCTCGCTTCGGCTGGTCACGTCGCTCCGCCGAGCCAGGTTCAACGCGGCGGCGTTGGCGCCATTCCAGCTCGCCTCGGTCAGGGCGGGGCTGCGGACCTGGATGGCCTGCAATGCTGCCACCGGTGAAAGCGTGACGCCGGACCACTCAAACAGAGCGGCGCTGGCCTGCAGGCGCCCGCTCCAGGCGTTGCTGCCATAGGACGATGAAAGGCTGGATGCACCGAGAGCCGGCACGGCCCGGTTCACATCGTTCTCCAGGCGCGCATAGGCCAGGGCAGCAGCCAGGTTGACCGGTCCGAGCTTGGTCATGCCGTAGATGCCGGCCTGGAAAATGTCTGCATCGGCCTTTCCGAGCCCGCCCGAGAGCGATGCGCGGGCGCTGCCGCCAGCCACGGCGAAGCCGACGGTACTGCCAGGGCCAACGCGAAGGTCGGCACCGACGGCGAGATGCACGTCGTCGACATCACGCTTGGCCGAACCGTCCCGGGCTCCTCCGTCATTGCGCCCTACGGAGCCGAGCACCGCCCCCCAGACCGAGTATGCGGGGGCGTCGAGGAAGGCCGGTCGAGCCGGTTCGTCGCTTCCCTTGCCGCCCAGCGCCGAGAACGTCGCGGCGCCAGGGCCGGCCCCGCTTCGCCCGGCGCTCGCCGGGTTCAACATGGCGTGGAGGAACTGGTCCGCGGCGGCATTGGCCATGGCCGGCACCGACGTATGGGCTTCGCCGGAAAGCTGGTTCACGGCAGCGGGTATCTCGGCTGCCGGCAGGTTGTAGATCGTAAACAGCGGCGATGGATCGCCCCCGGCAGCGACGGCCCGATCGATCGCGCTGGCAATCGAGAAGCCGCTGAACATCCTGGCGCCAAACATGCGCGGCGACAGGCCTCCCGGGGGAGCTGCCGGCGGCGTGACGATCGGCACCAGCGGTTTTGGCGTCAATGTCAGGAGGACGTCGTTGCTGGTGTAGGAGATGGCCGTGGTGACGCCGTCGCCGAACGTGCCGGATGTTGCCTCGGTGCCGAAGCGGCTTCCTCCGAGCCCGCCCGCGGCCGAGAGCAACGTGTAGGGGCTGGAGAATGTGTACGCGCCGCCAAGCGGCACGATTCTGAGCGTACCGGCGAGTGCTGCAGCGCCCGTGACGTTGACGCGATCCGAGACCGCACCCTGTACCTCGGCGAGATAGCTCGATCCGGCGGCCAGCGTCAGGCTGCCGTTGACGGTAAGCGTGCCGGGCGAATTTCCGGGAGCGAGCGTGCCATTGACGATCATCGCGGGAATCTGGCCGGAGCCACTCAGCGTAGCGCCAGGCGAGACGGTCACGCTCGACGAGGATGCGATCGAACCATTCACGACGAGCGTGCCGCCGGTCACGAGTGTCGCGCCCGTATAGGTGTTGGTGCCGGCCAGGGTCAGCGTGCCGCTGCCCATCTGCGTGAGCCTGCCGCTTCCGGAGATGACGCCGCGATACGAAACGGTGTTCGATCGGTTGACGATCAATGCACCCGCATTGCTGATCGAGCCGACAAAGTTGCCGGTGCCGCCGATCCAGCCGGTCGTTCCGCCATTGCCCAGCTGCAACGTGCTGCCGACTCCGATGAAGACGTCGCCTCGGGTGCTGTTCGTCGCGGTCAGCGTGAGCTTGCTCGACCCAAGATGCGAGAACGTGCCCGGGCCCGAGATGCTCCCGGCATAGGTCACGTCATCGGATCGTTTGAAGATCAGGCTGCCATAGTTCGTCACGTCGCTGGTGATCGACCCCGCATTGCCGTTATTGCCGATCTGCAGGGTGGCGCCACTCGCGATCCCGGCGCCACCGGAGAAATCACTGGCGCCGGTCAGGATCTGGGTGCCGCCATTGATCGAGATTCCGCCGGTGCCGCGGATGGCGCCGGAAAAGATGCCGCTGGCATTGTTGACCATAAGGCTCGCGGTTCCGAGCTGGACCTCGCCGCTGCCGTTCAAGGCCTTGACCTGCGCAGAGGCTGCCCCGCTCACGTCAAAGATACCGTCGACGGTGATGCCGCTCGACTGGTTGATCCGGCCCTGACCTGTCAGGGCAAGGGTGCCGCCAGCCGCAACACTCGTCGCGCCCGTATAGGTGTTCATACCGCTCAAGGTGAGGGTGCCGGTGCCGGTCTTGTTCAGGCTGCCCACCCCCGTGATGTCACGGGCGAACGTCGTGTCGAAGCCGTTGGTGTCAATGGTGCCGCCGGCGGAATCAAGGCTAAGCGCCCGCCCCGTCGAGAGGTTGAAGCTCGTGCCGAACCGGAGCGTGCCGCCGTTGAAGATGACCCCATCGCCAGACGGACCGACATCGGCATCACTCGATACCGGCAAGAGGCCCGGGCCAATCGTTATGTCCGCGGCCGACGCACGGGGGGCCATGACGCCTGCAATAATACAGGCGGACAGCAAACTCGCGACAGACGTGGTTGAGCGCAGCCCCCTCGATATCGCCTTCAGGCCGTAAGGTAACATAGGCGAAAACGAAACGTCAGGCGCTGAGGGCACCCGAGAATTACATAGAATCGGCACAGAAAGCCCCCAAAAGACAGCATTTTTCTTTTGGGACTAGCACGCACGTTGCCGTGCAACCAACCTAGAATTAACAAATCGATAACGATTGTGACTGGCTGTTCACAGCCAACCCGACGGAACCCACCTGCCCTGCGGCGAGCACTTCGCGCTGCCGCAGGGGGTTGAGTTCATCCTGTTTCGCCAAGGCCCAGATCCAGACGCCGCAAGTCATGGCTTGACCTCTTCGAAATCCGCCGGCTTCCAGCTMTTGTCGAAGGCCGCCGCCTCCGGGCCATAGATCCAGGATCGCTATGATAATGGTCCCGGTGAGGCGTTAAGTGGCTGGCAAACCAGCGCGAGAACGGGTCATCCCATGGCGAATACGAGCGGTCATCACGAGTGGTGGTGGACGGGCGCTTCGCTTTGCCTGAGCTCCCACTCCTTCAACGCATGAAACGCCGCGATATTTGCCTGTCCCTCGTCCATTGCCCTCTGCATTTGGCCGCTTTGCATCATGTCGTAGCTTTCATAGATGGCATCCATCGTGCAGCCCTTGGGGCTGTTGCACGAACCCTGACTGGGCAGAGGAACCCAGGCGGCCAGTACGACTGTCCCTGCCACCAAGACTGCGCGGTTGATCAGCTTGCTCATCGTCAATGCCTCCACGCTCGGTCCGCGCATTGAACCTCGCAGGTTGCCGCGCGAGCCGTATCTATTCGTCGCCCTGAGTGAAGTATATGCCTATGTTCGATTTCACCATCTGCGGCGAATTCTCGCAGCTTACAGATCAAGAGCCCTCGATCGGAAGAACACTATCCCAGCTTTCCCTGCTGTCTTTCTTTTCGATCAGGATTTTGCGKAGCGCCATCGTCTTCAGCTACTCGTCTCCGCCCCGCAATGCCCAGAGCGCTGCGCCGACGGGGCTCCAGTCGGATAGCTCGCCGCGACGGCCTAATTCGCATGGGTAAGACGCTGCCGGAGCGGAAAACCGGCGAGCCGGGCACCTTCGATCAGGACGGCGCGATCCTTTTCGTTGAAATTGCGCTTGGCGAGTTCCGCATCGAGATTGGCGAAGAAATCGGGGCGCAGCTTGAGAAACTGCGACCGGCTCGCGGTGGCCTCTACGTCAAGGCCGGCGCGCGCATAGATGAGTGCAGCCACGAAATGATAGAGCGAGAAGCTGGCGAGGTCCGCCCGCCGGATCAGTGAGAGCGCCATCTGGTCATCATTCAGCATATAGGCAGCGAGCGCCTGCATCCCGACATAGTAGCTCGATCGGACCGGATTTCTTGCAACCGCTTCATCGAGCAGATCAAAGCCGCGCTTCCACTGACCTGCCTGCGCCAGGCGGCTGCCATATTCCCCGAGCAGTTCCATGTCGTTCGGGTTGAGGGCCAGCGCCCGCTCCCCGATCCGCAGTGCCTCGGCCGGCTCCTGGTTGAAGAACAGCATCGTCATCAGAGCCTGTTGAGCCCGCACATTCTCCGGATCGAGCTCKACCGCACGCAGTGCTGCGCTGCGGGCTCTGGAGCTCGCATCGGGCGGTCCTGGCCGACGATTCAGCCGGAAGCGGTCCTCATCGAGATAGAGATAGGACAGCATGGCCCAGCCCGTCGAATAGCTGGGGTAGCGTGCAGTCGTCTGTTCCAGGCATTGCCGCGTCGCGATGTGCTCGTCCGGACCCAGGCTTTGCCTGTACCGGTAGAACCGGAGCATGCACTGATAGGCGTCGAAGCTCTCTGGCCTGCCGTCCTCCGCCTTCACCTGCGAGGTATCGAACACGATGCCATAGGGTTGTGCGACGGCCGTGGCGACCTTGGCGGCGATATCGGATTGGACACCCAGGATGTCGCTGACGCGCAAGTCCGCATCATACACCCGGGACCAGAGGATCGCCGCCGTGGCGCCATCAAGCAGGCGGCTGGAGACCCGGAGCTTTCCGTCAGAGGTGCGTATGCTGCCTTCAAGGACGAACTCCCTGCCCGGCCTGCCTCCGGCCTCCGGCGCGGGGAGTGCGGACGTCGTCTTGCCCGGCGACTCCCGCACATAGACCGACAATTCCTTGAACCTCGCCAGCTGGACGAGCACCTCTTCGGTGATGCCCGCAGCGAGCAGCCCGGCCTCGGAGCCAGGAGAGAGATTGGCGAAGGGCGCCACGACAAGGGCCGGACGGACCGGGCCGTCCGCCCGACCGCTGCGCCAGACCTGCCCCGTCCCGACGCCGCCGACGACGACCAGCGCCATGGCGCCGATCAGCGCCCAGGCCCAGGGTGTCCGCGGCTTCGGCCGGGCCGAGGCGGCTATGGCCGTGTGCTGCGGCCTCTGCCTGTGCACGGTCGATGAATCGAGCGACCGCCATGAGAAATGCGGAACGTAGCCGCCCTTCGGAATTTCGATGAGCACGCGATCGGCCTGCCCCGCGACAAAGTAATAGCGCTCCATCGCGCGCCTGAGACGCCCGGCTTCGATGCGCACGACGGGATCATTCTGAATATCGAAATGTGAATCGCGGCCCAGGACCTGGGTCGCTATCGAATAGGCCTTGATACGCTCGGCCCGGCCCGCAAGTGTTTCATTGGTAACATAACTTAAAAACCGCCTGATCCGGTCGGATACCTTGAACTCCGGACTTGCCAGGATCAGTTCAAGTTGTTCCATAATATCTCTGGATGATGGGCCGCTCCCGTCAGAACTCAGAAAGGCCCTGCCAGAATTTCTCCGCTGCATGGACTTGGCCTCCCCCGACCAACATCTCCACGTACAGGTCCGAAATCCGTAAGAGTTTTAAGAAGCGCGCCGGAAGCTTACGCCTGCCCGACGCATTCGGCCACCATTTTTATGGGGATCTCGTGCGGCTGCTATGGCCTGCGCGAGCCATTGGCCGCGAGCTGCGCATGGCGGGCGCGAGGGACGACGATCGATCGGTGGGCGAGCTGCCGGATCAGTGTCCGGCGAAGACCAGTGTTTGAATGGGCAAGACCAGCGCCTGGATCCTCAGGAGCATGGCATGGACAAGCCCGACCGCATCCACCGCATGAAGGAGGACCTTTTTGACGGATCCAGTTTCTTTGGACTCGATGCGATCGTGATTGCTGGAATAGGCGTTGGCGATGCAGCTGCTGCCTGGCGTCACGCCATCGAGCCCATCGGGATAGAGCGGCTCGAGAAATGTCAGGATCGTGCCGGGCCGGGCGATCTGCTGAACATCGATCAACTGCTCGCCGCCGCGAAACTGCCCGGCTGCGATGAAGTCCTGCACCCCGGTCACCACCATCGGAATGACGACCCAGGGCTTCGAGATGCAGGTGGCTTCGGCTACCATGCCGACCTTCATGACCTGCGCCTCGATCTGGGAGAAACCGGCCTGCAAGGAGGAGCGCCCGGCCTCTTCGGGGATCAGGACGCCGCCGGGGCGCAGAAGCGGATTGACGATGTCGCCGACACGAAGCGCAAATTGTTCGACACGCCCGGACACTCCGGCTCTGATCACGGTCTTCTCGAGATCGACCTGGGCCTGGGCCAGGGCCGCCTGAGCACTTTCCCTCTCCGCCGGCAGCAGGGTCGAGATCCGCGTTTGCGCCGTGTCTCGCGCCGCGGTTGCCGAGTTCACAGCGGCTTCCTTCCCGGCGACGAGGACTTGCAGCCGCTCGATCTCGCGCTGCGCGACGACATCCGCGTTCCGTCGCATCAATTCCTGCTTGGTCCGCAACTCGTCCTGCGCCTGCTGGAGGTCACTCCGCGCCTCCTGGATCTTGGATTCGTTCGAGGCGAGCTCGGACCGGGCGACAGCGAGCGCAGCGTCGGCCTCGATAATCTTGCGGCGGGCGGTTTCGGCCGCCGCTTCCTGCCGGCTGCTATCCAGTCTGAAGATCGGCGCGCCTTTTTCGATCCTGCCGCTGAGCCCGACATAGACCTCGGCGACCCGCCCATTGATCTCGGGCACGATCGGCACCGCCCTGAAGAACAGGGTCGCGTTCGTAGTCGAGGGATGATTGTAGAAGATCACCGTGATCAACCCGATGGTCAGCATCGCGCAGGCCGTGATGCCCCAGCGCAATTCGAACCAGACCGAATAGAGCGTGATCTCCTTGCCAATGCGCCGGCCCTGATAATAGCGGCGAAACAGATAGTCCGGCAGGATCGTCAGAAGCGAGCAGAACATGAGCTCAAGCATGGGTCGGCTCCTTCTTGCGCCCATGCTGCTCCGCCCCGTGATCTGTAGGCATCTCCTGGGAATCGGACGGGTCTGGTGGCTCGGTTGTTGCTCCCCCGCCGCGGCGGGGCGTCGAACCCGCAATGCGCTCGAGAGCGTGAGCCATGCGACCAAAGAGACCGGAGAAGTCGGGCAGGTCGATCAGCGCCAGCAGGAGCCCGGCCACCCAGAACAGGTGGATGTGCGTGAACAGAGCCAGAAGCCCAAGGACCGCGACAATCTCGAACTGGAGCTTCTGCGACTTATGCGCCATCCGCTCCGGCAATGTGTGCAGCCGGAAGAAGATGACGCCAACCGTCAGGATCGCGACGAGGAGCAGCACCGCCATCGCGACCATGAGATAGTCAGTCTCTCCCGGCGCCGTGATGAAGGGCGGCAAATGGCCCGGGGCAGCAGGATGAATGTTCGGCGACGACATGGCTTCCGCATCCAACCCTTTGAAATTATCACGACGGTATCCGTGTCAGGCGGGAAATGCCAGCCCGCGCCTACTCACTTGAGTGTCACCTGGAACGCCTCGGTAAAGACGATCTCGATCATGTCGCCGCGCTTCAGCTTCTGGAGATCGGCAGCGAGGACGGGATCCGCGACCGGCAGCGACCGCCGGCCATCCGGCCCGTCGATCGTGGCAATCTTCTTGGCAGGATCGAAGCCGTTGAATTTCGCCGTCACGGTCGCGGTGCGGGTCACAAACCGTGAGGGCAGATTCTGGAAAACCGCATCCGACTTGCCTTCGGAGTAACGGATGCCGGGTTTGAGTCCCTTCTTGCCCCTGGTGACGGCCGCGATCGCCCCGTCGATCCGCTTGATTTCGAGGTTGTCTCCAACCTTGACCCTGGAGAGATCACCGAAAACCTCCGGCACCTCGACAAGCCAACGGTGGCCTCGCTGCTGCACGATTATGGTGTGATTGGCCCGGTCGACTGCCGCAACCTTGACATTGAGCTCATCGATGGCCGCCGGGCCGACACCCGCGACAATGACCGTCTGCGCTCTGGCCGGCTGGCTGTCGGACCAGGACGCCACGCCGGCAAGCAGGGCGAAAGCAAGCGACCAGTGCTTCAATGTCGACATGTTGTGGC
>NZ_JBFTKP010000012.1:0-207441 GCF_056396005.1 Allobosea sp. 05T439 | reverse complement strand
GTCGTTGCCATCGCCCGCCGAGATCGTGTCGTCGCCGCCCGCACCGATCAGGACATCGTCGCCGCCCTGGCCGATCAGGTTGTCCGCCCCCGCTGCCCCGATCAGGACATCGCTCAGCCCCGTCCCGACATGCGTCCCAGGATTGGTGCCCGAACCGGGAGGCGGTGTACCCGTGCCAGCCCCGTCATCATCATCGTCGTCGTCACAGCCGCAATCATCGTCGTCGTCATCGTCGCCATTGCCGGCGCCGTCGTCATCGTCGTCATCATCGTCATCATCATCGTCGTCGCCATCATCGATGACCGGCATCTCCCCGGTGAAGGTGATCGAGTGGCTGCCATTCGACAGGGTCGTCGTGCCGTCGCCATTATCGGTCGCCTCGTAGTCTGCCAGCGTCGCGCCATCCGGCAGCTCGATGACGTCCTGAGCCCGAAGCGAGCCAATGATCGTGTCATTGCCACCGTTTGACCTGAAGACGATGCGATGCGCAGAGCTCAGCGCCGAGATGTCGATCGTGTCGTTGCCGCTCGTGCCATCGATCGTGATGGTGTTCAGGTTGAGGCTGGTCTGGGTGAAATCGCCAAAGACCTGGATCGTGTCACCGGCGATGGTGGTGTTCACCGGACCGCCTGGAGGCGATGCGGGCGCGCCGTTGATCACGATCTCCTCGATCTCGGTCAGTTCGGCGATGATCGTCGCCGCCCCGGCCCCGACGCTTCGGGTGATCACGATCTCCGCCGTTCCGGTATAGCCGATCCCGCCAACGCCGGCGGCGGCGGCGCGGGTATAGACGCGGAATGTCTCGGCGCCGACCGCTCCGGTGATCGAGAAGGTGTCGCCGACGGAACCTTCGGTTCCGCCATTGACGACGTCGCGGCCATCGCCGACGGCCCAGGCGATGATATCGTCGCCCGCTCCCGCATGGATGGCATCGTTTCCGGCGCCACCGATGATCGTGTCATTGCCGGCAAAGCCGAAGATGAGCTGAGACCCGGCTCCGCCGAGAAGCGCGCCGTCGGCACCGTTCGTGCCCGCAACGACCTGCGTGTAGGTCGTCCCGCCGAACGAGAAGCGCTCGACACCGCTGATCGTGTCGGTGCCTTCGGCCGCGCCTGTCACCACGATCCGGCCGGTCCCATCCAGCGCGATGTCGTAGTCGGTGATCGGGCCGGCATAGACCGMAACATCGGCCGTGCCGTCGCCGCCGTCGAGCGTGTCGTTGCCGGCGCCGCCAGTCAGGGTGTCGTTTCCGGCGCCACCGATGATCGTGTCATTCCCGGCTCCGCCAGAGAGCACGTCATTGCCCGCACCGCCATCGATCGTGTCGTTGCCATCCCCGCCATCGACCGTGTCGGCCCCGGCCCCGGCATTGATGATGTCGTTGCCGGCCAGCCCGTTGATCGTATCGTTGCCGCCGCGACCATTGAGCAGGTTGGCGTCGGCGGTTCCGTTGATGACCTCGACCACCGCGCCATTGGTGTTGCTGCCGACCTTCGCCGTCACATCGGAGATTGCGAACTCCGCGAAACCGCGAGCATCGACATAGCTCACGACGCTCCGGATCAACTGGCCCGTGAGGGCGGCCGAGACGGTCAGACTGGCAGATGCTGCGCCAGCGATCGTGTTCCAGGTGACGCCACCATCCGTCGAGGATTGCCAAGCATAGCTGAAGGTGCCGAGGCCGTCGGCATCGCTGAGGCCAGAGGTGTCCGCGGTCAGCACGTTCTCGGTGCCCGTGATGGTCAGCGCCCCGGTCACGAGCCGGTTGAGGCTGACGGTCTGGTCCGCGAACTTCAGCGCCTCGATATTGAACAGCCGGTCGGATCCGTCAGACTGGCGCGCCCGCCCCGTGGTCGGATCGATCACCGCTGCGGACTGGGTGACATGCGTGACAGTGACACTGCCATCCTCATTGCGGCTGATCAGGTAATTGGCCGCGACATCCCAGTAAGCCGCAGTGTCGATATCGCCGGCCTGGTTTCCGTCGAGGATTTCGCGAACGATGTTGAGCTGATTTGGTATGATCTCACGGGAGAGCATCAGTTCTGGAAGAGTCCGCCCGTTCCAATGCGCAACCGACGGGTCCGCATTGGTGATCGTGTCCGACAGCGTGTCGACCGTTGCGAGTTCATTGCCCTGGTCATCGCGGATGCTGATCCGMACGTTCAGCCAGGAGTCGCCGTCGATGATATCGTTGCCGGCCTTGCCTTCGATTAGATCGCTGCCGCCGCCGCCCAGCAGGATGTCGGAGGCGTCGGAGGTGTCCATGACGATGGTTTCGGTCTTGCCGGCAACCGTCACAGTCGTCCGGTCGAGATGCGCGACCAGCCGCTCCAGTCCCGCGATCAGCGAGAGGTTCTTCTCGAGCAGCGCGCTCGAATAGGAGTCGAGAGGCGCACCGGGGTCGACCTGCGTCGCATTGCCGTTTTCGTCGAAGGCGCCCATGACGACTTCGCGCCCGGTCAGCTTGTCGTTGTATTTCCAGCCCGACAGGCCCTCCACCAGGTCGAACCGATCGCGCAGGATGTTGTCCTGCTGGTTCTGGAAGATGGTCATGCCCATGTCGGAGTCAGCGGCCTCGTTGTGGCCCTTGTGGATCGCCCAGTCGAACCCGGCCATGCCGTTATTGCGTTCGACGCCTTCGCCTTGGATCATGATATCGTCGCCCGACTCGGCGTCGTAATCATTGTCGTTGCCGCGGCCGTTGAGCACGTCATGGCCGATGATCGTCGAGTTGAAGAACAGCTCGGAGTTTTCGCCGGCCAGGGTGTCGAAGCTGTCCCCGCCCTCGATCCAGTCGTCCCCCTCGTTGCCGGCCAGGAAGCTGCCTCCCGTCCCGCCGCGGATGAAGTCATTGCCCTGGCCACCCGAGACGGTCTTGCCCTCGGTGCCGCCATAAATGAAGTCGCTGCCGTCCCCGCCGAAAATCAGGTCGAGACCGTTGCCGGGCGTGATGACGTCATCGCCGGCGTCGCCATGAATGACGTCGGCTGCGCCGATATCCGTGCCGCTGTCGGTGATGATGTCATTGCCGGCTCCACCATGCAGGTGATCGACGCCATAGCCGCCCTCGAGGCGATCATCGCCCGCCCCACCCCAGAGCGTGTCGTCCCCCTCGCCGCCGATCAGGATGTCGTTTCCGGCAGAGCCGCCGAGGACGACGTGATCGACGCCGGTATAGCGCAGATAATTGTTGTCGGCGCCAGGCGTCGCGGGATTGTCGCGGATGACCATCGGGCTAATGGCCTGYAGTACCGGGTTGGTATGCGTCGGGTCCGCCTTGCCGTTGAGGCCTAGGCCCGTGATCTGCTTGGTCGGGTCCATCTCGAGGATGTAGGTGGCCGTCTGGAAGGCTGCCCCGTTGATATGCGGCGCTCCCTCGGCCCCTGCATCCGTGTTGCGCATCAGGAGTTGCGCGAAGGAATCCGCCTCCAACTCGTTCAGCAGGTTCAGGCCCTGGGTCCGGCTCAGATAGTAGAACCGGTCGCCGGCCTGCAATTGCTCCATCTGGTACTCGAAGACATAGGTGAAGCTCGACCCCAGCATCGCGCCGAAGGCCATCTTCTTCTCGGCGAGCCCGCCGATCCAGAAATCGACTGCGTCGAGGCCTGTGATGGTCGCGCCATTGGCGGCATTCGCCCAGGCGCCCGTCCCGTTCAGGAACGCGATGCGATCGGCCGGCGCATTGGCCCCGCCCATGACCAGCAGGGTTGCGGCATCCCGCTTTTGTTCAAGCGTCAGATTGCCGAGCAAGGAGGAATGCGTGCCATAGGCTGCGATGAAGTTGATCAGCGAGGCCGGATTCTTCATCGAAAGCGCGAAATCGTACCAGCTCTCGTAAGGCTTCACGCGGCTGTCATGCGTGTCCTCGTAGAACTGGCGGCGGGCCTCATTGAGCGAGGGAATGCCGGTATCGCGAGCCCGCGCTATGTTGAGTGCGCCGAGGTCGAGCGGCAGGCCGACGAGATTGTTGCGCAGCGCATCGGTAATGTGCTCGTCGATCTCGTTTCCGACCTGCCGGGTCATCCCGGTCAGGATCGCCGCAGCCGCAGCCTCGGCCGTCGTACCGGCAGCATTGAAGGCAATCGGATTCAGGAAGGCGTCGAACAGTGCAATGTCCGACGCGACGGGATTGCCGTTCGCATCGAGCTTGAACATGTCGATCGTGTCGGTGAGCATCGAATGCCCGAAGCGATAGACGACATGGGCGAATTCGGCGACGATCCCGGCATCGATCACTGTGGTGTTGGAGAACACGAAGGGATCGACATCGGGTGCGATGGCACGCGCGAACTCCTCGAAGACGAGATGCTGATAGACCATCTCCGTCGAGAACCGGCCGGCCTGAAACAGACGCTCGCCATCCCAGACCAGCGCATCGATCTCGGCCTGCGATGTCGGCATCACCGTGACATCGGTCAGCAGCCACTCATTCAGGAACGCGACGTCTGCCCCCTCGCCTGTCAGCAACTGCGTCTTGATCTGGTCGATGCGCTGATTGTGCTCGTGGTGGAAAGTATGGTGGACCGAGGTCAGGCCGATATTCTCGTTGCCGCGACCATCGCCGACGATGAAGTGAGCATTGAGAAGTTCGTCGTCATAGGTTGTCGCAATCCCGAACTGGTTGAGAGCGATCTGGTTTCCGGCAACGGTATCATCGTCGGCAAGCACGAGAACGGGCGCGGTTGCCGGGTTTCGGTCATGATCGACCAGCCCGCCCGGCACCGCCGTGTGGGCAATGTCGTTCAGGAAGGCGCGGCCAGCCGACAAGGCGTCCGAGGCCACAGCCAGCGCGCCCGGATTTCCCTCGACGGAGCCCGTGCCGGTGCCGGTGACCAACTGCGGGAAGCCGGTGCCCCCCCGAATGAACTCGCCATAGAGGTCGGTCAGGATCGCCGGAACGCGCAGGACGTCCGCATCGGTCAGCAGGATGCCGAGCTTGGACGCAGCCTGTTCCTTGACGTCGGCCCAGGTCGGAGGGCCGCCATTCGMCCCCTCCAGCATGCGCCCGGTCGCGACGGGCTTGCCGTCCAGCATGGCGTATTCCCGCAGGAAGACCTGGTGGGACGGATTCGAGGTGTAGACCTGGTTCAGATCGATCCAGGGCGTCGTCTCGTTGTTATGCTCACGCACGTCATCGGCGGTACCCACCACACCGTCGGCGCCCGGCTGGTTCTGCGCGCGCGTCAGCACCATGAAATTGGTCGGGCTACCGGCGACGTAGAGCGGATCGTCGGGCTGGAGCGGGATATAGACCGTGCCGTTCCCGCCCTTGCTGACCAGATCAAGCCCATGATCGAAGAACTGGCCGAACAGCGTGAAGAACCCGTTGAACGGAGCGGTGTCGCCCAAATCGGGCGCGACGTTCGGGATAAGGACGGTGTCGCCCTGCATCGTGACGCCGAGCGCGTCCGTCATTGCGTCGTAGGCGACGTGCTTCTGCTGCACTTCGGCCGCTAGCGTCGCGGTTGCGACGCCGACGGCCGCCGCGGCAGCAGTGGCATTGCCTACGGCCGTGGCGAGACTTGCCTGCGCGGTGGCGAGCGCAGCCAGTGCCGGCCCGGTATCGCCCCCCTCTGCAACCGCCAGATCGAAAGCAGCCTGTGCCACAGCGACCTGACCCTGCGCTGGTCCGATTGCGCGTTGCGCAAGTGCAAGATTGGCGTTCGCCTGCGCGAGGCCGCGGTCAGCCGTCTCCCATTCCTCATAGGCCAACACGGCAGCTTCATAGACAGCCGCATGCGCCTGCAGGAACAGATAGGGGTCCTCGTGCCCAAGATTGGTCAGCGCGGAAATGATCGTGGCGGGATTGCCGATCGTCTGATCTGAAATCAGGTTCGAGATCACACGAGGCTGGGAGTCGTAGACGTTCCCAGAGGTCTGCTGGTAGCTCGTCGGTGCCCCGCCAGGCCCATTCTCTGCCGGGCGAAAGACCGGATCGAGCAGGCGCGGCATGGTCTGGTCGGACGACCCGACCCATTCCCTGCCCGGGATGATGTTGTTGTAGGTGCCGTCGACCGTGCGTAGCCCGTAGGGCACCAGCGGATTATCGACCAACTCGGTCAAGGGCGTCCCGGCCGTATGGGCCTCGGCGATCTTGATCTGCTTCAGGATGAACTCAAGGTCGTGCGTATTGAGCTTCATGATACCCTCGCTCCGCCCACGGTGCTGCGTTAAGACCCAAGAATTGCTTCTGCCGCACCGAGCGTCTGCCGTTGAGCCGCACGAAGGACTGTGAGCGCCCTTGCATGCGGCATTTCCGACGAACCGCCCGATTACGCTTCGTTAAGCAAAAGGATTGCTGGGTATGGGGTCGATTTGAAGAAGATAAGGTCGGCCAATATTCGGCGACTTACGGGCGTGGCACCGCGACGACCTTTGAACCGACGCTGACGCATCTGGGGGCGAGCTGGCTTACTAGACCTTCGACCAGTTTTCGTTCACTGCGGAAGTGATCCGGGCCGCTTGGCCGGTTTCGCTTGCAATACTGATGGATCGCGCTGCCAGATGGTGATCTCACAGTCATCAGTTTGAGCTAATCTCTGCGTGGAGACGTCGACGGGCGATATGCTGAAGCCGGTTCAGGACTTCGAGAGCAGTGACGTGATCACGGGCGTGCCGTTGCAGCACTTGCCCGCCGGGAAGGCCGCGCCACGACGCGCGACGCTGTCGGTGCAGTTCCTGATCGCCGGTGGCCTCGTCATGCAGATCGCCATGCTCGTGGCCGGCTATCTGATCACCGAGCTGGTTTCTCGTGAGGCGATCAGAAGCAAGGCAGCCTCGACCGCTTTGTTCATGCAGAGTCTGGTTGCTCCGGCCGTTCAGGAGCTTGCCACCTCCCAGAGCTTGTCGGCGGGGGCGATCGCACGGCTCGACCAGTTGTTCGCCGACGAGGCCGTGAAGCGCCGCTTTCCCTATTTCGAGGTCTGGACGCCGGATGGGGTCGTGGCCTACTCCAACACCCCCCAGATCATCGGCCATCAGTTCGACCGCCCCAACGGCCTGTTGCGGGCGCTGACGGGCGAGGTCACGGCCGACCATGCCGACCCTCGTGCAGGCGAGCATGTGATTCGGGGCATCAGGACCCGCTATCTCGAAATCTACAGCCCGATCCGGCTGGAAGGCTCTTCCCGCATCATTGCCGTTGCCGAAATCCACGAGCAGGCCGAGCCCTTCCGGGAGGAGCTTGCAGCGCTCAGACGGAGCAGCTGGCTGGTCATTGCCGCGGTTACGGCGGCGATCATGCTCGCCCTGTTCGGCATCGTCCATCGCGGGAGCCGAACCATCGAGACACAAAGGAAGGCCCTTGAGCGGCGCGTCGAAGAGACCGAACAGCTGCTGCTCGAGAACCGGCAGTTGTCCGACCGGCTGCAGCGCGCCTCGGCGCGGGTCGCGGAGCTGAACGAACAGTTCATCCGCGGGATCGGCGCGGATCTCCATGATGGCCCCGCCCAGTTGATCAGCTTCTCGATCCTGAAGATCGAGGACGCGCGCAACGCCAGAAGCAAGGCCCCGCGCGATCGCTCCCTGCTGACTATGCAGTCGGCGCTCGACGAGGCGATGCGCGAGATCAGGAGCATCTCCAAGGGGCTTGTCCTTCCCGAGATCGCCGACCTGCCGCTCCATATGGTTATCGAGCGGGCTGTGCGGGCACACGAAGCGCGCACGCGAACATCCGTAGCTCTCGCCACCACCGAGCTGCCTCAGCCGGTGTCGCATGCCGTCAGGATCTGCGTCTTCCGCTTCGTCCAGGAAGGGCTCAACAATGCCTATCGCCATGGCGGGGCAACAGGTCAGGAGGTGCGGAGCTGGATGGACGGAACGCTCCTGAATGTCTCGGTGGCCGACAGCGGAGGCGACTCTTCGTCTGCAGAGAAAGACCTTCCCAGCGCGGGCATTGGGCTCTACGGCCTGCAGGAACGGGTCGAGAGCCTTGGCGGAACATTGACGAAACGCCGCCTCGGTGACGGAGGCAATCTGCTCAAGATGACCCTGGACCTCAGTGGAGGGCTGCTCGTTGCGTGAACGAAAATCCATCGTTGTCGTGGACGATCACGCGATCTTCCGCGCGGGTCTGGTGCAGATCTTTTCGGGAAGTGGTGACCTGGAGGTGGTCGGCGAAGGTGCGTCGGCCGACGAAGCCTTCGAGCTAGTAGGAAGGCTCTCCCCGCAGGTCGCCTTGCTCGATGTGTCGATGCCTGGCGGCGGAATTGCCGCGGCGCGACGGATTCACCAGACATGGCCGCAGGTGAAAGTGGTCATGCTGACGGTCTCGGAGGAAGAAGACGTCGTGCTGCAGGCGCTGGACGCCGGCGCGTCGGGCTATGCCTTGAAGGGCGTCCCGGCCATGGATCTGATCGCGATCGTCAGGGCGATCACAGGGGGCGAATCCTATGTCCCTCCCAACATGGCCGTGCGCCTGCTGAGCGCGATGCGAGGGCAGCAGGAGGTCGACCCCGTCATCACCAAGATCGCAGCGCTTTCAGCGAAGGAAAACCGCACGCTACGCCTGCTCGGGCGCGGCTTCAGCAATCGTGAGATCGCCGAGGCGACGGGGGTGCAAATCCAGACCACCAAGTTTCACGTCTCGAACATTCTCGCAAAGCTCGGCCTCAAGAGCCGGGTCGAAGCCGCGCTGATCGCGCAAAAGCACCTCCAGGATTAGCGTCGTCGCAGCGCTGATCCTTCGCTGGTCACCTCGAGCCGTTTTCTCCCGCGAAGATGAGATCCCCGGTCGGGCCGTCGATGAGCTGCGGCAGCAATGCCTTCCAGGCCTCGATGAGTTCGCGGTAATAGCCCGGGTCTGGACGCAGAACCGTCTGGACGCCCATGCCGCGAACCAGGCAAAGCGTCAGATTGAGGATGATGCGCGCTTGCTGCGGCGGGCGCTTCTGCGGGTCGCAAAACTCCGACMAAATGCCGTCGAGCACCTGATGGAAGCGCTTCACCACCGGAATCATCCGTTCGCACAGCTCCGGATCGTTGCGTGCCTCGGTGATCATCTCCAGCGAGAGATAGAAGAACCGGCCCGAGAAGAGCTGCCACAGGAACTCGACGAACCCCTCGAGCGAGATCTTGCCGCTTTGGACCTCGTCGGCCACGGCCCTGATCTGCCGAGTGCCGTCCTCGAGCAGTTCCTCCATGGCGGCGAGGACGATGTCGGCCCGCGCTGGGAAATGATGCAGCAAGGCGCCCCGCGAGACATTGGCCCGGGCGGCGATCTCCTGGGTGGTGGCGGCGTGATAGCCGACCTCGAAGATCTCATCGAGCGTGACTGGATCAGCCGCTCGCGCGTCATGATGCTGCGCATCTGCTGCTGCCGCTCTGCCTTGCTCACCTTCTCCTCCTCGGGCTCGACATGGCCGCCCTCGCCTCGCCGGCGTTCGGCGATACAGTATTAGAAAAACAATCTTGCTTGTTTTTTTAGTGCAATCAAGGATGACCTCGACAACATGCCAGCAAGCAGGGAGAGCCGCGATGAGCGACGATTACCAGAACCGCAGCTATGGCGAGATCCCGGTCGGGTTCGGCAGGAAGCCAGGCATTGTCGTGGTCGATTTCCAGAAGGGCTTTACCGATCCGCAGTATCCGCTGGGCGGTGCACCGCTGGTCATGCGTGCCCTCGAGAACACCGCAACTCTGCTCGAGGTCGCGCGCCGTTACAATGTGCCGGTCGCCAACTGCAACACCGCCTATATGAACGAGCGGGAAATGCCCTATTGGAAGATCACGGCCGTGCGCGAGACCTTCCTGCACGACCATCCGAGCGTCGCCCATGATCCACGCATCTATGATGCGTCCTATGATCTGACCGTGTGCAAGAAGGGTCCGTCGATCTTCTTCAATACCGGTGTCAGCGATTATTTCACCAAGGAACGCGTCGATACCGTGATCGTCACCGGCTGCAACACCAGCGGCTGCATTCGCGCGACCTCGATCGATTCCTTCAGCTATCGCTACCGCACCATCGTGCCTGAGGACTGCGTCGGGGATATCGAGGAGCAGCCACACAGGGACAATCTGCGCGATCTCGGCCGCCGCTATGTCGATGTGTCGGACCTGAAGACCGTGCTGGCCTATCTGGACGAATGGCACCACCAGAACGCTGCCTGAGGCCGAACCGGGGGCGGGGTGCCCTCTTCTCGCCTCAGCCGTCAACCGTCAGGCTCATGCCGTCGAAGGCGACAGCGATGCGCGCAGGCAAGCGCTTGGACAGGTTCTGATAGTCCAGGTCGATATGGAGATTGGTCAGCACCGCGCGTCTGGGGGCCAGTTCGGCAATTGCCTCCAGCGCCTGCGACAGGCTGAAATGGCTCGGGTGCGGCGTCTCGCGCAAGCAGTCGAGGATCAGCACGTCGAGGCCGGCCAGGGTGGCCTTGGCCTCGGGCGGCATCAGGCTGACATCAGGTACATAACCGAGATCGGCAAAGCGGAAGCCGAGAGCCTCGTAACCCGGCCCGTGCTCCAGCGCGATGGGGCGCGCGCAAATACCGCCCCCTGCCCCCTCGATCGTCAGCGGTTCGCCGGCCAGCATCGACTGCATCTCGAGGATCGGCGGATAGAGGCTGCCGGGCGGCGTCTCGAAGATATAGCCGAAGCGCGTCCGCAAGGTCGCGGCCGTTACCGGATCCGCATAGACCGGAATCCGCTTGCGCATATGCAGCACCAGCGCCCGCATATCGTCGATGCCATGGGTGTGGTCGGCATGGTCATGAGTGAAGAGCACCGCATCGAGATGCTTGACCTCGGCATCGATCAACTGCTCGCGCAGATCCGGCGTGGTATCGACGATCAGCCTGGTCGTCCCGTTGCCGCCATTGCGCTCGACAAGGATCGAGCAGCGCCGACGCCGGTTCTTCGGGTTCTTCGGATCGCAGGCCCCCCAGCCCGAGCCCGGCCGGGGTACGCCTCCAGAAGAACCGCAGCCGAGGATCGTGATCGTCAGGGCCATCTTGGGCGTGCTGCTCAGGCGACCTGCGCCACAGGCGCCGCGTGATCCATCTTCCAATAGCAGCGTCGCGCATTCTCCGTCGTGACGCGCGAGATCTCGTCGAAGGAGACTCCTTTCACGTCGGCGAGAGTCTTCGCCGTTTCAACGACGTAAGACGGTTCGTTGCGCTTTCCCCTGAACGGGACCGGGGCGAGATAGGGCGCATCGGTCTCGACCAGAAGCCGATCAATCGGGATATCGCGCGCAATCTGGCGCAGATCCTCTGAGGTCTTGAAGGTCAGAATCCCGGAGAAGGACACGTAGAGTCCGAGCTCGACGCCGACCCGAGCCAGTTCCGGACCTGCCGTGAAGCAGTGCAGGATGGCCGGGAAAGCGCCCATCTCCGTCTCTTCACGCAGGATCGCGATCATGTCCTCGTCGGCCTGGCGAGCGTGGATGACGAGCGGAAGCCTGGTCATGCGCGCTGCGGCAATGTGCGTGCGCAGCCCCTGCGCCTGCGCATCGCGCGGACTCTTGTCGTAGTGATAGTCGAGCCCGGCCTCGCCAATTGCGACACAGCGCGGGTGCTCCGCCAACCTGGCAAGCTGGTCGGCCGTGACGTCGAGCTCTTCATGCGCGCCGTGCGGATGCGTGCCGACGGTGCACCACACCGATGCGAAGCGTTCGGCGATCCCGGCATAGGTCCCGAAGCGCGAAACCCGTGTCGAGATCGTCACCATCCGCGAGACCCCTGCCGCCTCGGCCCGCGCGACATAGGCCGCGAGATCCTCGGCGAAATCCGGAAAGTCGAGATGGCAATGGGTATCGATCAACATCAGGCCACCTGCCCGGCATCGGGCTCGACATAGCGCGGGAAGATCGCGCTCGGTGCAGGCAGAACTGTGCCGCTGGCGAGACGCCCGGCTTCGCCCAGGCTCGCGAAGCTGCGGGCCTCCGCGCCGACCGCAAGCAGGTCGAGCAGCTTGCCGGCCGAGCTCGGAATCACCGGTTGCGTCAGAATTGCGACCTGGCGCAGCACTTCCGCCGTGACATAGAGCACGGTGTCGCGCCTGGCGGGATCCGATTTGCTCAGCCGCCAGGGTTCATTGGCCGCGAAATAGCGGTTTGCCTCCGCCACCAGCGCCCAGATCTCCGCGAGCACGACGTGCAGGGCAAAATCCTGCATCGCTGCCCGTGCCTTGGCGAGCGCGCCATCGGCAAGAGCGAGCATGGCCTCGTCGCCCTCGTTCAATGCGCCTTGCACCGGCACCTTGCCTTCGCAGTTCTTGGCGATCATCGAGAGCGAACGTTGGGCCAGATTGCCGAGATCATTGGCAAGATCGGCATTGATGCGCCCGATGATGGCCTCGTGGCTGTAGTTGCCGTCCTGGCCGAAAGAGACCTCGCGCAGGAAGAAATAGCGCAGCTGGTCGACGCCATAGGTCTCGGCGAGGCCGAATGGATCGACGACATTGCCGAGCGATTTCGACATCTTCTCGCCCTTGGAGAGCAGGAAGCCATGGCCGAAGACGCGCTTCGGCAGCGGCAGCCCGGCCGACATCAGGAAAGCCGGCCAGTAAACCGTATGAAAGCGCACGATGTCCTTGCCGATGATGTGCACATCGGCGGGCCAATAGTGCCAGCGCGGATTGGTCTCGTCGGGGAAGCCGCAGCCGGTGACGTAATTATTGAGCGCGTCGACCCAGACATACATCACATGCTTTGGGTCACCTGGGACCGGCAGGCCCCAGTCGAAGGTGGTACGGCTGATCGAAAGATCCTCGAGACCGCCCTTCACGAAGCTGACGATCTCGTTCTTGCGCGTTGCCGGCGAGATGAAATCCGGCACGTCCTCGTAGAGCTTCAGCAGCCGCTCCTGGAAGGATTTCAGGCGGAAGAAATAGCTCTCCTCCTCGACCCATTCGACCGGAGTGCCCTGCCCGCCCAGCCGCGTGCCGTCCGGCAGGAGGGTGGTTTCCTCCTCGCCGTAGAAGGCCTCGTCACGCACGGAATACCAGCCGGAATATTTGGCAAGGTAGATGTCGCCGGCCTGCTCCATGCGCCGCCAGAGCTCATGGGTCGACGGCAGGTGATCCGGATCGGTGGTGCGGATGAACCGGTCAAAGGAACAGCCGAGCGTCTGTTCCATCTCCTGGAAGCGCTGGGCCACCTGATCGACATAGGATTTCGCGTCGAGCCCGTTCTGCCCGGCGGTGCGCTGCACCTTCTGGCCGTGCTCGTCTGTGCCGGTCATGGCGAAGACGTCATAGCCGTCCAGCCGCTTGAAACGCGCAATCGCGTCCGAGGCCACCATCTCATAGGCGTGCCCGATATGCGGCGGGCCATTCGTGTAGTGAATGGCGGTGGTMAGATAGAATTTCGGGGCCTGGGCCATCGTTCAGTCCGGACGGTTCGCTTTCAAGCTGCGCGCGACCGGCGAACAGCCTCCGACAGATCATGAAACATAGAGATCACGAGCGGCCGGCGGTCGAGATTGTAGGTTTCCACCTCGCGGGCCGCGCGACCCAGCTTCTCCCATACCTCCGCCAGCGGTGCAAGGCGAGCCGCGCCGGCATGGGCATGCGCATGGAGATGCGCGGCGAGCCAGCTCTGAATGGTGTCGATCATGATCGCGAAATCACTCTCGCCGGCGCGGCCCGCGACATCTTCCGCCAGCGCGAGCAGCGCGGTGAGATCGACGCCCGGCAAGGCATCGAGACGCGCCCTGACGGCCTCGACCAGCGCCAGCGTCTCCGGGGAGACATAGGTCAGGGCACGCCGTACGGAACCGTCCGCGAGTGCTGCGGCGCGCATCAATGCGGAGGCGTCGAACGGCGATCCCATCCGCTCAAGCGCCAGCCGGCCGGCCTCGGCAACCGCGCCTTCGTCCAGCGCATCAAATGTCAGCAGCCGACAGCGCGAGCGGATGGTCGGCAGCGCCCGTCCGGGCGCATGGGCAACGATGAGGAAAAGGGCGCGCGGCGGCGGCTCCTCGAGCAGTTTCAGCAGCGCATTGGCACTGGAGCGATCCATGTCCTCGGCACTGTCGACGATGCAGACACGCCAACCGCCTTCGGCCGCGCTCGTTCCGAACCGGTCGATGACGCGGCGGACGGAATCGACTGGGATATTGCTGGTCACGCCCTTGCCGTCCGGCTTCACCGTTCGCCGCAGCAGATGCAGGTCGGGATGCGACTGGGCCATCACGCGCCGCGTCGCCGGATCCTCTTCCGGCATCGCCAGGCTTTCCACCGAGCCGGCGCGCGCCAGCGGATCGCCCGAAGCCAGCAGGAAGCGCGCCGCACGATAGGCAAAGCTCGCCTTGCCGATGCCTTCGGGACCGCCGAGAAGCCAGGCGTGATGCAGGCGCTCTGAGCGCAGCGCATCCAGGAAACTCCGCTCCTGGCGCGCATGTCCGACGAGCGCCAGCGTCTCGCGCGGATGCGGCGCATCGGGAAGGCGGTCCGGTTCGTTGCTGCTCTCGCGCATCAGGCGTCCTGGTTCAGCGGCAGGCGCTCGCGCACGACCGCCCAGGCGGCCTGGGCCAGATCCTCCGGAGCGAGCGTCGCATCAAGCACCGAGCAGCGCGCCGGTTCGGCTTCGGCGATTGCAAGATAGGCCGCGCGCAAGCTGCGATGGAAGGCGAGCGCCTCGCCCTCGAAGCGGTCCTTGCCCTCGCCGGGCGCCCGCCGACGGGCGGCGCGAGCGAGGCCGACCCTGGGGTCGAGATCGAGGATCAGCGTCAGATCCGGCGTAAGGCCGTCGATGGTGACCTGTTCCAGTTCCGCCAGCAGCTTGGGATCGATGCGCCCAAGCGTGCCCTGGTAGACCCGCGTCGAATCGATGAAACGGTCGCAAATCACCCAGTCGCCCCGCGCAAGTGCCGGCCGGATGCGCTGGTCGATATGGTCGATTCTGGCGGCCGAGAACATCAGCGCTTCGATGAAGGGCCCATGATGCTTCACCCGGCCCGACAGAATGGCTTCGCGAATGGCTTCCGCCTTGGGCGAACCACCGGGTTCGCGCGTCAACTCCGAACGGATGCCCGCGGCCTCGAGCTGCGTGGCGAGCGCGCGCGCCAGCGTCGACTTGCCGGCCCCTTCTCCGCCCTCAAGCGTGATGAAACGTCCCTTTGTCATGACACGTGCCGCTCAGGTCCTGCCGAGCGCCTTGCGCACCCAGCCAGTGGCAGCCTCCATCAGCGCATCGAGCGCGCGGCTCTGCAGGCTGCCGKCCTCGACCGTCTCGGCCGCGTAGAGTGGAATGTCCAGCGTCTTTATTTCACCGCGTGTGACAAGGAGCCGCCCGACCTCGGCGCCCTCCTGGACGGGAACGGTCAGCGGCCCACGATAGGTGATGCGCGCGCTCAACCGGTCGCTGCTGCCGCGCGGCAGCAGCAGGCTCACCGGGCCCTTGGCCTTGAGCCCGACCCGCCCCTTGGCTCCACCGTAGACGCTGGCCTCGCCGACGATCTCGCCATCGGCGAAGAGCTGGCGGGGTTCGAACGAGCGAAAGCCCCATTCGAGCAGCTTGCGCGCTTCCTGCGCACGGTCGCGGCCCGACTTCAGCCCGTTCACCACGACGATCAGCCGTTGCCCCTTCTGCACCGCCGAACCGACCAGGCCGAACCCGGCTTCATCGATATTGCCGGTCTTCAGGCCGTCAGCGCCAATATCCATGGTCAGCAGCGGATTGCGGTTCTGCTGCCTGATCTTGTTCCAGGTAAACTCGCGTTGCCCGAAGATTTTGTAGAGCTCCGGGTAGGTCTTGATGATGTGATCCGCCAGCCGCGCCAACTCGCGGGCAGTGACCTTCTGCTCGGGGTCGCCCATGCCGGTCGCATTGCGGAAGACCGACTTGGTCAGGCCGAGCGCACGCACCCGCTCGGTCATCAACCGCGCGAAATTCGCCTCATCTCCGGCGATCGCCTCGGCGAGCGCAATCGAGGCGTCATTGCCGGATTGGACGATGATGCCCTGCAGGATATCGGAGAGGTTGATGCGGCTATGGACCAACGCGAACATGGTCGAGCCGCCGGAAATGCCGCCGCCCTTGCGCCAGGCGTTCTCGGAAATGCCGATCTCGCTGTCGAGAGTGAGCCGGCCCTGCGCGATTTCCTGGAATGCCACCAGGACAGTCGCAAGCTTGGCAAGGCTCGCCGGGACCATGAGCTCGTCCGCGGCTTTCTCGTAAAGCACCGCGCCGGTGGCCGAATCGAGCAGAATCGCGTGTGGAGCGAGCGACTGGAAGCTCTGGGCCAGCGCGGGAGCCGAAGCCGCCAGGACAAAGAGAGCCGCCAGCGCCGCGCGTGTGGCGGCCGCAAATCTCGTAGCGATCGAATTGCGATAGCGGGGCGGGTTCATGCCCCGATCTGAAGCAGAGCGGGGCTCAGCCGGTCAAGCCCGATACGCGTCAATTGCGGGATAATGGCCGCAATGTCTGCGGAACCAGATCCCGTGCCAGCGGGTTATTCCGCGCGAAACGCTCGGCCGGGGCGCGCTCGGGAGCGGCGAACAGGCTGGCGGTGCGCAATGCCGGCGGCCGTGGCGGCAGGACGGCCGGGCGGAGCAGAACCGGGGTCGCAGCATTGGCGATGGTGTCGAGGTCGAAGGGACGGTTCGGCGGCAGCGGAGCGCCGCGGACCGGGATGCCGGCACTCGACGAGGTCGAAACCAGCGTTGCGGCGACAGGAGTGCCTGGCGCGATGGTGCGGACGGGTTGCGGCGCATAGGCCTGCACGACCGGATGCGGAGCCGCCGGGGCCTCGACGACAGGCTGGCGAGCCTGCTCGTCGCGCGGGTCCTCGAGATCCGGGCTCGCCGTGCGGTTGGTGGCAACCGCGGCGTTGCTCGCGACCATGGTCGGGGCGCTGGTGCCGGGAATCGAAGCCGGCATACCATCCGTTCGCAGGGTTGCAAGCAGAAGCCGGTCGTCGGAGCCGCCAAGCGAGGCCTGGCCGAGATATTCGAGCTTGATACGAGCCGTGCCGAGGTGGCGGAAGGCCAGCGCGTCGGCCGTCTTCTGCGACACGTCCATGACGCGGCCGCCATGGTAAGGGCCACGATCATTGACGCGGACGATGATCGAGCGGTTGTTCAGGAGGTTGGTGACTCGGGCATACGCCGGCAGCGGCATGGTCGGGTGCGCGGCGCTGATGCCTTCGCGGTCATAGACCTCGCCATTGGCGGTGCGGCGGCCATGGAAGGCCTCGCCATACCAGGACGCGGTGCCAACCGCGGTGTAGCCGACCGGCTTCTCATAAGGCGTATAGCGCTTGCCCGCGACGGAATAGGACTTGCCGACGAGTTCGCGGCCGCCGCCCTTCGGAACGGGCTGGCCGTCCGCGACAACCCGGGGGCTGGCGGGGCCGTATTTCGATGAGGGGAATGCGCCAATCTCCTTCGACTTGCGGCGCGCAACCTGATCATTCGCGCAATTGGCAAGGAGGAGACCTGCGAGCGCCACGCAACCAAGTCGCGCGGCACGAAGAGCAAGGGGAGAGGAAGCGGAAGCTCTGTCCGAGTCGGTTACCACATGGGCCAATGCCGGAGCCGAAGAGCTTGCGCCTCGCATCATTATGGTCGTCCGTCGTTGTGCCGAAAGCCATCGCCCGGCCAAGCCGCATCCTGCGGCGAAGCCGAAGTTTTCGGTCAATCCTGTAAAGGGATCGTTAAACGGGCGACTCGCCGAGCGCGAATGCCCCGATCCGGCATCTAGGATGCCCTTGAGCGGGCACAAAGGTGTCCGAAATGCGGCAAGTGTCAACCCGCGACCATTCCGCCGCCATTTTTCGGACAGGCGTTGCCACAATGCAACGCTGTCATTTGGCGACTTTCGGTGGTGTTTTTCCGCTGGGAATGGCCCTATCGGCGGCCAAAGGGCCGCCAAGACGCCCTGGAAGCGGACCTCCGGCAAATCCGGCACAGAGCTCGCCAGTTCGGGGCGGCCGGGCGCTCGGCCTGCCCGGCCTCAACCCGACTCACATGCTCGCGGGGGGCTGATCCAGACACTGCAAAGGGGAACTCGCCTCGGCCTGACGTCATCGCACTTGCAAAAACGCCTCGCACCCGGCAATGACAGGCCAACCGGAAGGGTGGCCGAGTGGTTTAAGGCAGCGGTCTTGAAAACCGCCGTGGGTGCAAGCCCACCGTGGGTTCGAATCCCACCCCTTCCGCCACTTATGCTTGCCAGCCGTTCCTTGCTGTAACGCATTGAAATAGCGAAATGCGCTCCCCCTTGCGGCTCTAATTTTCATCCCAATTCGCCCCAGCCATACATAGCGATGCAAAGATCGGAGCGTCGGTCGGTGGCTGCGAGTTGAGGAGCGTGCTACCGCCTCGTCAGCGAGGCAGGGGTGGGGTCCATGGATTTGAAGGCATTCCAGATCGAAGTGACGTCGGAGGGCGACAGCGCCCGCCAGGTCTTCTTCGTCGCAGCAGAATCAGGCGAGGCCGCCGTCGCACTATTGGCCAATCATTCTGCCTTGTTGCCCAACTTCAAACTGAAGCTGCAGCGCCGCCTGAGCGATGCGGAGATCGACATTCACCAGCTAGGGCCTGGGATGATCGTTCAATGGATGTGAGCGGGCTTGCCCCGTCATGTATCCCACGTTGGCGGCGCGCTCGATTTCAGCCCAAATCTGTGGCCTGACCGTAAATCCGTTCCGGCTGCATGTGCGCATGCAGCGGCGTCTCCTGTCCGCCGTCGCAGTGCGATCAAGATGTCGGGTTGCAGACGGCATTATTGACTGTCGCTGCGGATGCTGGCCATGGGCCTAAGCCGTCGAACGCCCGGCATCGTGTTTGGCTGCGGCCTTCGCCCAGCACTGAAGCTCCGCTTCTTCGTACAGGAACGCTTGAAGAAGGCGCGGAAAATCGCGCCGCGCGATTGGTCCAAATGGGACAGGCCCGGTTCGCCGTGATCCTCGGCGACAGGCCACGCCGCTTATCGATCCTGTCCCGGCCTTCTCGTCATTCTGAGCCAGGCCTGTCTGGGGCCTGATGCCCCGAGCTTGCCAGAGACCGCCGCCACGCGAAACGCAGGATCACACCCAGCGATGCCGCAAGTGGTATCGCCAGCAGCACGCCGATGAAGCCGAACAGCCATCCAAAGGCGAACAGCGCGAACATCATCCAGACCGGGTTGAGGTTGACCCGACGGCCGATGAGGCGCGGTGACAGCACATAATCGGCAAGCATTTCTCCGACGATGAAGATGCCGCCCACGACAGCGACAGGCACCCAATTCGGCCAGAACTGGGCCAGGGCAACGCAGGCCGCCACGAAGAACCCCGTCGCCGCGCCGAAATAGGGAACAAAACTGATGAGACCGGCGGTGAGCCCGATCACAATGGCATGGTTGAGCCCGACCACTTTCAGGGCTGATGCATAAAGCACGGCCAGAACGAAGCAGATGACCACCTGGCCGCGCACGAAGCCAGCGATCGTATCGTGGATTTCGCGCGCCAGTGCCCGAGCATCGTCGCGATACGCCGGGGTAAACCAGCCATCGACCGCCGCCATCATGCGGTGCCAGTCGATGGCGAGATAGATGGCGATGATCGGCGTCACCACGAGCAGCGAGAGAAGGGAAACCAGGGCCAGCCCACTTGACCATAACGAGCGAAGGAAGCTGTCGAGCCAGCTGCTACCCATCGACTTGGCGAGATCGGCGGGGGATTGCTCGAGGTGGAGTTCGCCGCCCATGACATTGTGCAGCCAGGGGCCGCTCGCATCGCTCACGAGCGACTGGAGCCGCGTGAGGTAGCGGGGGAATTCCTCAACGAAAAATCGGAACTCGCCAATGATGGCCGGGAGCATCACCAGGAGAAAGGCAATGAAGCCCGCAACCAGCGGCAAGAAGACGGTCAGAGCTGCAAGGGAACGATTCATGCCGAACCGTTCCATTCTGTCGACCACCGGGACGAGCAGATAGGCAAGCAAAGCGCCGACCACAAACGGCAGCAGGATTTGGCGCAACAGCACCAGCGCAACCAAGGCGACCACTGAGACCGCAATCCAGAACTTGGCTGGTTGCGCGATCCTCATCGACGTTCTGCGCACATGCGGTTTCGAACTCGATTGCCGGCTTCGTTGCGCCCGCCCCAGGAGAAAGCAGCGAGAGCGCAGCGCTCCGTTCAGTTCAGTTCACGATCAGGCTGGCGAAGGCGATCTCGCCATCGGTAATGTAGTGGTTGACCTTTCCGGTTTGCAAACGTGTACCGGATTGATGCAATACGACATCACCGATCATCTGCTTTGCCTTCAACTGGGCGACTATGTAGTTGCGCTCCGCATTCGTGTCGGAATCGGTCGCATGGGTCACCTGGAACGTCAGCCGGGTCAGAGATAGCCCAGTGTCCCGGGTACCAGCGCCGACCCATAACACAGGCCGGTCGGTCGCTGGCTTATCGGTATTCAACCAGAAGCTCGCTCCCGTCATATCGTCCTCGGAATGGGCGAGGCTCAGCGCCCAGAAGCGGATGTGATGGCGCTTGCGCGGGCTGTTGTCGATGGGCTCCTGGAAGCCGATGTCCTGCCTGCGTCCAAAGAGATAGAGGGTGCTGAAAGGAGCGGTCGGATAGGTCGAGTTCAGCAGAAACGCTCGTATCATTCGCCAGGAGCTGGCTATCCCCAAGCGATCGGCCGTCGACCAGCCCGCTGCTGCAAACGCATCGCGCAGTTGTTGAAGAGTGCCGATGAGGACGAGGTTTACAGGGTCTCCGGGCAGACCATCTCCGGTGATCGTGTATCGGGGGATCAATCTGCGGTGAAGAACCTTCAGGCCCATTCGAACCACGTTTGGCAAAATGACATAGGCAGCCAGACCGTAGGTCAGGCTTGCCGCCAGGATCCATGGCAGCCTGTGGTCTGCCGTATCGAAAATGACGAAGACGATCAGCCAAACGCTGACGACGCCCAGGCAGAGAACGAGGAATCTCTGAAAGAGGCGCGCGAGCAGTCTCAACGTTCTTGGTCCCGTCTGGTGCTGGGTGAAATCGCCATCGCTGTTCGTCGTGGGGATTTTGGCATCCGAACACAACCACATAAGTGACGGCACTGTTTGCGGGCGGCAAACCGGTGATCCCGTTGCCCCTATACTAGTGGATGCTTGGTATTGGCGCTATGGCCGCGCGCCAGGGCGCCAAATTAGCCAGGCCGCAAAAGCGCTCAATGCCCGCCAGAGGAGGAGAGGATGTTCACGACCAGGACGCCCGTCACGATCAGGCCCATTCCGACCACCGCCCAGAGATCGAGCTTCTGGCCGAACGCAAACCACCCCACCGCCGAGATCAGGACGATACCTGCGCCCGACCAGACAGCATAGGCGATCCCGACGGGCATGCTCCTCAAGGTGAGTGACAGGAAGTAGAACGCGACGCCATATCCGATCGCAACGACGGCCGTGGGTCCCAGTTTTGAAAACCCCTCCGACGCTTTGAGAGCCGAGGTGGCGATGACCTCGGCGACGATGGCAACGGCAAGAGTAAGAAAGGCGTTCATACCCCGCCTAAACATCCTTGTGTGACGCTCTCAAGGCTCCCGATCGAAGGGAGCCCCGCAGCAGCCCGAGGCGCTGGCGTCCCCGGGAACGTTAGGGCGACACTTCCCCGAGATGCCCCACGGAGGCTGCCCCCCTAGCGCACCTTCAAGCCCAATTCCGCGAGCAGCTGGCCAGCCTGCTGGCGAGAGATCGTGGCGCCGCGAAAGAGCGTGGCGTCAACCAGCCTCAGTCCGCCCAGATCAGCGCCACGAAGATCAGCCCCCTCGAAGCGCGAGCCGGTCAGTGCCGCATCCATCAGACTGCAATCCTCGAAGACAGCATCCCGGAAATCGCATTTCCTCAGGTCCGACTGGCTAAAATCGATTTTCCTGAGCGTGGTCTTGCGGAAGCTGAACGACGGAAGCTTCGCGCTGACGAGCAGGACCTCCTCGAACCGGCAGTCCAATGCCCTTGCTTCGGACAAATCCGCGCCAGTCAATTTGCAGCCCGCGAAGGACGCCGAGACCAGTGTCGTCCGGCGCAGAACGGCGTTGTTGAAATCTCCCGACTGAACCCGGCCGTCCGATAGATCGGCCCCCATGAAATCTGCGAAGGCCGCCCGACAGCCGAGCCATCGCACCCGCTCGAGTTTCGTACCTCTCAGCTTCGCGCGCTTGAGGCTGCACCGTTCGAAGAGCCAACCCGACAGATCGAGCCCCGACAGGTCCGCCTCATCAAGATCGCACGCGATCACATGGTGCGGTATGCGCAGCTCAGAGAGAGCTGCCACATCGGCTCGCTGCAGGGTCCGCTCCGCGACGGTCTGAAAGGGATCATCAGGCATGCGCTCCCGTAGCAACTGGCCGGCGGATGATCAATTTCAGCACMTTCGTGGGCCGTCGCACTCCCTTGCTTCTGGGGTCGCCGCCCTCCCCGATAGTGATGCTCGCGAGCCAGACAGAACATCCGGCGACGGCGAATTGTTTACCCAGGGGCAGTAGAGAGCAGCAGCATCTCGAACCGGACAGCCTCTGCAGTCAGATCATCGTGAATCTCGTACCAACGGCCATTCTGTTTCTGTTCGCAGCAACCTTCTGCGCCGTCTGGCTGGCCGAGCGCCGAAGCTGGTATCTGCTCCATTTTGCGCATGCGTTCCTGGCCTTTGGCCTTGGGATGCTCGTCCAGACAACACGGACTCCAGCCGATTTCGGGTTGAACACGATGCTGTACGGAATGCTCTATGTTTCCGGCACGCTGGGCTTCGTGACTGGCGTGATGGTGCGCTCCGGCCGGCGCCCTTCTCGCTGGTTCCTCACCATCTGGTTTGCCGCAGTGATGGGCGCGCTCGGCTATTTCTATTACATTGACCGCAACCTCATCGTGCGCATCCATATCGTGAGCTTCGGCCTCGGCGGCATCATCGTCTCAGCCGCCTGGATCATGCGGTCGCTTGCTCGGGGAAGCGCGACCGACAGGATAATCTTCTGGCTGGTTCTGGTGTTTGGCCTGCATTTCTTCCTGCGTACGCTGCTGACGAGCGAATTGGCCGCGGCAACATCCGCTTCGGGGTTCCTGCAGTCCGGATTCTGGACCTGGGTGCAATTCAGTGCCTCGGTCTTCGGGGTCGGGATGGGCCTTGGGCTGCTCCTCGTCATAGGGCTGGATGTGACGGCCCGGCTGCGCAAGGAGCGCGATACCGATCCGCTCACGGGGGCGTTGAACCGGCGCGGCCTGCAAGGCCGGTTTCAATCTCTGGGCGCGGCGCGTCATCCATTGGTGCTCAGCGTCGTCGCCTGCGATATCGATCATTTCAAGAGCATCAACGACGCCTATGGCCACGCGGCCGGGGACGCCGTGCTGATCGCGATTGCAGCCTCCATCCGGAGCGCCGTTCGCAGCAACGATGCCGTCGGTCGCGTGGGAGGCGAAGAATTCGTCATCCTGCTCAAAGATACGACCGCAGAACAAGCCTTCCATTTCGCGGAACGCCTGCGGGGCGAAATCGCCAGGATCTCGTTTCCCAGGCTGCCGCCCGATCGGACGGTGACCTGCAGTTTCGGCATTGCCGAGCTTCGCCGTGGCGAGACGCTCGCACATGCGATCGGCCGCGCGGATCAGGCTCTGTACGCAGCCAAGAACGCCGGACGGAACCGTACGCGCACGGCCACGCCCTTAGTGCCGGCGCGATCCTAGGCGTCATTGCTGGCGTTGAGTTCGTCCAGCTCAAGCCCGTCCTTGTCGTTCGGATCAGGCAACAGCCCCTGCCCCGTCGCCCAGCGCGCCACAATCTCGGCGACAGCCTCTTCACGCGATCGACGTGACTGGATTTCCCGCAGATAGCGATCGAGCGCAGTCAGTTCGGCAGCACTCAGATGGATGGTCAGGGGCGTCCTCGGCTCGGCTGCAGGCATGGCATACTCCCGTCCGCTCTCGCGACGGACTGCTCGCCCGGCGGCAGCAATCCGACGATAGAAGCATGACAGGATCGCGGGGCGCAGCAAGGCGCAACAGCCCTGCAGGCCCCGTCCCGACGCCCTCCTTCAGGCATGCCCATGCGTCAAGCGCATGGCAATGTCCCGCGTCGAAAGGGAGGGTTTTGGCGAACCAAATCCGGATTCCGACGTTTTCCGCTCAAGCCGCAATTGCGGTTCCTGAATGGAGGAAGCGATGTTCAAGCATTCAATCGCGCTGACGGCCGTCGGAGCTGTCATGTTTGCGACGACCGCGATCTCGCAGACCAGTGCGCCCTCATCGAACGCCCCCTCGGCAGCTCCTTCGGCTCCGGCCCCCGCCGTGGAGCGCCCCAAGCCGCCAGAGAACAACCTCGCAGGCCAGGGGAAGTGGCGTGCGTCCAAGCTGATCGGTGTCGATATCTACGGCTCCGACAAGAAGAAGGTCGGTGATGTGACGGAAGTCCTGTTCGACAAGGCAGGCAAGGTCGAGATGGTGACCGTCGGCGTCGGCGGCTTTCTTGGCATCGGATCGAAGGATGTTGCGATCCCCTTCGAACAGGTGACGTGGAGCGAAGAGCCGATGGTGGTTCCCGCTCCGGCCCCTGCCCCTGCCCCCGCAGGAGGAAGCGGCAGCACGAGCGGTCCGGCCACGGCTCCGACAGCGGCTGCGCCTGTTCCGCGTGGTCCGATGATGTACCCGGACCATGGCGTCATCAGCATGACGAAGGAACAACTCACGGCGGCACCGGCCGTGACCTATGCCAGCCGCTAATTGGCCACCAGACATCCCGGCCTGCAAAGCAGCGGGCCGGCGATCTCCAAAGTTGTTCGCCAGCTAATGGACGTTACCATCTCGACGAGCAGGCAGCTCGGAGAGAACGGGCAGGACAGCTTCCGGCAGATCATCCGCGATCAAGCCACGACCAAACCGTTCCGCGGCCTTGCCATKGAGCCAGACGGCGGCGCAGGCGGCCTGGAAGGCTGGCATGCCCTGGGCCAACAGCCCCGCGATGAGGCCGGCCAGGACATCACCGGACCCAGCCGTCGCCAAGTCCGGGCTGCCGGTCATGTTGATCGCGGCCCTTCCACCGGGCTCGGCAATGACGCTGTCCGGCCCCTTCAGGACGACGACCGCACCGGTGGCCGCCGAAGCGCGGCGCGCCCGTTCGAGCCTAGACGGAGCAGCCATCACGTCCGCAGACGAGGCAAAGAGGCGCTCGAATTCCCCTTCGTGCGGCGTAAGTACGCAAGCTGCGCCGCTCGGCCTGATCCTCGAGCCGATCGGGACGGACGTGGTTTCCGCTGCCAGCAGGGTGAGCGCGTCCGCATCGAATACCGCTGGAACACGCGAGCGCTGCGCGGCAAGGACGGCTTCCCGAGCCGTTTCGTCAAGCCCGAGTGCCGGGCCGGCGAGGACTGCGCCGAGCCGTTTCTCGGCCAGCAGAGTTTCTATATCGGCTGCCGAGGCAGCTGCCCGCTGAATCAGCGCATCCGGGCCGCGGGCGGCATGCGCGGCAAGGGCTTCGGGCCGGCACGCAATCGTCACCAGGCCGGCGCCAATGCGCAGCGCGGCACGCGCCCCGAGTCTGGGCGCGCCAACCCCTGCAAGCCCGCCCGCCAGAACGAGCACCGCGCCGCGCTTGTATTTATGGGTATCGACCGCGTGGTGCGGCCACTCGGCGCGCCATAGCGGCGGTTCGTTGCGAAAAGTTCGCGCCTCCAGGGCGCCCTTGCCAAATGCCACCTCCGCCGTGATGCCGATATCGGCAAGCGTCACCACGCCGCATAATCCACGCCCGGGATAAAGCAGATGCCCCGGCTTGAGGCGAAAGAACGTGACCGTCTCATCGGCCCTTGTGACCGCTCCATCAGCGCGTCCGGTCTCCCCCGAAAGGCCGCTGGGGACATCCACGGCGATCACCGCAGCTGCCGAGGCGTTGACACGTTGCACCACGGCGGCGACGTCGCCGGCCAGCGGCCGATCGAGGCCAGCACCGAAAAGGGCGTCGACCACGATGGCTGCCCGCTCGGGAGCGGCAGAGGAAATCGGCATGACCTCACCGGTCCAGGCCTGCGCCATCGCAAGGGCATCGCCCTTCAAGGCTTCACGGTCACCCGACAGGGCAAGCGTCACCCCGAAACCGCGCTCGCGAAGGAGACGGGCTGCGACGAACCCGTCCCCGCCATTGTTGCCAGGACCGCAGAGAACCAGAATGGCCTGTCCGGGTAGGGCCCGCCGGCTGACGGCATCGGCGACCGCCCTGCCCGCTCGCTCAATCAGGACGGGCCCCGTCGTTCCGGCCGCAATCGCAGCCCTGTCGGCGCGCGCCATCTCGGTTGGGGTCAACAGGGCAAGGGCGATCTCGTCTGCTGTGCTCATCGCGCGATCATCCGGAAGCCGGACGCTCATAGCAAGATCGGGCGCGCGGATCTCGTTTGGCTATCGATTGATCATCTGCATAAATTATGGGCGGAATATCGCCTCATCATGAGGCGATACCTGCCACGCTCCCTCATGGCGAGGCACACGCGCCGATGCTATGAGCACATACGGCGAGTGTTCGTCTGCCACGGCGGAACGCTGAACCGGCCTCCGAGCCATCGGGAAAGGCCGATTTTCAGTGCATCGACGATTGGACCGGCAGGCGGTATCGAGGAACGGACGAATATCCGTTTCCAACCACGCGCAAGGGAGGCCGGTCGGCGCATGAAGAAGATCGAAGCGATCATCAAGCCCTTCAAGCTGGATGAGGTGAAGGAGGCACTGCAGGAAGTCGGGCTGCAGGGCATCACCGTGCTCGAAGCCAAGGGATTCGGCCGCCAGAAGGGCCATACCGAGCTCTATCGCGGCGCCGAATACGTCGTCGACTTCCTGCCGAAGGTAAAGATCGAGATCGTGCTGGCCGACGAGATGGTCGAGAGCGCGATCGAAGCCATCAAGAAGGCCGCTCAGACCGGCCGGATCGGCGATGGCAAGATTTTTGTATCGTCGGTGGAGGGGGCGATCCGCATCCGCACCGGAGAGACCGGCGCGGACGCGATCTGAGGGCTTCATTCCCGAACCCGCGAAATCGGCGTCCGCCGGGCGAATACCCGCGGATCGATGAATGTTGAGAAACTGCTTTCAAGAGGAATGCTGAGATGAAGAGCGCCAAGGACGTCCTCAAGGCGATCAAGGACAATGACGTCAAGTATGTCGACTTCCGCTTCACCGACCCGCGCGGCAAGTGGCAGCACGTCACCTTCGACATCACCATGATCGATGAGGACATCTTCGCCGAGGGCACGATGTTCGACGGCTCGTCGATTGCCGGCTGGAAGGCGATCAACGAGTCCGACATGCTGCTGATGCCTGATCCGACGACGGCGGTGATGGACCCGTTCTTCTCGGCAGCGACGATGGTGATCACCTGCGACGTGCTCGAGCCCGCGACCGGCGAGCCCTATAACCGCGATCCGCGCGGCATCGCCAAGAAGGCCGAAGCCTATCTCAAGTCGACCGGTATCGGCGACACGGTCTATGTCGGCCCGGAAGCCGAATTCTTCGTCTTCGACGACGTCAAGATCTCGGCCGACCCCTACAACACCGGATTCAAGCTCGATAACGTCGAGCTGCCGATCAACGGCATGACCGATTACGAAGGCGGCAATCTCGGCCACCGCATCGCCACCAAGGGTGGCTACTTCCCCGTCCCGCCGCAGGATTCGGCGCAGGACATGCGCGGCGAGATGCTGGCAGCCATGGCGGCGATGGGCGCCAAGGTCGAGAAGCACCACCACGAGGTCGCCTCCGCCCAGCATGAGCTCGGCCTGAAGTTCGACACGCTGACCCACATGGCCGACACCATGCAGGTCTACAAGTACGCGATCCATAACGTGGCGCAGAGCTACGGCAAGACCGCGACCTTCATGCCGAAGCCGATCTACGGCGACAACGGCTCGGGCATGCACGTCCACCAGTCGATCTGGAAGGCTGGCAAGCCGATCATGGCCGGCAACAAATATGCCGACCTGTCGCAGGAGTGCCTCTGGTATATCGGCGGCATCATCAAGCACGCCAAGGCGCTGAACGCCTTCACCAACCCGTCGACGAACTCCTACAAGCGTCTCGTTCCCGGCTATGAGGCTCCGGTGCTGCTGGCCTATTCGGCCCGTAACCGTTCGGCCTCCTGCCGTATTCCGTGGACGACTTCGCCGAAGGCCAAGCGCGTCGAGGTTCGCTTCCCCGATCCGATGGCGAACCCCTATCTCGCCTTCGCCGCGCTGCTGATGGCCGGCCTCGACGGCATCGTGAACAAGATCGATCCCGGCCCGGCGATGGACAAGGATCTCTACGACCTGCCGCCGCGCGAGCTGAAGAAGATCCCGACCGTCTGCGGCTCACTGCGCGAGGCGCTCGAGGCGCTGAAGAAGGACAACGCCTTCCTCAAGGCCGGCGGCGTCTTCAACGACGACTTCATTGAGAGCTATATCGAGCTCAAGATGCAGGATGTGGCGCGTTTCGAAATGACGCCGCACCCGGTCGAGTTCGCGATGTACTACTCCTACTGAGAGCTCTGCGCCGGGAACGTCCCGGCGCAGCCGCTATCCTCCCGACCGCGGCAGATCGCGGTCCACCTGAAACGCCGGGGCGGCAACGCCCCGGCTTTTTTTCTGACAGGGCCCTCAGACGTAGCKATTATGCCCGAAGGTGACGCTGCCGACGGCCGTTGCGAGATCATTGCCGTAATCGGCCGTTCCCACGCGATTCATGGAGGTGCCGGTAAAGACGGTCGGCACGATGCCACCGAGGCTGGCACCGTTGACGATGTTTCCAGAGACAACGACGGACCGTCCGCTGTTCGTCACAGCTTCGTTCGAGACGCCAATACCGATAGCCGCGTTACGCACCAAATTCCCGGAAACCACCAGCGCGCGTGCAGCCGTATTGATGCCTGCCTGGATGCCTACCCGCGCAGCTCCGTCAATCAGGTTGCCGGAAACCACGCAGTCCTGCTCGACGACGATGCCGTTTCCGATCGTTGAAGGCGGATAGTAGCCGGGATCGGGAATCGGATTGTCGGTGACGTTGGAGATGCGGTTGCCTTCCACGATGACGCTGCGTGAAACGCCGTCGGAGAACTGGCCGGAGTTGGCGACGAGAATGCCGCTACCGACCGTGTCGAGGCTGTTGTTGGAAACGATGCAACCCGTGAGATCAATTCCGGCACCCGGCGCCTCGATGAAGATCGCCGCTTCGCGCGTGTTGTAGATATTGTTGTTGCTGACGTTGTGCAGCCCCCCGCCATTGCAGCGGATGGCGGAGAATTTGACGCTGAAGATCTTGTTATCGGTGATCGAAACGCCAACGGCCCGGAAGACGCTGACGCCATTGCCGTTTTGCCCAGTCCCGCCGCCAACCGTATCGACGCCGTTTATGAAGTTGCCCGTAATCGTCGAGCTGTCGCCGGTGATCGCGTCACGCCAGACCGCGATACCATTGTTCAACATGCCGGTAATGGTGTTGTTCAGCGCCTTGATCTGGGCGTTCTCGCTCCAGATCCCGACGGAATGGTTGCCGAAATAGCAGGACCGGAAGACCGCGCCGGACGAACTCGCGATATAGGCTCCAATGCCAGGCGAGTTCATGATCTGACAGTTATCGAACAGGACGTCCTGGGCATTGCCGGCGATTGCGATGAAGGCCGGGCGCTGAGAGACATAGTCTGTCAAGGCCCGGTTCTGGCCGTCGAAGAAAATCCCCTCGAAGCGAACCTGGTTCTGCCCTTCGATCCGAAGGAATGTATTCGCTCCTGTGAAACGCAGGACGACCGAGCCKGGCATGGCGCGAACCTGCAACGGCTTGCCGCCGCCATTCGTCGGCAGGACCGTGACGGTGCCCGAGTCATAAACACCGGGCTGAAAGAAGAGAGGCCTCMCCTGATTGCGGGCGTAGTCGAATACGGATTGGAGGTCGGTGAATGTAGTCCAGCCGGAACTCGCTGCGGCGGTGCGGGCAACCACAGCGTCGTCGAACAGGGCGTAGGATGGCATCGAATATCTCCATATCGAACATAACGAGAACGATATGGGTCAGTATTCCTATCCACGTCAAATGCACCGTGCATAACTCACGATGTCCGAGCGTAGGTGCGGCCGGGGACAGCGATGCACGGGCCCATTAAGCGTTCGGTAGAGGATTGGGGCTATGCGTCGCGATCCATGCCGTTAGGGGAGATTGCGGCGATGCTGCCGATCAAGGAAGGGCGTCTGACATATGCCGTTCAGCGCGCGCATGACCTTCTGATCAAGAAGCTCGTCCCGAGCAGCAGAAAACACCTTCCGCCCCATCCTCGGATTGCGGTGATCCCAACGGACTATCTCGGCATCTCGATCATTGGAAATGGGGTGTATGAACGTCGCGAGATCGCGTTCCTCAAAGCCCTCTTCAAAGAGAGGAACCTCGGCTCATGCATCTTCCTGGATATCGGCGCGAATATAGGAAATCATTCCATAAACTTCGCAGATTCGTTCGAGGAAGTGATATCGTTCGAACCCAATCCTCCTATCGCCTCGCTGTTGAAGACGAACGTCGTGCTTTCGCAAACGGGCAACATTCGCGTTCATGAAGTCGGCCTCGGCCAAGCAGATGCCGAGTTGAGGTTTTCCTTGCTTGAGCAGGGAAACGATGGGAGCGGCAGCTTCGCGTCTGGGCAGGGAGACCTTGTGCTGCCAGTCCGCCGGGGCGACGCATTCCTAGCTCAACGAGAGCCGGCAATTGCATCGGGTGCGAAGCGGGTCGGGTTTGTCAAATGCGACGTCGAGGGGTTCGAGGCAGATGTATTTGCGGGCCTACGGCAAACCTTCTCATCTCATCGCCCGATCGTTGCATTCGAGAGCAACGATAGCACCGCGGGCGAGGGAGCATGGGCCGAACTGAAGGCTGCTGGCTACGACACCCTGTACTCTCTGCGCGAAACTGGAGATCACCGGGGCAAGCTTGCTCAGGAGCTGAGCCGACTGACATTCGGCTATTCCTGCTGGCTCGAGGAAGTTGCCAAGGTTCCGATACGACGCTGCAATCTTGTGGCGAGCTTCGGTTCACTGATCTGAGGTTCAGCCCACGCAGCGCGCCGCCCAGGATAAGTTAACGCCGGTCAAGTGCTCGAATTCAGGACGCGTATGCCTGGCTCCCGTCTCTCTCCCACGCCCTCCGTGATCATCTTCGGCTCGGCCAAACCCGTCACCTGCGCGGTGATGGACTATGCGCGCCGACTTGCCAACGCCATCAACGCGCAGCGTCCCGGTTTTGCCACCCTTCACACGATAGAGCCCGACCAGCCCGCAGCCTTCGTCCGTGCCATCGCCGGGGCTCTGCGCGAGGACCGGATTGCACATTTTCAGCTTCCTGTCGAAGGCTGGGGGAACGCGATCCTGCCAGGTTCGGCGCTGATGCTGGCGCGGCTCTGGACGCGCAAGGGGGATACCGTCGCGACCTTGCACGAGTGGGCCTCGCTCAACCGGCTGCGCTACCTCTCGATCATCCCCGACATCCTCGCGACCGACGGCTTCATCTTCGTTTCGCAACAGCAGCGCGAGAGCTTTCTCAAGACCCCGCTGGTCGGGCCAAGGAGGAAGCTCGCTGCCCCGGTCATCCCTATCGGCCCGAACATCATGCCGGCCCAGATCGATCCGGAACGTGTCGTCGAGGAGCGGACGAAAGCACTGGGCAGCGGCACGATGCGAGCCGACATCGTCATCGGCTATTTCGGCGTGCTCTATGCGAGCAAGCGCCCGGACATGCTGCTGCGCGTCGTCAAGGCGCTGCACGAGCGTGGCATCAAGGCGCGGCTCCTAGTCTGTGGTGACTTCCTTTGGGACAAGCCCAGGGATCGCGAGGCCTTCTTTGCCCTCGCGCGCGAGCTCGGCATCATCGACTGGCTCGACTTTCGCGGCCGCATCGACGACGAGGGCGAGTTGATGGCAACGCTTTCGGCGGCTGATGTCTTCCTGCTGCCTTTCACCGACGGCATCAGCACGCGCCGCGGCAGCTTCCAAGCCGTCAGCCAGCTCGCGATCCCGCTGGTCTCGACCGAAGCCGAGCGTCGGGACGAGTTCGACCTGTCGCCCTCCCTGAAGACCAAGATCGATAGTCCAGCGACAGTGCTTTGCCGGGTCGATGCGGCGCCTGAAGAATTCGCCGACGCCATCATCGCCGCCCAGCTTCACAGGGCGGACGCGATTGGTGTCAATCTTTCCGCCTCATGGGATGAGGCGGCGCGGAGGCATCTCGCCTTCTACGACCGGCTGATCGCCGATCGTCGGGACTGACAGGCGACCGACGCTGCACTCCGCCCGCGTTTAAGCCTGTCGGTTGGCGTCCGCCTCAGCGCAAGGCGAGCGCCACGACGCCGATCAGCGCAACCGAGGCTGCGAGCCACCACAATTTGCGGCCCTGGCCGGCATCGATCGAGCGGGAGCCGGTCAGCAGCGCCATATCCTCGTAACCAAAGGATTCACCGGCAAGGCGCGCGGTGCGCTCGAGCCCGGCCATCTTCATCCCTGGAACCGACGAACGCGCGACCACGACAGCCTCCCAATTTCCCAAGTTTCCGACAGCTGCAGAGCCATTCGCAAGCTGGCGAATCTCGACCCCACCACTCTCGTTCGCGCCGGGTTAATGCGACATGAACCATCCGCCGCGACACCGTATGGCATGCTCGCGTGACACCGCTGCGACGCTCGCTCGGCTGAGGGTTCGGTGCACAGCAAGGGGTGGAGCGACGATTCTCCTGCTTGTTCGGAGCGATGTTCGTTATATGTCTGGGGAACAATCGTTGCGGCTGGCTTGAGTGCCGGCCCTGGCGACGTCCCGGATGCGCTATTCTATCAGCGCTGCGAATCAGGTGATCGGCGAACGAAATGACGGAGAATGGCGATCTTTTCGGTGAGGGCAGCGGCGAGCAGCCGCAGCGGGCGCCCGAGCCATCGCCGGTCAAGCGTGATGCGGCCGCCCCGAGCAAGCCTTCGCAGCAATCGGCCTCACCTTCCGTCCCGCGCAACGGCACCTTGTCCGAGGCCGGCTATACCGCGTCCGCCATCGAAGTCCTCGAGGGGCTCGAGCCGGTGCGCCGACGGCCAGGCATGTATATCGGCGGCACCGACGAACGCGCGCTGCATCATCTCTTCGCCGAGGTGATCGACAACGCGATGGACGAGGCGGTCGCCGGCCACGCAACCTTCATCGACGTCGAATTCTTCGAGGACGGTTCGCTGGCCGTCACCGACAACGGGCGCGGGATCCCGATCGATCCGCATCCGAAATTCCCGGACAAGTCGGCGCTCGAAGTCATMATGACAACGCTGCATKCCGGCGGAAAATTCGACTCCAAGGCCTATGAGACCTCGGGCGGCCTGCATGGCGTCGGCGTTTCCGTCGTCAATGCCCTGTCCGACCGGCTCGAGGTCGAAGTCGCGCGCGGCCAGATGCTTTATCGTCAGGTCTTTTCGCGCGGGGCCCCGCAGGGGCCGTTGGAAACCGTCGGACGCGTCGCCAACCGGCGCGGCACGAAGGTGCGTTTTCATCCCGACGCGCAGATCTTTGGCGAGGGGGCCCATTTCTCCCCTGCCCGCCTGTTCCGGATGGCACGCTCGAAGGCCTATCTTTTCGGTGGCGTGGAGATCCGCTGGCGCTGCGCTCCGGCGCTGCTGAAGCCGGAGGGTGACGTCGCCGCGGAGGCCGTCTTCCGCTTTCCCGGAGGCCTGCGCGACTATCTCGGCCGCGAGATCGAGGGCAAGGATCTGGTCGCCGAGCCGATCTTCTCCGGCAAGATCACACGGGATGGCGGCCACGGCTCGCTGGAATGGGCCGTGGCGTGGCTGGCGACCGGCGAAGACGGCTTCAGCTCGTCCTACTGCAACACCATTCCGACGCCCGAAGGCGGCACGCATGAGCAGGGCTTGCGCGTCGCGCTGCTGCGCGGCCTGCGTGACCATGCCGAGCGTATCGGTCAGTCGAAGCGCATGGCGCAAGTGACCTCCGACGACGTCATGGCGACCTGTGCCGCGATGCTGTCGGTCTTCATCCGCGAGCCTGAGTTCCAGGGCCAGACCAAGGACAAGCTTGCGACTCTGGAGGCCGCGCGCATCGTCGAGAACGCAGTGCGCGATGCTTTCGATCACTGGCTCGCCGCCGCGCCGCAGCAGGCACTGAAGCTGCTCGACTGGTCGGTCGACCGGGCCGAGGAACGCCAGCGCCGCCGGCTCGAGAAGGAAGTTTCGCGCAAGACCGCGACGCGCAAGCTTCGGCTGCCTGGAAAGCTAGCCGATTGCAGCAGCGCCGGCGCTGCAGGCTCCGAACTGTTCATCGTCGAGGGCGATTCCGCCGGCGGGTCAGCCAAACAGGCGCGCAACCGCGCGACGCAGGCGATCCTGCCGCTGCGCGGCAAGATCCTCAACGTTGCCAACGCGACCCGCGAGAAGCTGAACCAGAACCAGCAGCTTGCCGACCTGATCCTGGCACTGGGCTGCGGCATCGGCAGCCAGTTCCGCGAGGATGACCTGCGCTACGAGAAGGTCATCGTGATGACGGACGCCGATGTCGACGGCGCCCATATCGCTTCGCTGCTCGTCACCTTCTTCTGGCGCCAGACGCCGCGCCTGATCGAGAAGGGACATCTCTACCTTGCCGTGCCGCCGCTCTATCGGCTCCAGCATGGCGGCAAGAGCGTCTATGCCCGCAACGACGCCCATAAGGACGAGCTGATCGCGACCGTGTTCAAGGGCAAGAAGCCGGAGATCAGCCGGTTCAAGGGTCTGGGCGAGATGATGCCGGCGCAGCTCAAGGAAACCACGATGGACCCGGCCAAGCGCATCCTGCTCAAGGTGATGGTCGAGCACGAGGCGCGGGACGAGACCTCCGATACCGTCGAGCGGCTGATGGGCAACAAGCCGGAAGCCCGCTTCATCTTCATCCAGGAGCGCGCGGCCTTCGCCGGCGAACTGATCGACCTGTGAGGCCGGGGGCGCGGCCAGGATATTCGGGCGCGCGCTACCCTCGCATTTTTGTCGGTGAGACCATCAAAGTCGGCGGGCTGTCAGCCAGGTGTCCCGACGGCATCTTGCCGACATGCCCAACCGCAATCGCCCGCCCCCGAACACGCCGCATGATGATGCCGATGCCAGAACAGGCCCCCATGCTCAGCCATGGCCGATGATCGCATGGGGCAGCCTGCTTCCTCTCCACCTCGACGCCACGCGCTGGTTTCACCCAACTGGGACGACATCGCGATCTTCCACTCCGTCGCGGTCGGTGGGACGCTKGCCGTGGCAGCGGTCGCGCTCGGGCTGAGCGAGGCAACGGTAGCCCGTCGCCTCAAGAGTCTCGAGGCAGAGCTCGGCCTGCCGCTGTTCAGGCGCATGGCGAACCGGCTCGTTCTCACCGAGATCGGCGCAACTCTCGCCGGCGATGCCAGTGACATCGCCAATGCGGTGGAGCGCTTCAGCAACCGGACGCGTGCGGCACGCTCCGCCGATGATGCGCCTGTCCGGGTGACGGCGACGACCTCGATCAGCCTGTTCCTGACCATGCATGCGACGACGATTTCGGCCCAGGCGGGCGGCGTCGAGATCGGCATCATCAGCACGCGAGACCGGCTCGACCTGGCTCGCGGGGATGCCGATATTGCAATCCGGATGCGCCGCCCCCCGCAGGAGAGCGGCTATTTCAGCCAGAAGATCGGTCGACTGGTGCAGGCGCTCTATGCGCGCCGCGATGTCGATCCTCTGACGGCGCCCATCATTTCGGTCAGCCGTGACGTCTCCTCCCGTATCGAGGAGCACATCCTGAACTGGGCCAATGGGCGCCCGATCGCGGCCCGCGTCGGAGATTCAGCCGCGCGCTATGAGAGCATTCGCTCGGCGGGCGCCGTTTCGATGGCGCCGTGCTTCATGGCCGATTTCGACGACGCGCTGATCCGCCTCGCGCCGCCCCCGGACGAAACTGCCGACGAGATCTTTCTCGTCTCGCACGAGGTCCCCCGCCAGCGTCCGGCCGTGATGGCCGTGCTGCGGGCGCTGCAGACACTCTTTCGAGCAAACAGGACACGCTTGAATGGCATTCTGACGACCCCGGCAAGCATTCGCTAACCAAGCTTTTACTGGCGCGCGCGCAAAATGCTCATCAAGGGGCGGCATTGCGCCCCAACGATGCGGAGCGCCCCATGCGGGTCATCAAACTCTTCTTGAAAAACGAGCGCGGCAGCATGGTCGCGGATGTTGCCAAGGCTGGCGCGGCGATCGCCTTCCTTTCGGTCATCGCCGTCAATTTCGTTTCCACCCAGACGGCGCACCATCTCGACACAGAGCGCCTGAGCCAGGTCGCATCCGCAGCCTCCAAGGGCCAGATGATCGATCCGCTCGTCACCGGATCGATCCGCAAGAGCGCAAACGAAACCAGGCTCGACCCCTGCTCCGCTCCGCGCTGAGCGTCAGCCCAGCCAGCTCAGCAGCGCTTCTGTAACCGCCTGTGGCGCTTCCAGTGTCGAGAGATGGCCGCAATCGGGAATGGTGCGCAGCCGCGCATTGCCCCCGATTCCATCGGCGATCTCCCGGGCTTCCGCGACAGGCGTGATCTGGTCCTCCGCGCCAACCAGAATCATTGTCGGCACCGAGATGGCAGCAAGGCCCGGCCGAGAGTCCGGCCGCCCCATGATCGCTCTTTGCTGGCGAACAAACCCTTTTGCACCAATATCTTCTGCCATTTTCCGCACATCGAGGCGCAGTACCTCGTCGGTCAGGCGTTCCGGCGCCACGAGCTTTTGCCAGAGCAAAGTCGTGACATTGTCGAAGGCCCCTTTCTCGGCGAGAGCAATCATCTGCTCACGCGGCGCGTTGGTTTCCGGCGTCGCCGGCTTCGCGCTGGTGTCGAGCAGCGCCAGCCGCGTCACGCGCTCCGGCGCCCGGCGCATGATGTCCAAGGCGATATAGCCACCCATCGACAGACCGCAGAGCGCAAACCGCTCCGGGGCCGCCTMCAGCAGCCGAGCTGTGATGGCGGCCAGGCTATCGTCGCGGGCATGATCGGCGACGAGGACCGGCCGCCCTGGGGCAAGCGCCGGCCATTGCGGTCCATAGAGCGCCGCGGTGCAGCTCAACCCTGGAATCAGCACAAGCGGCTCGTTCATGGCAATCATACCTTCCGTTCTTGCCTAGTTTGTTGACTTTCCCGCGTTATTTCTGCATTGGACAGGGGTCCGAAGGCGCGCAGGAAAGAGAAGTCGCGCCACCGTCGCGGTTGATAGGTCGTCCCGCCACGTGTCACCGACCCTGAAGAAGCGCAACTCTCGATGTCTTTTGCCGAACTCGGCCTCAGCGATAAAGTTCTGACGGCGGTCACATCCGCAGGCTATTCCACGCCTACCCCCATCCAGGCTCAGGCCATTCCCCATGTGCTCGCGCGCCGCGATGTGCTCGGCATTGCGCAGACGGGCACGGGCAAGACCGCCGCCTTCACCTTGCCGATGCTCACCATTCTGGAGAATGGCCGGGCCAGGGCGCGGATGCCCCGCACGCTGATCCTGGAACCGACCCGCGAGCTTGCCGCGCAGGTCGAGGAGAATTTCTCGCGTTACGGCGTCAACCAGAAGCTCTCGGTCGCGCTGCTGATCGGCGGCGTCTCCTTCGGCGATCAGGACGCCAAGATCACCCGCGGCGTTGACGTACTGATCGCGACGCCTGGGCGCCTGCTCGATCACGTGGAGCGCGGCAAGTTGCTGCTGACCGGCGTCGAATTGCTAGTCATCGACGAAGCGGATCGCATGCTCGACATGGGCTTCATCCCCGACATCGAGCGCGTCTGCAAGCTTGTGCCTTTCACGAGGCAGACCCTGTTCTTCACGGCGACGATGCCGCCGGAAATCACTCGGATCAGCGAGCAGTTCCTGCATAATCCGGTGCGCATCGAGGCTTCGCGTCCCGCGACGGCAGCCACGACCATCACGCAGCGCCTGATCGCCTCCAATTCGCAGGACTATGAGAAGCGCGACACGCTGCGCAAGCTGATCCGCGACGCCAAGGACCTGCAGAACGCGATTGTCTTCTGTAACCGCAAGCGCGATGTCGCGACGCTCCATAAGTCCCTGCTGAAACATGGTTTCCCTGCCGTCGCGCTGCATGGCGACATGGACCAGTATGCCCGCATGGCCGCACTGGAATCCTTCCGTACCGGCGAGAATCCGATCCTGGTGGCGAGCGACGTCGCCGCCCGAGGGCTTGACATCCCGGCCGTCAGCCACGTCTTCAATTTCGACGTTCCGACCCATGCCGAGGACTATGTCCACCGCATCGGCCGCACCGGCCGGGCCGGCCGCCTCGGCGCAGCCTTCACGATCGTCACCCGTCACGACGACAAGCTTGTCGCCGCCGTCGAGAAGCTCACCGGCCAGCCGATTGCCTGGGAAGGCCCCGGCCTCAACGACCTGCCTCCCGGTGAACCGCGCGACGAGCGTCGCAGCCGCCGCGACGACAAGCGTTCGCCGCGTGGCGGTCGCGGGCGTCCCCTGCGGACCCCACGCGAGGAAGCCGCACCGTCGGAAGAGGCAGCGGTCGTGGAAGTCGCCGATCGTGCCCCTCAGGACACCCGCCGCCGTGGCGAGGACCGGCCGACCAAGACCCGCATTCGCCATGCCAGCGAGCAGCCTGCGCCAGCGCACTCGCGCCCACATGATCGGCGTCGGGACGAGGACGATCGCGAACCCAAGGTCAAGGGCCTGGGCGATCACGTCCCGGCCTTCCTGCTGAGGCCCGTCAAGGTCGGCTGACACCGCAGCATCAACGGTATCTTAACACCGTTCCTCCAATCTTAGTGAGTGGCTAGGGCTTCCCGCAGCCACCCTGCGGGGCGCGATTGCCGCCGTCATGACGGACAGAATGTCCCGCTTCGATTCACAATCGAGCCCGAGATGGCCGGTGTGGCCAGCGGGATCGGCTCCGGTCGGGCGATGACGATGAGCGAACAGACGCAGTCCTCCCAGTACACGTCCGACCTGCCCGACCGTGTCGTTGCGGCCATGCGCCAACATGGCTCTCCCGGCTATCCCCGCGCCTTCGAGGTCTGGTACGCACATCTGAGCGGCGAGATGCCCGCACTCAGCATGGTGATGAACGCGATCATCACCGGTAGCGAGGGTCAGGTCGGCGCTGCCGATATCGACAGCCTCTATGACCGCTTCATCAGCACCGAACGGCTCGCGCGCCAGGCCGAACGCACCAGCCTGCAGGTTCTCGGCGAGATCGACAGCCTGATGTCGCTGGTCGATCGCGCGCTGGATTCGAGCGAGCGCTATCACGGCCGCCTCAGCGCGATGTCCGACGAAGTCCCGCCCATGACCGACCGGCAGCGCTTGCGCGAATGGGTCGAAGCGCTGGTCATGTCGACCCGCGAAGAGGTGGTGCGCAAGACCCAGCTCGAGTCGCAATTGAAGGACAGCTCCAACGAGATCCGCCATCTTCGCGAGGCGCTGGAAACGACGCGGGCCGAGGCGCTGACCGATCCTCTGACCGGCCTCGCCAATCGCCGCCACTTCGAGGAGATGCTGCAGAAATCGATCGACCAGGCGACGCTGCAGCGCGAGCCCTTTGCGCTGGTCATGGCCGATATCGACTTCTTCAAGACCTTCAACGACGCACATGGCCATCTGACCGGCGATCAGGTGCTGCGCCTCGTCGCCCGCACCATGAAGGACAAATTCAAGGAGAAGGCGGTGATCTCGCGCTTCGGCGGCGAGGAATTTGCGATCATCCTGCCGGAAGCCGATATCGTCGCCGGCAAATTCGGTGCCGAGACGGTGCGCCAGGCGCTTCTCACCCGCGAGTTGATCAAGCGCTCGACCAACGAAAACCTCGGTCGGATCACCATCTCGCTGGGAGTCTCGGTCTATCGTCGAGGCGACACGGCCGGTTCACTGGTCGATCGCGCCGATCAGGCCTTGATGCAGGCCAAGCGTGACGGCCGCAACCGCACGATCACCGAAGAGGCGCTGGACACGACAAGCCGCGTGGCCTGACTCGCGCTATCCGGGGATCAGGAGCCGGTAAGCGCCGTTTCGGCGTGGGGCTTGATCTCGACCGATTCGCCGCAGCCACAGGCGGAAACCTGGTTCGGGTTGTTGAAGACGAAGGTCGAGGAGAAGCGGTCGCTCCTGAAATCCAGCTCGGTGCCGAGCAGAAAGAGCACAGCCTTGCCATCGACGACCACGGTCGCATCCTTCTCGGTGACGACCTCGTCGCCCTTATGCGCCTCACGGGCGACCTCGAAGGTGTACTCCATCCCCGCGCAGCCGCCCTTCTTGACGCCGACACGAAGGCCGAGCGCCGGCGCGTCCGGATTGTCGAGCGCCGATTGCGCCATGATCTCGCGGATACGCGTCGCAGCGGCGTCGGTCAGCGACACCACCTTCAGGCCCGGAATTGAAAACATCCTCGTCCCTCCTCGATCGGGTTCAAGGCCCGATGAAACAGGATTGCATGTCCTACATAAGGATCGGTAAGCGCAACGTCGAGGTGTTGCGGCGCAACGGCGCCATTTCATTGCGCGCATTGCATGACGGACCGGGGCATGCACTGTGACATTCTCACCAGAAGCGGCTCGAACACACATGACCTATCGCCTGCACCGCCCGGAATCGCTCCATGCCCTCGTCCGCGAGATGGTCACAAGGGCCGGCTGGACGGAGGCGCAGGCACAGGAGACGGCACACCATCTCGTGCTCGCCAATCTGAGCGGCCATGACAGCCATGGTGTCGGCATGATCCCGCTCTATTTCACCTCGCTGGCGGACGGGAACCTGAAACCGGACGCAGCGCCCGTCACGAAACTCGACAGCGCTCCCTTCCTGATCATCGACGGCCAGGTCGCGCTCGGGCAGCCCACCGCGCGCGAGGCGGTCGAACGCGCAGCCAGGATGGCGCAAGACGGTGGCGTCGCCATCGTCAATCTGCTGGACGCGCACCATATCGGCCGCATCGGCCACTATGCCGAGATCGCCGCGGAAGCCGGGCTGATCTCGTTCTTCTGGGTGAATGTCGCCGGCCGCCCGCCGATCGTCGCGCCCTATGCCGCCAAGGAAGCCCGTTTCGGCACCAATCCGCACGCCATCGGCATTCCCGTGCCTGATGGTCAGCCGATCATCCTGGATTTCGCCACCAGCCGCATGGCGCATGGCAAGGCTCGCGTCGCGCTGAACAAGGGCGTTGAGGTGCCTCCGGGCTACATCATCGATGGCGAGGGCAGGCCAACGACCGATCCCTCCCATGTCTTCCAGCACGCCATTCCGGACCTGCCGCTCGGCGCGTTGCTGCCCTTCGGCGATCACAAGGGCGCCGGCCTGTCGCTGATTGCCGAACTGCTCTCAGCCGGACTGATGGGCGCTGCCCGTATCGACGAAAAGCCACAGAGGAGCTGGATCATCAATTCGCTGTTCGGCGTGCTGATCGACCCGTCGCGGCTGGAGCCGGACGCCGCGCTCCGCAAGAGCCGGACCGAGAGCTATCTCGCGTTTGTTCGCGCCGCGAAGCCGCAGGACCCGGCCAATCCCGTGCTGGCGCCGGGCGACAAGGAGCGCGCGGTCCGCGCCGAGCGCGCTCGCGCCGGCATTCCCCTTGACGATGAGACCTGGTCGCAGATCAAGGGGGCAGCGGCGCGCTACGGGATTGATGCAGAGCAGTACTGAGCGCTCAGGCTCGCAATGGGAGCACGGGGGCGCCAATGACGCTTGATGACTACAACGCGTTCTGCGCCTCGTTGCCAGCGACGAGCCATGTCGTGCAATGGGGCGGCGCCCATGTCTGGAAGGTCGGCGGCAAGGTTTTTGCCATTGCCGGCTGGAGCGGCGGCAAGCCGCTGGCCGTCACCTTCAAATGCTCGGATATGGCCTACACCATCCTCCAGGAGCAGCCCGGCCTGCGGCCTGCCCCCTATCTCGCCTCACGGGGAATGACCTGGATCCAGCGGCAATCCGATGAGAGCATGGCCGACGATGCGCTTCGGGATTATCTCCGCGAAAGCCATCGTCTGATTGCGCTCAAACTGACAAAGACGCTGCGCCAGCAATTGGGGTTGAACGGCTAAAGTATCGGCCCGAAAAGTGGATTGCGGTTTTCGGGAAAGCCGATGCAAAGACAAAGGGTTAGATCATCGGACTGGATACGATATCCGGTCCGATGATCTAAGGCGTCGGCCCCAAACGTGGATCGTGATTTTCGGAAAAGCCGACGCGAACACAGGAGATGAGGCCATCGGACCGGATACGAGATCCGGTCCGATGATCTAAAGCTGCGCCTCGCCGCGCAGCACCGGTACGCATCCGCCGCCGACGGTCGCGCGGATGCCGTCCTCACTGCGCCGCGCCGTCAATTGCAGCAGACTCGGGCGCCCCATCTCGACGCCCTGGGTGAGTTCGAAGCGTGCACTCTCGCCATCACCAAGCGATAGCAGCAACGCTGCCAGCGTGGCACTCGCCGAACCCGTTGCCGGGTCCTCCCATGTACCGGCCAATGGCGCAAACATGCGGGCGCGGATGCTCTGCCCATTACGCACATAGAGGAAGAGCGATAACCGCTTCTCCAGCTCCGGGTGCGCTGCTTCAAGCGCCCGGAACGATGCGAGATCGGGAACGGCCCGTGACAGAGCCTCCGCCTTCACTTCGGTCAGCACGAAGCGCACGCCGACCGAGGCTTGGAGCGGCTGGTGCGACACGACCACCACATCCGAGGGGTTCAGACCGGCACAGGCGGCAATCCCGGCAACGGGGAGCGTGATGCCTGTCGAGAGCGGCTGCGGCGCAGCGATCGTGGCGCCCGTCACCGTGCCATTGGGATCTCGCTCAACCTTCACCTCGACGAGGCCCGCGATTTCCTCGAAAAGAAGCACGCCATCGCGGTCGTGGCCATGCCGCGCCAGCACACAGGCCGTACCCACGTTGGGATGGCCCGCAAAGGGCATTTCGCCGGTGCGGTGGAAGATGCGGACACGTGCGGTATGAGCCAGATCGTCTGGCGGCAGCACGAAGGTCGTCTCGCTGAGATTCATCTCCGCGGCCAAGGACTGCATCTGCGCGTCCGACATGCCGCGCGCATCGGTGAAGACGGCCAGCGGATTTCCGCCAAAGCGACGGTCCGTGAAGACATCGACGGTTTCGAAGGGGTAGGACGGCATGGCGGCTCCGATCGACGCTGGAATCCGATGGCTCAGAGGGATTCCTCTTGCCATGAATTAGGGATTTGGCAAAGTGCCAGAATGAACCCGGCTGACCTGTTCCGCGCGCTCGCCAATGAGCGCCGCCTCCAGATCCTGGATTGGCTGAAGGATCCGCGCGCGCATTTTCCGCCACAGGTCGACGGAGATCTGGTCGAGGATGGGGTTTGCGGGGTCTTCATCGCCGAGAAGCTCGGTATCAGCCAGCCGACGCTGAGCGAACACATGAAGGTTCTCGTGCGGGCACGGCTGGTGACGCCGAGGCGGATCAGGCAATGGACCTTCTACCGGCGCAATGAGGAGCGCATCTGCGCTGCCAAGGCAGCGATGCTCGCAGAGCTTTAGCTCGGCGGAGATCAGTGCTCCTTCGTGGCGGTGTCGTAGCTCAGGCTCCAGCCATTGCCCTGCAGCCAGAGCCGCGCAGAGGATTTTTCGTCGCCGCGCCTGAGGCTGCGCACGAATTCCGCATCTCCGCCGCCAAAGGCCGCCCACAGGGCCGCCTGCTCGGCCGGCGTCCCGGCAAGGGCGCCTTCAGCGCAGACGAAGGATGCCATTCCGAGCCAGGAGACGCTGAAGCCCTCGCCCTGAGGTTCAACCAGATAGCCCGCACCGCGAAAGGAATGTCGCCCTCTCCTGCCCCTTGCATCGACCGGCCCGGGCACGCCAAGCGGAAAGATCAGCCGGCCACCGGGCGCGAGGCGATCGAGCCATGCCTCGGCAGGGCGGGCGGCGGCGAAATTGACGTAGATGCAATCGACCGGCTCGCGCGGCCATTCGGCGCCGTCGCCCTTGACGACCGTGACCGAGGGCTGGTCCGACAGATTGGCGGCGGCACGCTCGGCCAATACCGGATCGTACTCGACCGCCAGCACCTGTCCCGCGGGGCCGACAAGCTGCGCCAGGATTGCCGTATAATATCCGGTGCCAGCACCGATATGGACGACGCGCTCGCCCGCACGCGGCCTCAGCGCATTCAGCCAATGGGCATGCAGGCTTGGGCTGCCGTTGTTGACGCCGCGCTCCGGCGCCAAGGCGATCAGGACATCCTGATAGACGACGGTCGGATCACTGGATGTCAGGATCGCATAGCTGCCGCCGCGCGACATATGCCATGGCGGCGGGCCGATGAAGCACTCGCGCGCGACTGCCGCAAAGGCGCTCTCGAGCGCAGGATTATCGGCGACGCCGACGCTGGCGAGCATCTGCCGGGCATATGCGCGCCGCGCGATCGCGAGCTCCCGCTCGTTCGTCCTGCGCTGTCCCCGCACGGAAGCCCGCCTGCCCTTGTCACCACATGTCGAGCGCTACTCTGGCCTCGTCCGACATCCGGGACTGGTCCCAGGGCGGATCGAAGGTCATGCTCACCGTCACCGCAGCGACGCCGGGCACGGCGCTCACCGCGTTCTCGACCCAGCCGGGCATCTCGCCGGCAACCGGGCACCCTGGCGCGGTCAGAGTCATGTCGATCGCGACCTGGCGGTCATCGGCGATATCGACCCGGTAGATCAGGCCGAGCTCATAGATGTCAGCCGGAATCTCCGGATCGTAGACCGTCTTCAGCGCTGCAACGATATCGTCGGTGAGACGATCGATCTCCTCCGGCGGCAGGCCCGAGCTCGCGCCCATGCTGGGGGCGTTCGGCTTCAGCTCTTCGGTGGCGCTCTCACTCATCACAACAATCCCGTTCAGGCGAAAAGGCTCTCGGCCTTCCGCAACGCCTCGACCAGATGGTCGACTTCTTCCAGCGTATTGTAGAGGCCGAAAGAAGCCCTGCAGGTCGACGTCACTCCATATCGGGCCAGAAGCGGCATCGCGCAATGGGTACCGGCCCTGACTGCGACACCTGCGCGGTCGATCACGGTCGCAACGTCATGCGCATGCGCGCCCTTCAACTCGAAGGAGACGATCGCACCCTTGTTCGCAGCCCTGCCGAATATCCGGATCGAGTTCATCTCGCCGAGCCGCTGCATGGCATAGCTGGTGAGCTTGGCCTCGTGGGCGGCGATATTCTCGCGCCCCAGCGCCATCATGTAGTCGAGCGCGGCACCAAGCCCCACGGCCTCGACGATCGCCGGCGTCCCCGCCTCGAAGCGATGCGGAGGGTCGTTATAGGTGATCGCGTCCTCGCTGACGGTGACGATCATCTCGCCGCCGCCCTCATAGGGGGGCAGCTTTTCCAGCCATTCGCGCTTGCCCCAGAGGACGCCGGAGCCAGTCGGTCCATAGGTCTTGTGGCCGGTGAAGCAGTAGAAATCGCAGCCGAGGGTCTGCACGTCGACCGGCAGATGCACCGCGCTCTGGCTGCCATCCACGACCAGCGGAATCCGATAGGCCTGACAGATGGCAGCAACCTCGGCGATCGGAACGATCGTGCCGATCGCATTCGACATATGGGTCAGTGCCACGATCTTGGTGCGCGGCGAGATCAGCTTCTCGAATTCCTCGATGAGGAAATTGCCGTCCTCGTCGATCGGCGCCCATTTGATCACCGCCCCATGCCGCTCGCGCCAATAGTGCCAGGGCACGATGTTGGAATGGTGCTCCAGGATCGAGAGAATGATCTCGTCGCCCTCCTGGATGCCGAGATGGCGCCCGAGAGACGAGGCAACGAGATTCAGCGCGCCGGTCGAGGACCGGGTGAAGATGATCTCTTCGAGATGGGCGGCATTTAGGAAGCGGCGCGCGCTTTCGCGCGCCGCCTCATAGGCCTCAGTCGACGCGTTGGCGAGGTAGTGCAGCCCGCGATGGACATTGGCATAGTCCTCGCGCATCAGCCGGCTCATCGCATCGATGACGACATTCGGCTTTTGCGCCGAGGCCGCATTGTCGAGATAGACCAGCGGCTTGCCGTAGACCTCCCGGCTCAGGATCGGGAAATCCCGGCGGATCGCCGCAACGTCATAAGGCTTCACCGGCGCATTCATGGTCAGGCCTTTCCAGGATTGCTTGGCCTGTCGGCGACGAGCACGCCGGCATKGCCCCAGTCCTCGCGCTCGATCTCCTGGATCACGATATGGGTGTTGTCCGGGTTCTTGCCGAGCACGCGGACAAGGGTCTGCGTKAACTCCTTGACGATCTCGGCCTTCTGTTCACGGGTCGCACCCTTGGTGATCTGGAGATTGACGTATGGCATCAGGCTGCCTTCTCGGCTGTGTGCTCGCGGTTGGCGAGCCAACCTTCGACTTCGCCCATGATCAGGTCGCGCAACGCCTCGTCGGCAACGAACTCGACCGCCTCGCCGGCAAAGGCCTGCAGAACCAGCGCCTCGGCCTGAGGCCGCGGCAGGCCGCGCGCCATCAGATAGAACAGCTGCTCGCCATCGATCTGCGCCACGGTGGCGCCATGGCCGCAGACCACGTCGTCGGCGAAGATCTCGAGCTCGGGCTTGTTGAACATGGTCGCGCCGTCGTTCAGGAGCAGCGCATTGCTCTTCATGCTGCCATCGGTCTTCTGCGCATGCTGACGCACGATGACMTTGCCCTGGAAGACGCCGGTGCCTTCGCCGCCAATGATCGACTTGAACAGCTCGCGGCTGGTGCCGTGAGGGACTTCATGGTCGACCACGAGCGTGACGTCGGAATGCTCCTGGCCACCGAGCAGGTTGACGCCGCGTAGCCCGACCTCAGTGTGCTCTCCGGCATAACGCACGAAATGCTGCTGACGCACCGTGCCCGCATTGCAGATCAACGCGAAGGAGTCGAACCTGGCATGGGCGCCAACAGTCGCGAGCAGACTCAGCACCTGCACTGTCTCGGCCGGCTGGCGCGTCACGAGCCGGATGTGCTGGATCTCGCTTTCGTCGCCGGCTTCGAAGACGATCGCCGTGTTGATTTGCGCAGCTTTCGCCCCGGCGCTCTCGCTGATCTCGACGATCGAGCCCTTGACGCCCTTGCCGGCAAGCACGACCGAGCGGCTGAAGATCGCCTGCTCGTCTTCGCCGGAGGCGAGCGAGATGATCGCGATCGGCGCCGCGAGTTCGGTGCCTTCCGCGATCTCGACCAGGACACCGTCACGCATCAACGCCGTGTTGAGCATCAGGCCGGTATCGCCTTCCGCGACGGCGGGACCGGAGAGGATCCGCGTCAGATCCTCGCGCGGCGAAACCAGCGCGTCGGCCAGGGCATGAACCGTGACGCCCTCGGGCAAGGCAGCGAGGCCCGAAAGCTCGGCATTGAAGGCGCCGTCGATCAGGACGAGCCTGAGACCGTCCAGCTTCAGCGTGGAAAGACGGTCGCGCACGGCCTGGGTTGCAGCATTGCCGCCGGCGAGAGGCTTCGCCTCGCGCAGCATCATGCGCAGATCCGTATAGCGCCAGGCTTCGAGGCGGCGATGCGGCAGGCCCTTGGCCTCGAAGCCGGCGAAGGCATCTTCGCGCAGCTTGCGAACCGGCCCGGCTCCCGGCAGCTCAGCCTTCACATTGGCGAACTGCTGGGCGAGGACCTGCTCGGCCGCGGTCTTCAGCGGGGTGACGATGGCCATCAGGCGGCCTCCCCATAGGCTGCGTAACCGCTCTTCTCGAGCTCCAGGGCCAGTTCCTTGCCGCCGGTGCGGACGATGCGGCCCCTGGCCATGACATGCACGGTGTCGGGCACGATGTGCTCGAGCAGGCGCTGGTAGTGGGTGATCACCAGGAAGCCGCGGCTCTTGTCGCGCAAGGCATTGACGCCTTCGGCAACGATGCGCAGCGCGTCGATGTCTAGGCCGGAATCGGTCTCGTCAAGGATGCACATGGAGGGCGCGAGCAGCGCCATCTGCAGGATCTCCATGCGCTTCTTCTCACCGCCGGAGAAGCCGACATTGAGCGGGCGGCGCAGCATTTCGCGATTGATGCCAAGGCCATCAGCTGCAGCGTTGACGCGCTTGATGAAGTCTGGCGTCAGCAGTTCGTCCTCGCCGCKAGCCCTGCGCTGCGCGTTCATCGCCGCCTTCAGGAAGGTCATGGTGGCGACGCCGGGGATCTCCAGCGGATACTGGAAGGCCAGGAAGATGCCGGCGGCGGCGCGGGCATCGGCCTCCATCTCCAGCACGTTCTCGCCATTCAGCAGGATCTCGCCGTCGAGGACCTCATAGTCCTCCTTGCCGGCGATGACATAGGACAGGGTCGACTTGCCGGAGCCGTTCGGCCCCATGATGGCAGCGACTTCGCCGTCATTCACGGTGAGGTTCAGGCCGTTCAGGATCTGGGTGTCCTCGTCGGCGATCTTGACGGTCAGGTTGCGGATTTCGAGCATTGGTCAGAGTTCCGGTTTCTGCCGCGTCGCGCTCGGTCTTGTGCCAAGCATCCGCGGCTGGTGTCTGTTCAAGAAGGGCGTGGCTGGTCTGGACATGCCAGACCATGATGTCGCGCTAGCCGACGGAGCCTTCGAGCGAGATAGTGATGAGCTTCTGCGCCTCGACGGCGAACTCCATCGGGAGTTGCTGCAGCACCTCCTTGACGAAGCCGTTGACGATCAGCGCCACCGCCTCCTCCTCGGAGAGGCCGCGCTGCTGGCAATAGAAGAGCTGGTCCTCACCGATCTTCGAGGTCGTAGCCTCATGCTCGAAGATCGCGGTGGCGGTCTTGGCCTCGATATAGGGGATCGTGTGCGCGCCGCACTGGTCGCCGATCAGCAGCGAATCGCAGTTGGTGAAGTTGCGCGCGCCCGTCGCCTTGCGATGCGCCGAGACCATGCCGCGATAGGTCGAGTCCGACTTTCCCGCCGCGATGCCCTTGGCGATGATCTTCGAGGTCGTGTTGCGGCCGAGATGGATCATCTTGGTGCCGCTATCGACCTGCTGCATGCCGTTCGACACGGCGATCGAGTAGAACTCGCCGCGCGAGCCGTCGCCGCGCAGGATGCAGGACGGGTATTTCCAGGTGATGGCGGAGCCGGTCTCGACCTGCGTCCACGAGATCTTCGAGTTCTTGCCACGGCAATCGCCGCGCTTGGTGACGAAGTTGTAGATGCCGCCCTTGCCCTCGGCATCGCCGGGGAACCAGTTCTGCACGGTCGAGTACTTGATCTCGGCATCATCGAGCGCGATCAGCTCGACCACCGCCGCGTGGAGCTGGTTCTCGTCGCGCTTCGGCGCCGTGCAGCCTTCKAGATAGCTCACATAGGAGCCCTCTTCGGCGATGATCAGCGTGCGCTCGAACTGGCCGGTGTTCTGCTCGTTGATGCGGAAATAGGTCGACAGCTCCATCGGGCAGCGCACGCCCTTGGGGATGTAGACGAAGGAGCCATCGGTGAAGACCGCGCTGTTCAGCGTGGCGAAGTAGTTGTCGGTCACCGGAACGACGGTGGCGAGGTACTTCTTGACGAGCTCGGGATGCTCCTGGATCGCCTCGGAGATCGAGCAGAAGATCACGCCGGCCTCGGCCAACTCCTTCTTGAAGGTGGTGACAACCGAAACGGAGTCGAAGACGGCATCGACCGCAACGCGGTTCTCCGGCGCGACGCCAGCGAGAATCTCCTGCTCACGGAGCGGAATACCGAGCTTCTTATAGGTCTCAAGGATCGCCGGATCGACCTCGTCGAGCGATTTCGGCTGCGCGCCCATCTTCGGCGCGGCGTAGTAATAGATGTTCTGATAATCGATCGGCGGGTAGTTGACGCGCGACCAGGTTGGCTCCGTCATCGTCTTCCAGCGCCGGAAGGCATCCAGCCGCCATTCCAGCATCCATGCCGGCTCGTTCTTGCGCGCCGAGATGTAGCGGACCGTGTCTTCGGTCAGCCCCTTGGCGGGCTTATCGACTTCGATCTCGGTGACGAAGCCGTATTTGTACTCGGTCACGTCAATCGACTTGACCTGATCAATGGTCTCCTGGACCGCTGCCATATTCAGTCTCCAGTCGCGGGTTCAAGGCCCGCCGGTTCTTTCAAGATAGTCGCCGGAACAGTCAGGCCGCCGCCTGCCTCTCCCGACCGGTTTTCGCGGCAAGCGCCTTCGCGTATGCCGCAAGGAAATGAGCGATATCGGCCTCGGAAGTGGTCCATCCCAGGCTCGCCCGCAAGGCCCCTGCACTCATGACAGGGTCGACGCCCATGGCATCCAGGACATGCGAGCGCTTGACCTTGCCCGAGGAGCAGGCCGAGCCGGACGAGAGCGCTATGCCAGCGAGATCCAGCATGATCAACGCCGTTTCCGCCTTGATCCCCGGCGTCGCGAAGGCGCTGGTATTCGGCAGACGCGGGGTAGCGCCACCGAATAGAACCGTCTCCGGTGCGAGGGACAGGATACCGGCTTCCAGCATGTTGCGGAGATCCGAAAGCCTGGCCGCCTCGGTCGCGATGGCCTCGCCGGCGATCTCGGCAGCGACGCCGAAGCCGACGATGCCGGGAACGTTTTCTGTGCCGGCACGCCAGCCACGTTCCTGCCCACCACCGCGAACCGGCTTGTCGGCGAGTTCGTAGGCACCACTGCGGAGGACGATGGCGCCAACTCCCTTCGGACCGCCGATCTTGTGCGCAGACAGAGCCAGAACATCTGCGCCCAATGCGTTGATATCGATAGAAATTTTGCCGGCGACCTGAACCGCGTCGCAGTGCAGCAGCGCGCCGTAACGCCTGGCAATGACCGCTGCTTCGGCAATCGGCTGAATGACGCCGGTTTCGTTATTTGCAAGATGCAGCGAAACGAGCGCCCGCGCGCCGGGTTGCTCGCTGGCCAATCTCTGCAGCCGCGCCTCGAGCCAGGCCAGATCGGCAAGCCCCGTGGCATCGACCGGGATGGTTTCCGCTGCACCACCTGCGAAGCGATGACCGTCGCGGACGCAGGCATGCTCGGTCGCGCCATAGAGCAGAAGCGAGCCCGGCACGCGGATGCAATCGCGTCCGCCACTGCATTCCATCAACCCCGGCGAAAGCACCGTGGCATTGGCCTCCGTGCCGCCGCTGGTGAAAACGACGTTGGCCGGGCTGGCAGCGCAAAGGCGTGCGACCTGTTCCCGTGCCTTCTCGACAGCAGCCCGCGCCAGCCTGCCCTCACCGTGGACGGAGGATGGATTGCCGGGCATGCGCAACGCGGCCAGCATCGCCTCCGCCACGTCCGGGCGAACCGGCGTGGTGGCGTTGTGGTCGAGATAGCTGCGGGCTGACCCGGTCACGTTTGCGAAGCTCCGATCCAGCGGCGGCCTGGCCGGCACGAAATGCTTGAAATTGCACCCCTGCGCCGTGCTATAGCCGCCCATCCAACCGGCCGTGTTCCGGGACCGCAGGTTCGCCAAAACGGCAAACCGCTCGTTTGTTCCGGTCTTGTTCACGGCTGTTAGAACTATTCTAAGCGCTTGATGTAGGGCGCGAGCGGCAGGTCCGTCAAGGGCAGCGGGACATTTTGGACGGCAGTTTGCCGCCGATTTGCCGGTTGCGCGCGGCTCTGCCCCAACAAAAGGCGAGTGTGATATGCCCGAGGTGATTTTCAACGGACCGGCCGGACGGATCGAAGGTCGCTACCAGCCCGCAAAGAAGAAGGGCGCCCCGCTCGCCATCATCCTGCACCCGCACCCTCAGTTCGGCGGCACGATGAACAACCAGATCGTCTACAATCTGTTCTACACGTTCGTGAACCGGGGCTTTTCGGCGCTGCGCTTCAATTTCCGCGGCGTCGGCCGCAGCCAGGGCCATTTCGACCATGGCGCCGGTGAACTGTCGGACGCCGCCGCTGCGCTGGACTGGATGCAGGCGCTGAACCCCGAGGCCAAGAGCTGCTGGATCACCGGCGTCTCCTTCGGCGCCTGGATCGGCATGCAGCTGCTGATGCGCCGCCCGGAGATCGAGGGCTTCATGTCGATCGCCGCGATGGCGAACCGCTATGATTTCTCCTTCCTGGCACCCTGCCCTTCCTCCGGATTGTTCGTGCACGGTTCGGAAGACCGCGTGGCGCCGGTCAAGGAGGTCATGGCCGTGATCGAGAAGGTGAAGACCCAGAAGGGCATCCAGATCGAACACGCCGTGGTCGAGGGCGCCAACCACTTCTTCGATGGTCGCGTCGACCAGCTGATGGAGGCGGTCAGCCTCTATCTCGACCGCAAGGTCGGCCCCGAGATCAGCAAGGCCGAACAGGAACAGGTCTGAATTCAGCCCTCATCCCAGGGAGTCGCGAAGCGGCATCCCGAAGGGCGCTCCAGCGCATGCTGGAGACATCCTTCGGGACGCAATCCGCGGTTGCTCCTCGGAGATGAGGTCGCATTATGCAAACGAGCTTTCGCCATGACGACTTTCAAATCCGATCTTCTGCGCGTTCTCTCCGAGCGCGGCTATGTTCATCAGATCTCCGATCCGGAAGGGCTTGATGCGGCTGCGCTGAAGGGGCCGATCAGCGCCTATATCGGCTTCGACGCGACCGCGACGTCTCTTCATGCGGGCTCGCTGATTCAGATCATGATGCTGCACTGGATGCAGGAGACCGGCCACAAGCCAATCGCGCTGATGGGCGGCGGCACCTCGATGGTGGGTGACCCGTCCTTCAAGGACGAGGCGCGCAAGCTGCTGACGGTCGAAGACATCGAGCGCAACCTGACGGGTATCCGCAAGGTTTTTGCCCGCTATCTCGACTTCGACGGTGCGGCGAGCATGCTGAACAATGCCGACTGGCTGCTCGGGCTCAACTATCTCGAGTTCCTGCGCGATGTCGGCCGTCACTTCTCGGTCAACCGCATGCTGTCCTTCGACAGCGTGAAGATGCGGCTCGACCGCGAGCAGTCGCTGTCCTTCCTCGAATTCAACTACATGATCCTGCAGGCCTACGACTTCGTGGAGCTGAACAAGCGCACGGGCTGTGTGCTGCAGATGGGCGGCTCCGACCAGTGGGGCAATATCATCAATGGCATCGACCTCGGCCACCGCATGGCGAATGTGCAGCTCTATGCGCTGACGTCGCCGCTGCTGACGACGGCCTCGGGCGGCAAGATGGGCAAGACCGCCAATGGCGCCGTCTGGCTCAATGCCGATCTGATGAGCCCCTATGAGTTCTGGCAGTTCTGGCGCAATACCGAGGACGCCGATGTCGAGCGCTTCCTGAAGCTCTACACCAAGCTCCCGATGGACGAGATCGCCCGTCTGGCAGCCCTCGGCGGTTCCGAGATCAACGACGCCAAGAAGGTACTCGCGACGGAGGCCACCGCATTGCTGCATGGCCGCGAGGCTGCGGAAGCGGCCTTCGAGACGGCGCGCCGGACCTTTGAGGAGGGCACGCTCGCAGAGGACCTGCCGAGTGTCGGAGTCTCGCGGACCGCTCTCGACGCAGGTCTCGGCGTCCTGACCGCCTTCGTCACCGCCGGCCTGGTGCCCTCGACCGGCGAAGCCCGCCGGCAGGTCAAGTCCGGTGGTCTTCGCGTCAATGACGAGGTCGTCACCGATGAGCGCGCGGCGCTCGGGGCAGGCCATCTCTCGCCGGAGGGCGTGATCAAGCTCTCCTTCGGCCGCAAGAAGCACGTCCTGCTGCGGCCGGAATAGACGCCCCAAGTCGCGACACCAAGTCGCGGCGCCGAGCCAGGCTCAGCGCTGGGCCTGGCTCGGCGCAGGGACCGGTAGCCTGGCGGGGCGCTCCAGAGGGGCGCCCCCGAGCGGATCGACGAAACGACGCAGGATGCCGGGCGCAATCGCGGAGAGCGGATTGATCGACATGGTCGGCGCGCTGGCAGATCCCGATATCCGGAAATTCAGGGCGAACAAGCCGCCATACTGACCTCCGCCGAGGATCATTCCGACGACCGGCACCTGCGCGAAGGCGTTGTTGAAGGCATAGCTCGGCACGAAGGTGCCGCCTATATCGACCTTGTCGCGGCCGTAATCGACATTCCCCTGAAGCGTGAACCCGATCTGCTGACCCCAGATCACCATGTCCGAGACATCCAGGCGGCTGGCAGAACGGGTGAATTCTGCCCTCAGCTTGGTGAAGGCGACCTCGCTGGCGTCGATGCGTCCTCCCGCTCCGCCAACGCGATCGCCGGACAGGGCCGTCACTGCCTGCTCTCCGAGGACCCGCCGCAACGCCGGTTCGTCGCGCACGACGAAGTTGCGGAAGAGCAGCTCTCCGCTTTGGCGCGTGTCGCCCGGGCCCAGCGTCAGCACCAGATCGCCGCCGTGAGCCCGACGGTAGAAGTCAAAGAAGCGCAGCACCGAGCCGCCATTCTCCGACTGCAGGACAAGTGTGCCGGCGCCCTCACCTTGACGGGCCTGCCTTGCGGAAACGCTTGCCCGGCCGATACGACCGTCGAAACTCAGGGAGCGCAGGTCACCATTTCGCTTTGAGAACTTCAGCACTCCGTTGCCGATCGCCTCGTTGTTGAATCCGGTCAGGATCGGCACGTCGAGATCGACGTCGACATCGTTGCCGCGCGCGGCGTTCTTGTCGCCTCGCGCCGTCGGAGCCGCGCCGACCTGCAGGTCACGAATGAAGGGCCGTACATCGGCAACCTGCCCGCGGATCACCAGCTTCGTTACCGTTCCGTCACGCTTGGCCTCGACCTTGAGATTGTCGCCTGGGGATATCCGAAACTGCGAGAGGCTGGCCCCCTCGAACCCACTCTGCTTGTTGAGCTCGATCTTGCCACGGATCAGGACCGGCGACGCATCGAGCGTGAAATCATCGAGATCGGGACCATCGGCATCGACCAAGTAATTGAAGGTCGCCCGCCCCGCGCGCCCGGCGGGCTTGGCGAATCCGGGGATTACTCCGTCGATCGCCGCCTTGGTCAGATCGAGTTCGACACGCGGCGCGATTTCCGCGCCCTTGCCAAGCTGTTTCGATACCTTGACCTGCACGGGGCCGTTGACGCCGAGCTCCGGCCCGAAGCCGCGCTTCTGGCGGGCAGCGTTGTCGAGCGTGAAGGCGAGCGTCGCCTCGCCCTGTCCCTTCGTGTTCTGGCGGATCTCCATCTGCGCGCGTTCGCCGCCGACGCGGCCTTCGCCCCGGATCGAAAGGCCAGTTCGATCGAACCCGACCGTGAAATTGGCCGCTTCGAGCTTCTCGGTGGCGAGCAATGTATCCGAGGCAATGTTGGAGAGCGTGCCGGAGGTCTGGACCACGACATCGGAAGGCTGGATATCGTCGGCCATCGGCAAGGTGATGACGGTCTTCAGGTCACTGCTGCCCCGGATCGAGGCCGGATCGCCTGCTCCGGGATTGAACTCCTTGAGCGCGGGAAAGGTGAAGAGTGCCGCAACCGCGTCAGCCGGCCCGACGGAGCGGAAGCCGATCTTGGCCTGGGGACGCGGCGCCCAGGTATCGAGAATGCCAAAGCTGCCTTCGCTCAACGCGAGCTTTCGGCCATCACGCAGATCGGCTGTCGCCTTCGGGATGGTAAGCTGGACCGTCCGGCCGGTCGCGGTGCCGCTGACCGTGCCGTCGATCAGCGGCGGCAAACCGGGCCCCGGCAGATAGCGTACATTCGTCGCGTCCACCGTTACGAGCAGCGCCTTGTCGGGCATGCCTGCACCTTGCAGCATTCGGGCGTGATCTTCTGCCGGCAGGTCGACCTTGACATCCACCGCAGTGAGACGGCCTGCGGCCACCTCCCGGCTCAGCGAAGCGTGCAGATGGGGCGCAGTCCACTCCGGCCAGATTGCAAGGGCGGCCCGCGCGTCAGAATCCGTCGCCCGGATCCAGAACTGCTGATAGGGCGATTCGCCCCGCTTCTGCACAAGCCCGGTCATGTCGACCGCGATCAGCGGGCCGCGCAGTGAGAAACTCTCGATACGGACCTCCCCGGCCGAGCTGTCGAGGACGATGCCGCTCTGAATGCTGTCGATGGCGACCGCCGGATCCGAACCGACCCCGGCTATCTGTCCCTTGGCATCCAGCCCCACGCGCCAGACACCATTCTCTCCCCGCAAGCTGCCGGAACCACGCAGAACCGTCGGACCAGCCTTGAACTCCGCCGAGGTCACACGGAGATCAGCCAGCCCCGTTCCGCTCTCCAACTCGACATGGGCAGTATCGACCGAGATCGGTGCGACCGGGCTGTCGCGAAACGTGATCGTGCCAGGAAGGATGTCGAAGCGCGCCGACATCTTGCTTTCGCCGCCCGGGCGCTGAGCCAAGGAGATCTTGCCCTTCATCGGCAGCCCGTTGATCGCGACACTGGACGTGCCCACGGCGAGAGCAACAGCCTCGGCGGGCTCGAAGCGAACGACATCGATCTCCGCCCGCCGCGTTCCATCCGGATCGGCCGACAGGTCGATAGCGAGTTCCTTCCAGCGCGAGCCGGTCCGGCCCTTCATCGTGAGGCGGCTGACTCCGTTGCCGACACGCGACAATCTGATGTCGACATCCTCGAGACTGGTCCTCTGTCGACCATCGGGATCGACCAGCGCCAGCCTCGCTCCGCGCATGCCTGCCGTTTCGAGCGCGCCGAGAAGACCGTCTCCGGCCGCAACCGTCGCGACGGCTTCCATGATGTTGGTAAAGACGTTCCAATGGCTGGCATCTGGAATGGCGGGCGGCTGCACCACCGGTTCCGGAGGGGCCGCATCCGCATTCACGATCAATGCGCCGTCATGATTGACGCCGAGGCGCATGTTGACGCCACGCAGGTCGACCGACACCAGCCGGATTTCGCCGCGCAGCAGCGCCAGCGGCACATAACCGAGCACGGCCTCCGGAGCACGGAAGGCCGCACCGCTACGGTGACGGAACGAAACCTGCCTGACCCGGAGCTGGGCACGCCCGTCGATCCGGCTGAGCTCTGCGCTGCCAGCCTCGACCTGCCAGTCAGGACCGAGCCGTTCTGCAATCGCGGCCGAGATGCGGCCCTCCAGGCCCGAGAGCGGAATCATCCCGGTGACCAGCAGAGCGCCAGCCGCGCCCGCCAGCGTCACCACAGCGACAGCCACCGCCACCACGATCGTGACAAGCCCAGCCTTCGCGCGCCGCGCGACCGCAGCAACCTCGTCGCAGGTCGTGCTTTCGGGTGCCACAACCCGCGGCGGCTCCTGACCGACCTTGTCGTTACCTTCGTTCACCAAGGACTTTCGCGTTCTGAAAGGGGCCGAAATGCGACTTCGGTCCGGCTTCACCAGATTCTATGAGTCTTCGCCGGCTCTGAATGGCCGTATGCGGGTTACACGGATGTTGCGGCCAGACTAACCGATTCGGCTTCTGCTCCATCCAGGCTGGCTGGCGCATGAACGGGCGGCACACCCTGCCCATCGATTCCGTGCGCTCCTTGCAGCGCGATCGCGACGAAAGGAAGGCAATTCATGGGCTTGCAGGTGGGCGATCTCGCACCCGAATTCACATTGCCAAGGGATGGCGCAGGCACGATCTCGCTCGCCGACCTTAGGGGACGCAAGATCGTACTCTATGCCTATCCAAAGGACGATACCGAGAGCTGCACAAAGGAAGCCATTGCCTTCAATGGCTTGCATGCGGAGTTTGCCGCAGCTGGGGCCRAAATCGTCGGGATCTCTCCCGATCCGATCAAGCGTCACGATCGCTTCAAGCAGAAATATGCCCTCACCTTCCCGCTTGTCGCAGATGAAGCCCGCGCGGTGCTCGAGAACTACGGCATCTGGGTCGAGAAGAGCATGTATGGCCGCAAGTATATGGGGGTGGAGCGAACCACCTTTCTGATCGATCAGGACGGCCGCATCGTGCGGATCTGGCCCAAGGTGAAGGTCGCCGGCCATGCCGAAGAGGTGCTGGCGGCCGTTCGGGAGATGTGACACTCGCCGCAGAATGCTGAGCCGGCGCTGGCGATTTGCAAAGGATTAACCCTAACAAGGTCTACTCGCATCATCGGCAGCGTTACATCCGGTTTTGCGTATGACTCATCCCGCCTCGCCTGGCCCGGCCCTTCCCGTCACGGGACTGGCCTCACACAAGAGCTACACGATCCGCCGTTCGACAGCCTTCGCGGGGCTCTCGCTTCTGGCCCTTACGACCGCCTGGGGCGGTGTGACCGGCTGGTACATCCTCAGCAAGGACGATATCGCGGCGCGGCTGATCGCCCGCGAAACCACCCGGCAATATGCCTATGAAGACAGGATCGCGGCGTTGCGCGCCGATATCGACCGGCTCGCCAGCCGCGCCCTGCTCGATCAGGATGGCGTCGAGGCTCGTGTCGACGAACTGGCCACGCGTCAGGCCGAGCTGGAGAGCAAGCAGGCCCTGGTCGCTGCCGTCACCGAAACTCTGCAGGCCGGCGGCATTGCATCGCCTGCAAAGGTTCCACTGCGTTCACGCCTGATCAAGGCGGAGGAACCGATCCGCGCCTCCAGCGTCTCAAGCTTCGCGCCGATCACCTCAAGCAAGCCGATGCCCGCTCCCGACGCTCCCGGGCTCCGCAGCTCGGAAGAGCACAAGAGCGTCCCCTGGCAATCGGGCGAGGCGGAGGAAGCTCCGCAAGCACCCGCGCAACGCGTCGCAGAATCGCTCACCAGGCTTGACCAGTCGCTGTCGGAGACCGCAACGGCGCAACTCGCCGCGCTACGCCATATGGAACAGTCGCTCGCCGAATCTCAGAAAACACTGCGCGGGGCGCTGGCGGAGACCGGGCTCGACACCGACAAGCTTGCCGCCACGACGACGATCGCCAAGGGTGTCGGCGGCCCCTTCGTCCCCTTCAAGGTCGATGCGTCCGCCGGTCCCTTCGAGGCCACATTGAGCGCCCTGCAACCGCGCATATCGGCGGTCTACCGGCTGCGCGGTCTTGTCGAGCAATTGCCCCTTCGCAAGCCGATGCAGGGCGAAGTCGACATGACCTCGAACTATGGCTATCGCGTCGACCCGTTCACCCGCAGCCCGGCGATGCATACCGGCATCGACTTCCGCGCCGAAACCGGCACGCCGATCCGCGCCACCGCGCCCGGCAAGGTTGTCTCAGCTGAATATACCGGCGGCTACGGAAACATGGTCGAGATCGAGCATGCGGGCGGCATCACCACGCGCTATGCTCACATGTCTGCCATCAGCGTTTCGGCCGGACAAATGGTGACGAGCGGGACCGTGGTCGGCAAGGTCGGCACGACCGGGCGCTCGACCGGCCCACATCTGCATTACGAAACCCGGATCGAGGGCGAGCCCATCGACCCGACGCGCTTTGTCCGCGCCGGGAGCAAGCTCGCCAACCAGCTCTAAAGCATCGGCCCGAAAAGTGGATTGCAGTTTTCGGGTGAGCCGATGCAATCAAGGAAGGCTAGCCCATCGGACTGGATATAAAATCCGGTCTGATATGCTAGAAAGTCATCGTCGCCGCGTTGATGACGCCGGCCGCAAGCGAGGCGGCACCCAGGAACAGTGCGGCGGCCAGCTCACCGGCAGCGATCCGCGCTGACAGGTTGGGCAGCACGAGCCTGACCAGGAAATAGACCAGCAATTGCACCACGAGGGCGACAATGCCCCAGACCACGAGGTCGATGATCGTCGTTGCATGGACCACGGCGCTCGACAGCGGCAGAGCAAAACCCGTGAGACTCAGCCCCAGCGAGAGTGCCGCAGCGACGTTGTTGCGGCGGATCAGGCCGAATTCATTATGCGAGGTCGCCAGGGTGTAGATCAGCAGATAAACGGCGACGAGCCCGAGCGACGCTGAAAAGAAAAGTGCAAAATCCGGCAGTCGCGCCAAAGCTTGGCCGAGCATCGTCATCCCCTAAGTGATTCTGTGCGCGATCCTGCGCTTCAGTTCGCCTCGAACGCAACCATGCAACCCATGGCGGTGCTGGCCGGCACGACGATGCGACCACCGATCTGTCGCCACTCGACCTCAGCCGCGTCCAGAACCCCACGCACCCCATCGAGATCCTTCACCGCGACCGCGAATCCGGCGAAATGCGGATCCTTTCTCCCCTCCTCGACGCCGAAGAGCTGGTAGGCGGCATGCGGCGTCAGAATATCGACGCGGCCGCGCGGAAGGGCAGCGCTGATGCCGAGCGAATTGGATTTCAGACTGCGCTCGCCAGTGTAGGCCGAAAGGAAAACGTGGTGGTCGGTCGGGTTCTCCGCGACCATGACGGCAGAGGCCAATGCCTGTACGCCGTTCTGATGCTGCTGAAAGGCCGGATTCCAGAAATTCTGCGGCTCGTGCTGCTGGCAGACGAAGAAACCGCAAGCGGGCGCCGATGCGTTGCGGGCAAAGGCCAGCGAAAAGGCGACACGGACCTCGTTGCCATCAGGACTGCGCGCCTGACGCTCAAAGAGAAACGGCTCGTAGTCGCCGATGCCGGCTGCTTCGAAAATCTGCGCATCCGCCTTCGCATCGCGACTTTCGAGAACCAGCATCGACAGGCCTTCTGCTCGGGCGAGCTGATCGCGGACGAAGGCTCCGAAGGAAAAGCGCCGATGGGCATGGGGTGGAATGGCCCCGGAGTCGCCGATCGTGATCAGCTCCAGGAAGGCCCCCGGAAACTGGACGATGCGGTTCTCCGTGCCCCAGGGATGTCGATTGCGGGCTCCAACCCTGAAGCCCATCTTCGCATAGAGTTGGCCGGCAGCATCGAGGTCACGCACGCCGATGACGAGATGATCGAGGCCACGTGGCCGATTGGGCTGGGACATGTCGCGAATCGCCGTTGCTCAGGCCGCGCGTTGCGGTCTCAGGCGCCGGCTGTAGCAAGCTTTGCCGAAGCGGTCACGGCTCGATGTAATGCGGCACGAAGCGCGACGTATTCTTGGTGATCGGCGTCACATCCTCCCGGATGCACAGCCCGCAAGGCTGCGAGGCGACGAGCCATGAACCCAGCACGGCATGATACCCGGCGAAGGAGGCAAGCGCCGCGGCATCCTGAAGGATGAAACCCTCCGCCCCATAGGGACCGTCATCGCTGTCTAGCACCGTTCCGCGTTCGACCAGCGTGATGTTGGCGCCCTCGCGCGAATAGAGAGGCTTGCGGACATAGCGGGGATTGAGCTCCGCGCAACGCGGATCGCCCTCGAAGAAGGCGGGCAGCAGATTCGGGTGGCCGGGCTCCATTTGCCAGAGGCAGGCAAGCAGGCCCTTGTTGGAGAGAAGGGCCTTCCAGGGCGGCTCGATGAACTGGCAGCGCGAGCCGGCCAGAGCATCCGCGTAGCTCTCTCGGAAGAGCCACTCCCAGGGATAGAGCTTGAACAGTGTCTCGATCGGCAGATTGGCTCCGTCGCAGAACCGTCCGTCGGGAAGCAGTCCGATCTCCTCGATGAAGGTGAAACGCGCGTCGAGGCCGGCCTGCACGGCACAATCCTTGAGATAGTCGACGGTGCCCTTGTCTTCATTGCTGTTCTGGACGCAAGTCAGATGCAGTCGATAGGGCGATGGCTCGCGCAGGGCAGCAAAGGCCGCGATCAGCCGTTCGTGCAGCGAGTTGAACTGATCGCTATCCGGCGGGAGGGCACCCCGTGCCATGGCCTGCTCAAGCCAGTCCCATTGAACGACGCTCGATTCGAACAGTGCGGTGGGCGTATCCGCGTTGTATTCCAGCAGCTTGGCCGGCCCGCTGCCGTAATAGGCAAGATCGAGCCGGCCGTAGAGGTTGCGATCGCCGCGCTGCCAGCTGTCGCGGATCAGTGGCCAATGCGGCGGCGGAATTGCGAGCCGGGTCAGGATCTCCTCGTCGGCGATCGCGCGTTCGACGAAAGCGAAACAAAGCTGTTCGATCTCGCCTGTCGGCGCTTCGATATCGCGCTCGATCTCCTCGAGCGTAAAGGCGTAGGCAGCGCTCTCGTCCCAATAGGTCTCGCCGTCGAGCGTGTGGAAAGCGAAGCCCAGACGCTCGACCTGAGCCTGCCAATCCCGACGAGGTGAGAGTTCAACCCGCCGCATCTCAGGACGACGAGGAGGAACTGTAGGAGCGGGAGGTCGAGCCGAAACCGCCGCGGGAGGCAGCGCTTGGCATGCTGGCGACCCCGGTCGACGAGACATTGCGCGCGACCAGCGCCTGTCCCGCGGTTGTCGAATAGGCGCGTGAACTTCCGACTCGGCCGCCTCCCCCTCCGGAGGACGATGACGACGAGGACAGGGCCTGCTGACATTCCTCGGCCACACTGCCAGTCGGGCAGGCCTGACGCGTCGGCGGCAGGAGCGGCTGGGCTGCACCACCACCGCTCTGCGCGAAGCTGCGCGCGAGCATGATTCCGGCAAGCGCCGGAACAACGGCCTGCGCGCCGTTCCAAACCGCGCTCTGACAGGAGCCGGAGCCATACTCGGCTTCGCATGCGCTGGTGCTGGTGAACTTCTTCGCGTCGCGGAGTTGATTTGCGGAGGCTTCGTTGAAGCGCTGCTCACATTGGCTGCCGGACATCTGCCCGGCGGCGCGACAATCGGCGAGCGAGTTATAAACGAGGGTATCCTCCACATCGTCTTCCGAGCGCGGCCACGCTATCGCGACCAGCACCACCCCCACTGCGGCCAATCCGATCTGCGAGGAGCGTTTCATGACCGCCTCCCCTCAAACCGTCATGCTGGCGGCCGCCAGCGTGCCGCTGATCACCGCGATCACCGCCAGCATTGCGGCGGACGGGAGGCGATCCTCCTGGATCTTCTTCGAGAGGTCAGGGATCAGGACGCGGGCGAGCCCATAGGCCGCGAACTGGATCAGCATCGCGGCAAGCGCCCAGAGCACGCAGTCCGCAATGCTGCTCGCCTGAGCGATCGCCCTTTCGAGCGGGATCGAGAAGCCGGCGAGATTGCCGCCTAGTGCTATCGCAGCGGAGAGATTGCCTGCCCGGATCAGTGCKATTTCGTCATGCGCGGTCAATCGCATATAGATGAGAGCGAAACCCGTGATCAGCGCCGATCCGACCACGAAATACAGCAAAAAAGCCGGCAAACCGGCCATCGAGACCGCCATGTCGCTCCCCCCGAGTCGCAACGCGACTATAAGCCGCCAGCGCGGCTGCACCAGCGGCTTGTCGGAGGTATCCAGGCACTTGATCAGGCGGGCAGCTCGCGCCGCCCGGTTCGGATCAGACCAGGCGGCTCTGCACCACCGCCGCCTCGACGAAGCTGGCGAAAAGCGGGTGAGGCTCGAATGGCCGCGACTTCAGCTCGGGATGATACTGCACGCCGATGAACCAGGGATGGTCGGGATATTCGACCGTCTCGGGCAGAAGCCCGTCTGGCGAAACACCGCAGAACTTCAGGCCATTTGCCTCAAGCCGCTCGCGATAGCCCATGTTGACCTCGTAGCGGTGGCGATGGCGCTCGGAAATCTCGGTCGAACCGTAAATCTCGGCGATCTTTGAGCCAGGGGCCAGCTTGGAGGCGTAGGCGCCGAGCCGCATCGTGCCGCCCAGATCGCCACCGGCCGCACGCATCTCGAGATCGTTGCCGCGCATCCATTCGGTCATCAGGCCGACGACAGGCTCCTCGGTGGGGCCGAACTCGGTCGAATTGGCCTTCTCGATCTGAGCGAGCGAACGGGCCGCCTCGATCACCGCCATCTGCATGCCGAAGCAGATGCCGAAATAGGGAACCTTGCGCTGCCTGGCGAAGGTCGCCGCCTTGATCTTGCCCTCGGCACCGCGATGTCCGAACCCGCCGGGAACCAGGATGCCGTGGACATGCTCCAGGAAGGKAGCCGGGTCTTCCTTCTCGAAGACCTCCGATTCGATCCAGTCGAGATTGACCTTGACCCGGTTGGCGATGCCGCCGTGCATCAGGGCCTCGATGAGGGACTTATAGGCGTCCTTCATGCCGGTGTATTTGCCGACGATGGCGATCGTGACTTCGCCCTCGGGATTCTTCACGCGCTCGGAAATGCGCCGCCAGTTGCTCAGATCGGGCGCTTCGCCGGCGTCCAGGCCGAACGCCGCCAGAACCTCGGTGTCGAGCCCTTCGGCATGATAGGACAGCGGCACGTCATAGATCGAAGCAACGTCCCGCGCCTCGATCACCGCGGTTTCGCGGACATTGCAGAACAAAGCGAGCTTGCGGCGTTCCTCGCGCGGGATCTCGCGGTCGGTGCGGCAGAGCAGGATATCGGCCTGAATGCCGATCGAACGCAGCTCCGCAACCGAATGCTGGGTCGGCTTCGTCTTCAGCTCTCCGGCCGTCGGGATATAGGGCAGCAGCGTCAGATGCGTGAAGATGCACTGGCCGCGCGGCAGCTGCTGGCTGATCTGGCGAATGGATTCGAGGAAGGGCAGGCTCTCGATGTCGCCGACCGTGCCGCCGATCTCGACCAGCGTGAAGTCATAGTCTTCATTGCCGGTGAGGACGAATTCCTTGATGGCATTGGTGACGTGCGGAACGACCTGGATCGTCGCACCGAGATAGTCACCCCGGCGCTCCTTGGTCAGGATGTCCATATAGATGCGGCCGGTGGTGATGTTGTCGCCCTTGTTGCAGGGCCTGCCGGTGAAGCGCTCGTAATGCCCGAGATCGAGATCGGTCTCGGCCCCGTCATCCGTGACGAAGACCTCGCCATGCTGATACGGGCTCATCGTGCCCGGATCGACATTGAGATAGGGATCAAGCTTGCGCAGACGGACCGTATAGCCACGTGCCTGCAGGAGAGCTGCGAGAGCCGCCGCCGCGAGGCCTTTGCCAAGCGAGGATACCACGCCGCCGGTGATGAAAACGTACCGCGTCATGGGAGATCACCTTTAACGCCAGGGTTTCGATTCGCTAAGCGCGCCGTTGCAGACCCGCCCTGCTGTTTATGCTTGTCCACAACGGAGAAGGGCCGGACTTCCGCCAGCTCTTCCCCAAAAGAGAAGGGCCGGTTTCCCGGCCCCTGCCCTGTCCTCGTCACTGCTGCGGCGCTGCCGGCGGTGTCGGCGGTTGTGAGCCGCCCTGATTCTGCATCTGGCGCAACTGGTCGAGCACGCCGCCTGCGGCGTTGGGAGCGCTTGGACCGTTCGGTGCCGCGGGAGCAGTCGTTCCCGGCGCGCCGTCGATGATCGAGCGCTGCGTCCGCCCATGGGTCGCCATGATCGCCAGAGCGATCGAGGTCAGGAAGAAGAGCCCGGCAAGGATAGCCGTCGCGCGGGTCAGGGCATTGGCCTGGCCGCGGCCGGTCATGAAGCCGCCGACACCACCGCCACCGCCCGAACCCATGCCCAGGCCGCCGCCCTCGGAACGCTGCAGCAGGACCACGCCGACGAGCGCGATCACGATGATCAGATGGATGACGATGAGAACGTTCTGCATGATCCCACGAAATAGGTATGACGCGGGCCGCCACAAGGTGCCCCGCGCCGCATGTCCGCCAATTGCGGGCTCGGCGGCGCACATAGCATGCAGTTGCCGGGTGCACCACCCGGCAATTGCGTCATTCGTGCAATGCCGCCGTCAACGCGACGGCATGGATCAGCGGCAGGCGCGTGCGATGCCGAGGAAGTCCTCGGCCTTGAGACTGGCGCCGCCGACGAGCGCACCGTCGACATGGGGGACATTCATCAGTTCGGCCGCGTTGGACGGTTTGACCGATCCGCCATAGAGCAAGCGCACACCAGCGGCCGCCGCCTGGCCCAGGAGCTTGCCGAGTTCGCTCCGGATCGCCTCGTGCATCTCGGCGACGTCGGCGGCGGTCGGGGTCAGCCCGGTGCCGATAGCCCAGACCGGTTCGTAGGCGATGACGAGGGTCGAGGGCGTCGACGCATCGGGGACCGAGCCGCGAAGCTGTTTCCTGACCACGGCAAGCGCCTTGCCGGCTGCGCGCTCGGCCTGCGTCTCGCCGACGCAGACGATCGGGACCAGCAGGGCGCGCTGCGCCGCTTCGGCCTTGGCCTTGACGACCGGATTGGTCTCGCCGTGGAGGGTGCGGCGCTCGGAATGACCGACGATGGCATAGCCGGCGCCGGCATCGGCGAGCATGGCGGCGGAGACCTCCCCGGTGAACGCGCCGCTTTCCTGCTCACTGCAATCCTGTCCGCCCGAGGCAATACGCGAGCCGGTCAGGGCTGCCGTCATGGCAAAGAGCAACGTCGCCGGTGGGCAGATGGCGAGATCGACAGCGTGTTTCAGCTCCCGGTCATAGCCCCTGGCTACCTCGGCTGCGATGGCAAGCTCGGCCTTGAGCCCGTTCATCTTCCAATTGCCTGCCACCAACGGCTTGATGCTGCGCGTCACCATTTTTCTCCTCTTCTCTCGCTCCGGGCTCTACCAACGCCCGCAACGCGCCGCAATCAGCCGGCAAGACCACGGTGAAGATTGCGGGCAGCGTGATCGGTTCCTATAAGCAGCGCCACAAAACGCGAAGGCTCGCGTCGCAGCGATGCGGCCGGAGAGGGAAAGAACGACCCCATGATGATGAATCGCATCCGCAAGGCGGGTCAGGGCCTCATTGGCAAGCTCATCATCACAGTGATGTTCGGATTTCTGATCCTGTCCTTCGCGATCTGGGGCATCGGCGACATCTTCCGGGGGTATGGACGCAACTCTGTCGCTCAGGTCGGGAAGACCGAGATCGGCCTCGAGCAGATGCGCGTGGCCTATCAGAACGAAGTCCAGAACCTGACGCGCCAGCAGCGCCGCTCGATTACTCCCGAAATGGCGCGCGCGCTGGGGCTCGACCGCCAGGTGCTCTCGCGCCTCGTGACGGAGGCTGTGCTCGATCAGACCGCGAGCCGGATGCGGCTTGCGGTCTCCGACGAGACCATCCGCAACCTGATCTTCCAGGACCCGGTCTTCCGCGATGCCTCCGGCAACTTCTCGCCGGCCCGCTTCAACGAATTGCTGCGCTCGAACGGGCTCAACGAACAGAATTATGTGCGCGAGCAGCGCGCCACGATCCTGCGCCAACAGATCGCCGAGATGGTGGTCGGCGGCGTGACCGCTCCGGTCGCGCTGCAGGAACTGGGACATCGCCTGCGCAACGAGCGCCGCGCAGTGACATTCGCCAAGCTGCCGCCGGCCGCCGCCGGTGAGATCGCCGCACCGACCGAAGCTCAGCTCAAGGGCTATTTCGACGAACGCAAGGCGAGTTTCCGGGCTCCCGAGTTCCGTAGCGCCAACGTGCTGACGATCTCGACCGAAGCTTTGGCCGACCCGAGCAAGGTCACCGACGAAGAGGCCAAGGCCCGTTATGAGCAGGTCAAGGCGCAGCGCTTTGGTTCCCCCGAGAAGCGCACGATCCAGCAGATCACCTTCCCGAATGCCGAGGAGGCGCAGGCCGCCAAGGCGAAGATCGATGCCGGCGAAGCGTTCGAGGCGATCGCCGCCGCGCGCAATGTCGCCGAGAAGGACCTGACGCTAGGCACCTTCACGCGCAATCAGGTCTTCGATCCGGCCGTGCGCGAGGCCGCGTTCGCGCTTGCCCAGGGAGCCGTCAGCGCTCCGGTCGCCAGCGCCTTCGGCTCGGTGCTCCTCCGCGTCCCGACGATCGAACTCGAGCATATCCGGCCCTTTGAGGAGGTTGCTGCCGAGGTGCGCAAGGACGTCGCGACCAGCAAGGCCACGAGCCAGCTCACGGACCTGCATGACCGGATCGAGGACCAACGGGCCGCGGCCAAGCCGCTTGCCGAGATCGCACGCGAGTTCAATCTGCCCCTGCTGACGGTCGGCCCGGTCGATGCCAGCCTGGGCAAGCCGGACGGCACGCAGGCACAGCCCCTGCCCGGCGGCGACGCCACGCTTCCCGCCATCTTCCGCTCGGATATCGGCGTCGATAACGAGGCCATTCGCCTGCCGCGCGACACGGGCTATGTCTGGTTCGATGTGACCAAGATCGACCCCTCGCGCGAGCGGACCTTTGACGAGGTCAAGGGCGAGGTCGAGCGTCAATGGCGGGCAGACGAGGTGGCGAGCAAGCTCTCGGCCAAGGCCCGCGAACTGGTGCAGCGTCTTGATTCCGGCGAGGCCTTCGATGCCGTGGCCGCCTCGGCCGGCCTGGTTGTCGAACAGGCGGCGGAGCTCGGCCGGCAGGACCAGAAGCCGGAGCTGCCCGCCAATGTCATCAGCCTGATCTTCGGAACGCCTGTCGGCAAGAGCAACTCGGCGCTGGGCGCAGACGACAGCGGGCGCGTCCTCTTCAAGGTCGTTTCGGCGACGGTACCGCCCTATGCCCGGACGACGCAGGAGGCGGAGAATTTTGCCCGCCTGCTCGGCTCCAGCGTCAGCGAGGATATCCTCGCGCAGTATGTCGCGAAACTGCAGAGCAACCTCGGCGTCACGGTCAACGAGACGGCCTTCCGGAACGCCACCGGCGGCGCGCAGAACTGATGTCTGCGCCCTCCGATCTGTCCTCCTTTGCGGAGGCGTATGACGCGGGAGCGCCGCAGCTTCTGCGGCGCGTCCTGGTCGGTGATTGCGAGACGCCCGTCGCCGCCTTCATGAAGCTGAGGCACGCCACGTCCGGCCCAAGTTTCCTGCTCGAATCGGTCGAGGGCGGCGCCGTACGCGGGCGTTATTCGATGATCGGCATCGAGCCGGATGTGATCTGGCGCTGCCATCGCGGTGAGGCTTCGCTTTGCCGACCGGCTTTGGGCGAGGCCTTCGTCGCCGATCCGCGCCCCGCCTTCGAGAGCCTGCGGGCTCTGCTCGGCGAGAGCGCTATCCCCGACGAGGATGGCCTGCCACCGATGGCGGCCGGCGTCTTCGGCTATCTCGGCTACGACATGGTGCGGCTGATGGAGCGACTGCCGCAGCCAAAGGACACCGGGACCGGCGTCCCCGACGCGATCCTGACCCGCCCCACCCTGATGGTGGTGTTCGATTCCGTGCGCGACGAGATCCATCTCGTGACGCCCGTCCGCCAGCAACCGGGCGTTGCCGCACGCGTCGCCCACGATCGGGCCCAGGAGCGGCTCGACCGGGTCACGGATATCCTCGAGGGTCCTCTCCCCCCGGAAGCCGACATCGATATCGCCGCGCTGCCGCAGCCCGACATCGTTTCCAACACGACCGAGGCCGAGTTTCACGCCATGGTGGCGCGGGCGCAGGACTATATCCGCGCCGGCGACATCTTCCAGGTCGTGCTGTCGCAGCGTTTCGAGGCGCCCTTCGCCCTGCCCTCCTTTGCGCTTTACCGGGCGCTGCGGCGCGTCAACCCGGCGCCGTTCCTGTGCTATCTCGACTTCGCTGATTTTCAGATCGTCTGTTCGAGCCCCGAGATCCTGGTACGGTTGCGCGACGATACCGTCACCATCCGGCCGATCGCCGGCACGCGGCGGCGCGGCGCGACGACCGAAGAGGATGCGGCGCTCGCCGAGGAACTGCTGGCCGACCCCAAGGAACGGGCCGAGCATCTGATGCTGCTCGATCTTGGCCGCAACGACGTCGGCCGCGTTGCACGGATCGGCTCGGTCAAGGTCACCGATTCCTTCTTCATCGAACGTTACAGCCAGGTCATGCACATCGTTTCCAATGTCGAGGGAGCGATCGACCCGCAGCATGATGCGCTGGCCGCACTCGCCGCGGGCTTCCCGGCCGGCACCGTCTCCGGAGCGCCGAAGGTGCGTGCCATGGAGATCATCGATGAGATGGAACATGACGCACGCGGCGCCTATGGCGGCTGCATCGGCTATTTCGGTGCCAATGGCGAAATGGACACCTGCATCGTGCTGCGCACCGCCGTGGTGAAGGACGGCCGCATGCATGTCCAGGCCGGCGCCGGCATCGTCTATGATTCGAACCCGGCCTCCGAACAGCTCGAATGCATCAACAAGGCCAAGGCCCTGTTCAAGGCAGCGGAGGAAGCAATCCGGTTCGCGGCGCGCGCTGGCCGGGGACAATAGTGGCCTCGCCGGAGCCCCGGGATGACGAAGCCGTTACGGTCGTCGAAATCCTGCGGGTCTTCAGTGATGCGAGCACACGCCCCTGCCTGGTTCGGACGACCGACGGCAGGCTGCATGTCCTGAAGCTCGCCGGCGCCGGGCCAGGGCCTCGTGGCCTGCTGATCGAGCTCCTTGCCCTGCGCTTCGCGAAGCTGCTCGGCGCACCGGTCCCCGATGCCAAACCACTGCTGCTGCCGCACAGCTTCCCATGGATGGTCGGCACCGACGAATTCGACGAGATGATCCAGCGCAGCTTTGGCTGGAATCTCGGCGTTGCTTTCATCCCGAACACCGCGCCGGTCGCAGCCGCGGACCTTGGCCCCGACGATGCGGCGAGTCTCCTGGCGATCGCGGAGGCGGATTGCTTCCTGCACAATGTCGACCGGCCGCGCTCGAATCCGAATCTCCTGCGCGGGGCCGGCGGTACGCTGCACGCGATCGATTTCGACGCCTGTCTCTATTTCGACAGGGCACTGGCCGGCCGCCTGCCCGCCAGCTTCGCACTTCCACGCACACATCTCCTGGCAGGTATGATGACGGCGAGCAAGGGCAAGGCACTCGATCCCGACCTGCCGATTTCCTGGCTGGCAGAAGCACCGTCGGCCTGGATCGACGCCGCGGGACGCGAGGTCCCAGTCATCGCCAACGCGCTTGCGACCTATATCCGGCACTGGAACGCCCTATGCACCGACGGGGCGCTAGAGGCTGGCGATCAGCGAGAGGCCAGCGTCGGCGAGAGCGGCGGCTGTGTCTCCCAGGCCTTGCCGCTACGACCTTCCTCATAGCCGCGCTGGAACAGGGCTTTCATGTACTCCGTATCGAATTCGGAGCGCTGATTGCCTTGAAAGCTCTTGGGAATGGCGGTGAAGGAGAAGCGCGCGTGCATTCGCTTCGCCATCTCCGAGATCGCTGCGATATTGGCGAGCGCTTGGTATTTCACCAGCGTCGAGATCGAGCGTGTGGCCAACCCCGCCACCGTCTGGGTGCTGGCCTTGTATTCCGGCTCCAGCTTGCCGTTGCGAATGACATAGAGCGAGAGACTGCGTTCCTGACCGAGATTGCGCCGGGCAGCCCCGTTGAGATCGAGCCCCGGTGGGGCAAAGAAGATCTGCGAGGTGACACCGCCGTCGACGTGAAGCTCGTCGAAGACCTTGCCGTTGCTCTCGACATTGAGGCGCACGGCCGGAAAGACCGCCGGTATGGCTGCCGAAGCAAGCAGAATATCGACAAAGAGCTTCTGCCGGTCGGGCCGCTGACTCGCGGCAATGCTGCCCACGTCCCAGATCACTGGCCGCTGAGCATCGAGATTGGTGGTCTGGACCAATAAACGGCGGCCCTTGCGGTGCTCGGCAGCGATTTCATCGAGCAATTGCTCGGTCGCATAGCGTTCGACCAGGTGGCGCAGTGGCGTCGTGTCGTAGAGGGACTCGCCAAACAGTCCGAGGACTCCCTTGCTGCGAAAGAGCTCGTTATCGCCGTAGCGCGTATAGATCTCCTCCAGGGCGCCGTCATAGTGCGAGCCGAGGAACGCAAAGGGCGCAGCGAGCGAGCCAGTACTGACCCCGGTGACGACCTCGAATTGAGGCCTGTCGCCGCGCGCGCTCCAGCCCTTCAGGAAACCCGCGCCATAGGCCCCCTCTCCGCTCCCACCTGAAATCGCAAGAAATGTTGCGGCCGCCTGGCATTTGCCACAGCCCGAAGCGGCGATCTGCCGGTATTGGATATCGACATATTTGCTTGTGGTGGGGACGACCGCATCCCCCCAGAAGCGGATCGTGCCGAATCCGGCGACCTCGGCTGTCGACAGGCCTTCCGCGGGCAGAGCTTGCGGTCGTTCCCCGGAATTGCATGCAGCCAGGCCGAGCAGCGCGGAGGCCAGCAGCACGTGCCTGATCGCCTTGGCCCGACGCAACATCGCCATGCCCCACACCCGAACGCCCCTGCAAGATTGCGCGGTCTCTTCACCGCCATCTTGTCGCCAGCGGAGCTGCGAGCGCAATCGCGATGGAGCCACGATCCGACAATAACTTGACCACTTGCCCCCCGAACGGGCATGACCACCTTGCCATCATCGCGACCGGAGATCTCGTTAGCGGCAATGCGTATCCTGCTGATCGACAATTACGACAGCTTCACCTGGAACCTTGTCCACCTGATCGGCGGGCTTGGGGCGGAGGTCGAGGTTCGCCGCAACGATGCCCTTGCCGTCGAAGAGGCGCTGGGGGGAGGGCATGACGCAATCGTATTGTCGCCAGGCCCCTGCACCCCCAACGAGGCCGGCATCTGCCTTGACCTCGTACGCCAGGGTGCCGACAGGAAGCCGATCTTTGGCGTTTGCCTCGGCCTGCAGACCATCGGTCAGGCCTTCGGTGGCGAGATCGTGCGCGCGCCGCTGCCGATGCACGGCAAGATCTCGACCATTGGCCATCACGCCCGCGGCCTCTTTCACGGCATCAACGGGCCGATCCAGGCGACGCGCTATCACTCGCTCATCGTGGCACGAGAAAGCTGCCCGACCGAACTCGAGATCGAAGCCACGACGGAAGACGGGCAAATCATGGCGCTCTCGCACCGCTCCCTGCCGGTGCATGGCGTACAGTTTCACCCCGAGAGCATCGCCTCCGAACAGGGTGCGACGATCCTGCGCAATTTCCTCGGCCTGGCGGAACGATGGTCGCAGACACAGGACCGTGCCGCCCTTTCCGAAACAGCCTGACGTCGAAGAACCCATGGACGATTTCAAACCCTTCATCGCCAAGGTGGCGACCGGCGCCTCACTCTCCCGCGAGGAGGCGCGCGATGCCTTTGACACCATCCTGTCCGGCGAGGTCACCAATGCGCAGGCGGCCGCCTTCTTGATGGCGCTGCGCGTCCGTGGCGAGACCGTCGAGGAGATCGCCGGCGCGGTCAGCGCCATGCGCGGCAAGATGCTGCCGGTAAAAGCACCGGCCGGCGCGATCGACATCGTCGGAACCGGCGGCGACGCTTCGGGCTCCTATAACGTCTCGACGCTGGCCGCGATCATCACTGCTTCCTGCGGCGTGCCGGTCGCCAAGCATGGCAATCGCGCCGCCTCGTCACGTTCCGGAGCGGCCGACGTGCTCACCGCGCTCGGCGTCAAGGTGGGGCTCGAGCCCGCGGGCACGGAGCGCTGCATCGCCGAGGCCGGCGTCGGCTTCATGTTCGCGCCGACCCATCACGCCTCGATGCGGCATGTAGCACCGGTGCGCACAGAACTCGGCACCCGCACCATCTTCAACCTGCTCGGGCCGCTCTCCAACCCGGCCGGTGTCAAGAGGCAGCTCGTCGGCGCCTTCTCAGAGACCTGGCTCGAGCCGATGGTGCGCGTGCTGTCTGCTCTGGGCTCCGACCGCATCTGGGCCGTGAACGGCTCTGACGGCCTTGACGAGATCACCACCACCGKGCCGACCCGCGTCGTCGCGCTCGAAAAGGGCAAGATCGAGAGTTTCTCKATCAGCCCGGACGATGTCGGCCTGGCCCGTGCAAAGCCCGAGGATCTGCGCGGCGGTGAACCGGCGCAGAATGCCGAGGCGCTCCGCGCGGTTCTCGACGGCAAGAAGACGCCCTTCCGCGATATCGCGGCCTTCAATGCCGCCGCCGCGCTCGTCGTGGCCGGTCAGGCCGGTGATCTGCGCGACGGCCTCACCCGCGCGACCTCGGCGATCGACAGCGGCAAGGCCAAGGCGACGCTGACCGCACTTATCGCCAGCTCGAACGCGTGAGGACGTCATGAGCGACATCCTCGCCCGCATCGAGGCCTATAAGCGCCAGGAGATCGCCGCTGCCAAGGCCGCGGTTTCCCAGGCTGAGATCGAGCAGCGCGCCCTGGCTGCCGGCCCCGTGCGTGGCTTCACGGCCGCTCTTGCCGCGAAACACGCGGCCGGCAAGCCTGCATTGATCGCTGAGATCAAGAAGGCCAGCCCGTCCAAGGGGCTGATCCGCGCCGATTTCGACCCGCCATCGCTGGCACGCGCCTATGCCGATGGCGGCGCGGCCTGCCTGTCCGTACTGACCGATGCCCCCTCTTTCCAGGGACAGCCGGAATTCCTGCAGCAGGCGCGCATGGCAAGCGGCCTGCCCGCCCTGCGCAAGGATTTCCTCTATGACCCCTATCAGGTCTTCGAGGCTCGCGCCTGGGGCGCCGACTGTATCCTGATCATCATGGCCGGCGTCGATGACGGGACAGCCCGCGCGCTGAACGAGGCGGCAAAGTCACTCGGCATCGACGTGCTGGTCGAGGTTCACAACGAAGCTGAGCTCGATCGCGCCCTCGAGCTCGACAGCCCCTTGCTCGGCATCAACAATCGCGACCTTCGCAGCTTTGCCGTCGATCTCGCCGTCACCGAGAGACTTGCACCGCGCGTCCCCGCGGACCGCATCATCGTTGGCGAGAGCGGCATCTTCAGTCATGCCGACATCGCACGGTTGCAGCGCGCCGGCGTCAACACCTTCCTCGTCGGCGAGAGCCTGATGCGGCAGGACGATGTCGCCGCTGCGACCCGTGATCTCCTGACCGGTTCTGCGCGCAGCGCAGCATGAGCAAGCTCAGCCATCTCGACGCCAGCGGCCAGGCCCATATGGTCGATGTTGGCGACAAGGAGGAGACCTCGCGCATCGCTGTCGCCGAGGGCTGTGTCGTCATGCAGCCCGGGACCCTGGCGATCGTGCGCGATGGCGACGCCAAGAAGGGCGACGTGCTTGGCACGGCGCGCCTGGCTGGAATCATGGCCGCCAAGCGCACGCATGAACTGATCCCGCTCTGTCACCCGCTGCTGATCAGCAAGATCAGCGTCGACCTCACCCTGGACGAGACATTGCCCGGGGTGCGCGTGAGCGCTGAGGTCAAGATGAAGGGACAGACCGGCGTCGAGATGGAGGCGTTGACCGCTGTCGGCGTCGCCTGCCTCACAGTTTACGACATGGTCAAGGCGGTCGACCGGGCGATGCGGATCGAAGGCATCAGGCTCGTCCACAAGTCAGGTGGAAAATCCGGCACCTTCGATCTCCCGGAAACTGCGCGATGAGCCTCACGCCCGTCCCCGTCGCCCTGAAGGCGCTAATCGACAGCGTTCCGGCACCGACACCATCAGAAACCCTGCCACTCGCACAATGCGTAGGGCGCGTGCTCGCCGCCGACCTGCAGGCGCTTCGGACCCAGCCCCCCTTTGCCAACTCCGCAATGGACGGATACGCCGTTCGCGCAGACGATATTGCGCCGGCAAATGAATTGCGTGTCATCGGCGAATCGGCTGCCGGTCGTTCCTTCTCAGGGATGGTCCGCTCCAATGAGGCTGTTCGCATCTTCACCGGTGCTCCGATTCCGGAGGGCGCCGATACGATCTTGATTCAGGAGAATGCGGACGGCGTCGGCACTGCGACGATCCGCGTGCGCGAGGACGCCGAGCGCGGCAAGTTCGTTCGTCAGGCAGGATTGGACTTCTCCGAGGGCGAGGTGTTGCTTCTCGCCGGCAGCCGGCTCGACAGTGCGAGCCTCGGCCTCGCGGCAGCCATGGGCCACCCCATGCTCACTGTGCGTCGGAAGCCACTGGTCGCGATCCTCGCGACTGGCGACGAACTGGTCCAGCCCGGCGAGCCGGTTGGACCCGACCAGATCGTCGCGTCCAACAGTTTTGCGCTCGCCGCGCTGGTCGAGCAGGCCGGCGGCACGGCGCTCGATCTCGGGATTGCCCGCGATGATCATGCCGATCTCGCCGACAAGATTGGCCAGGCACGGAAGGCCGATGCCGATGTGCTGATCACCCTCGGAGGAGCCTCGGTAGGTGAGCACGATCTCGTCCAGGCAGCGTTGATCGGTCAAGGCATGGCGCTCGGCTTCTGGAAGATCGCCATGCGGCCGGGCAAGCCGATGATGATGGGCCGCCTCGGCCGCATGGTCGCGCTCGGCCTGCCCGGAAACCCCGTCTCGTCCATCGTTTGCGGACATCTCTTCGTCGTGCCCCTGCTCAGGACCCTCCTGGGCGTACCGGAACCGGAGCGCGATCTGAGTGAGCCTGCAATCGTCGGAAGAAATTTGCCGGCAAATGATGAGCGGCGAGACTATATGAGGTCGGAACTGACGCTCACTCCGGAAGGATGGCTGGCAACGCCCTTCGCCAAGCAGGATTCGTCGATGCTGGCCACTCTTGCCCGCGCCGACGCGCTACTCATTCGCGAATCGTTTGCTGCGCCGGCAAACAAAGGCGACAACTGCCGGATCATCCGCCTACGCTGAGCGCGCTTGCGGAACACAACGCGAACCTGTATGGTGTTCGTGCTTTGTTTCGATTCCATACAAAGAGCGCCGGCGGGAACCATGCTGACACGCAAACAGTTCGAACTGCTTCGTTTCATCCAGGAACGCCTGCGCGAGACAGGGGTGCCCCCCTCCTTCGACGAGATGAAGGACGCGCTCGATCTGCGCTCCAAGTCCGGTATCCATCGCCTGATCATGGCGCTGGAGGAGCGCGGGTTCATTCGCCGCCTTCCCAATCGAGCCCGAGCGCTGGAGATCATAAAGCTGCCCGAAGGGGCCGGCGGCCCTCAGGCGACGCGCGGACGGTTCAGCCCCTCCGTCGTCCAAGGGGGGCTTGGCAAGGTCCGGCCGATCGCACCGCCCCCGGACGAAGATGTGCGCTCCACGGTTGCGATTCCGGTCATGGGGCGGATTGCCGCCGGTACACCGATTTCCGCCATCCAGAGCCGCAGCCATACCGTGGCACTGCCTGCCGACATGCTTGGCCCCGGTGAACATTTTGCCCTCGAGGTTCGCGGCGACTCGATGGTGGAAGCCGGCATTCTCGACGGCGATACGGTGGTGATCAAGCGTCAGGACACGGCCAATACCGGGGATATCGTCGTGGCTCTGATCGATGACGAGGAAGCAACGCTGAAGCGACTGCGCAAGCGCGGCTCCTCGATCGCGCTCGAGGCTGCCAATCCCGCCTATGAGACAAGGGTGCTGGGACCGGACCGCGTCAAGATTCAGGGCCGCCTGGTCAACCTGATGCGGCGCTACTGAAGCGGCTCGTGTTCTTCGACAGCCGCCAGCGGCAAAGCCGGCGTGCTTGCAGGCCGCTCCCGCTTGCGGCTCCAGGGACGATCGACACCATCCTGCTCTGATAGATGGGCGCGCCAGCCGCCCTTGTTGCCGACAAGGGCGGTCGCGCCATCGCGCGACAATGCCCTGCGGTCGATCAGTCGTGCTGCGCACGGAGCGTTCCACGGAATCGGCGTGATGACGAGATCGGCGCGCCGACAGTCCTCGACGATGGCCAGGCGATCACGTGCAAAGGCAACGCTTCGTCCATCCTTGCTGCGGACGACACAACCCAACGTGTCGCAGGCCGCGCCTTCCCGCAGGCTGTTGTCGTCAGTCCGGCGATTATCGCCATCTGCGTTCAGCCATTGCTGCAGCACGAAGCGGCTCGGTTGCCCCGCCAGGATGACCATCGCCCCCGCGGACCAGGATGCCGGAACCATCGCGTTCGATCAGGATGTCGGGCCTGTCGGGCTTCGCTGCCACGAGCAGTCCCGCGATCAGGGGGGCGACGGCCAGGAAGCGCAGCGGTGTCGTCCAGAGCGTGATTCAGAGAAGCGCAGCGGCAAAGCATGCGAGCGCCGCGGCCCCGAATGCAGGAATGATCACCGCGGAGTGGTCGAATCCCGCAACCCAGCGCGCGGATTGCAGCACATAGTCCGAAGCGACTCCCATGAGCGCCCAAGCCGGCCAATCCAGGCCGAAGGGATAGGCGAGCACGCCGAAGACAGCGGCAGGCATGACGATCAGGGAAACGAAGGGCAAGGCGAGCGCATTGCCGAGCAGACCGAAGGGGTTGAAGGTCTGGAAGTGATAGGCACCGAACGGTGCGGTTGCGACCGTCGCCAGCACGGTCGTGACCGTGAGCCCGACCACCGCGATCCAGATCGGCCGTAGCGGCCAAGGCAGGTTCGCCGGCGCCTCGGAGTGGCCGCGATCCTCCCAGCGCTCGGCAAAGGCGATCAGCGCCGCGACAGCGCCAAAGGACATCTGGAAGCTTGGACCAAGCAGCGCGTCAGGCTCGCGCAGCAGAACGATCATCGCAGCGAGAGCCAGATTGCGCATGCTGAGCGCCGGGCGATCGACGAGAATCGCACCGAGCATGACCAATGTCATGATCAGCGAGCGCACCGTCGCGACCTCGGCTCCCGAGAAGATGCAATAAGCCGTGGCGCCGAGCATCGCGGCCAGGGCGGCGAGTTTCTTTATGGGCCAGCGCAATGCCAGCGTTTGCGATAGCGCCAGCAGGCCACGGACCAGGCCGAAGATCGTGGCGGAGGCCAGCACCATGTGAAGGCCCGAGATCGAGATGATATGATAGATTCCGGCCGCGCGGAGGTCGATATTGGTCGCCTCCGTGATGAGGCCGCGCTTGCCAGTAACCAACGACGCCGCCATCGCGCCAGCCTGCCCTCCCCCGATCCCGGCGATGCGCTCCGTCAGGGCATTGCGCGCCCGGTCGACCGTCGCGCGTATCTGAAGCTCGAGCGGTGGCTGCAAGGGTGGTGGGGCGAGCGTGATCTTTCCGGGGATGGTCCCGACTGCACCAAGCCCTCGGAAGAAGGCGTCGCGCCCGAAGTCGTAGCCACCTGGTCGCACTGGACCGGGCGGCGGCAGGAGGCGCGCGACGGCAGCGATGTGATCGCCCGGCGAAACCGAACCACCTTTGACGTTGACCCGAACCCGCCGTGGCAGGCGTTCAGGCTCCACCCCGGCAATGCCGGTCACCAGGATCACGAGGCGCGCGCCGGCGTCGCGCGCCTCGACCGATTCGACAAAGCCGGTGAGTTGTCCCACGCGCATTCGATCGAGCATCGGTGCTGCGATCGTCGCCGTGCGCCAGGCCGCGGCACCAAAGCCGGCGAAGATGGCAGCAAGGCCGACGCAAGCGAGCATGACCGGGCGTCGGGCGCGCGACAGCGCTGCCATCGCAGCGGAGACGCCAAAGCCGGAGAGCGGGACCCAGAAGGATGGCTCGCGATCAGCCGCGAAATAGAGCAGAATGCCGGCTCCCATCAGCACCGGCAGCCAGAGAAACAGCCTTCTTCGTCCGGCCTCGATCGCGATGGCGCCCAGGAAGCGCGCGCGCCATTCGGCGAGAAACAACCGAATGGCAGCGTCCTGAAACCATATCTCGGGAATGCGGAATGGTACGGCGCGAACACGCGCGCCGCGCAGCCGGCTCGGGTCTGGCGGCGCCTCGCGCATAGGCCGTCCCTCGGTCAGCCAACCAGATGCGATCTTGCGCTTAACGTCGGCCCCATCAGCATGTTACAGGGGCGGCGTCGGTTGTCATGTCCCTTCGACGTCTTGTTCCTCTGCCGCTCTGTCGGCCTCATTTCCCGTCCTGCCGGAGCCTGCCTTTCATGAGTGATGCGGTCGTTACGCGCTTCGCGCCGTCTCCAACCGGATTCCTGCATATCGGCGGCGCGCGTACCGCGCTGTTCAACTGGCTCTATGCCCGTCGCCATGGCGGCAAGATGCTGCTGCGCATCGAGGACACCGACCGCGAACGCTCGACCGAGCCGGCCATCGCGGCGATTCTCGACGGCCTGTCCTGGCTTGGCCTCGATTGGGACGGCGAGACCGTCTACCAGTTCGCCCGTGCGGCCCGGCACCGCGAGGTCGCCGAGCAGATGCTCGCCGCCGGCAAGGCCTATTATTGCTATGCGACACCGCAGGAACTCGAGGAGATGCGCGAGAAGGCGCGCGCCGAGGGCCGTCCCATGCGCTATGACGGACGCTGGCGCGATCGCGATCCGGCAACCGCGCCGGCCGGCGTGAAGCCGGTCATCCGCCTGCGCGCGCCGCAGACCGGAGAGACGGTGGTCGAGGACGAGGTGCAGGGCCGCGTCGTCTGGCAGAACGAGAATCTCGACGACCTCGTGCTGCTGCGTTCCGACGGCAACCCGACCTATATGCTCGCTGTCGTCGTGGACGACCATGACATGGCCGTGACCCATGTCATCCGTGGCGACGACCATCTCACCAACGCCGCCCGCCAGACCCAGATCTACCAGGCGATGGGCTGGCGCGTGCCGAGCATGTCGCATATCCCGCTGATCCATGGGGCGGACGGCGCGAAGCTCTCCAAGCGCCATGGTGCGCTCGGTGTCGATGCCTATCGCTCCATGGGCTATCTGCCGGTGGCCCTGCGCAACTACCTCCTCCGGCTGGGCTGGAGCCATGGCGACCAGGAGATCTTCTCGACCGAAGAGATGGTCTCGCTGTTCAATCTTTCCTCGATCGGCCGTTCCCCGGCACGCTTCGACTACGCGAAGCTGGAGAGCCTGAACGGGCTCTACATGCGCCAGTCCGATGACCGTGACCTGCTTGATGCACTGAAGAGCATCTTGCCGGAAATCGGCCCCGCGCACGGCCTCGGCCCCGAGCTCGATCCGGCTCTCGAAGCCAAGCTTCTTGCTGCGATGCCGGGATTGAAGGAGCGAGCCAAGACGCTGATCGAGCTGCTCGACAGCGCCTCCTATCTTTTTGCCAAGCGTCCGCTCGCACTCGATCAGAAGGCGGCGACGCTGCTCGACGAGGGCGCCCGCCAGCGCATGCCCAGCCTGGCAGAGAAGCTTGCCGCGGTGAACGACTGGACACCGGCTCCGCTCGAGGCCGCGGTCCGGGCCTTCGCCGAAGAACATGCCCTCAAGCTCGGACAGGTGGCGCAGCCGCTGCGGGCCGCACTCACCGGACGGAGCCAGTCGCCCGGCCTGTTCGATGTGATGGCGGTGCTCGGCCGCGAGGAAACGCTCGCTCGTCTCAGCGATCAAACGTGATCAAAGGCGGGGCAGCCCCGCCTTTGTGATTGGTTGAACCCCAAGGGCAAATGGGCTAGTGACGCCGCATATGCCGAGGGTGTCCGAAGCGGCGCCCCGGTATGAATATTGCTTTAATATCAGTCGGATGTACCTTCCTTTGCCTGCAATCCCGTCACATGGCCGTTACGCAGAGCCACTCGGATGATGATTGCCGTTCCGGCACCCATTCGTGCCGGCTCGGATGGAACGAAGATTGATCAGCAGCGAGCCTGAAAGGATCGGTATCGATGAGCGGAACCAACAGCCAGCTGAGTGTGGACGGCAAGACCGTCGACCTGACGGTCAAGACCGGATCGATCGGCCCATCCGTCATCGACATCAGCAAGCTCTACGCACAAACCGGGATGTTCACCTATGACCCCGGCTTCACCTCGACCGCGAGCTGCGAGTCGGAGATCACCTATATCGATGGCGACGAGGGCGTTCTGCTCCATCGCGGCTATCCAATCGAGCAGCTTGCCGAGCATGGCGACTTTCTCGAGACCTGCTATCTCTTGCTTTACGGAGACCTGCCGACCGCGGCGCAGAAGGCGGATTTCGACTACCGCGTGACGCGCCACACCATGGTGCACGAGCAGATGGCCCGCTTCTTCCAGGGCTTCCGACGCGATGCKCATCCGATGGCGGTGCTGGTGGCCTCGGTCGGCGCGATGTCGGCCTTCTATCACGACTCGACCGACATCTCGGACCCGCAGCAGCGCATGATCGCGTCGATGCGGATGATCGCCAAGCTGCCGACGCTGGCTGCGATGGCCTTCAAGTACACGATCGGCCAGCCCTTCGTGTATCCGCTGAACTCGCTGGACTACACATCGAATTTCCTGCGCATGTGCTTCGCGGTGCCGGCGGAGGAGTACAAGGTCAATCCGGTCCTGTCGCGCGCGCTTGACCGCATCTTCATCCTGCACGCCGACCACGAGCAGAACGCCTCGACCTCGACCGTGCGTCTTGCCGGTTGCTCGGGCGCCAATCCCTTCGCCTGCATCGCAGCCGGCATCGCCTGCCTCTGGGGCCCTGCGCATGGCGGCGCCAACGAGGCGGCCCTCAAGATGCTCGAGGAGATCGGGTCGGTCGACAACATCCCGAAATACATCGCCAAGGCGAAGGACAAGAATGATCCGTTCCGCCTGATGGGCTTCGGGCACCGCGTCTACAAGAACTACGACCCGCGCGCCAAGATCATGCAGAAGACGACGCATGAGGTGCTGAACGAGCTCGGCATCAAGGACGATCCGCTCCTCGATGTCGCGATCGAACTCGAGCGCATCGCGCTCAGCGACAGCTACTTCATCGAGAAGAAGCTCTATCCGAACATCGATTTCTATTCGGGCATCACCTTGAAGGCGATGGGCTTCCCGACCTCGATGTTCACCGCGCTCTTCGCACTCGCCCGCACCGTCGGCTGGATCGCGCAGTGGAAGGAAATGATCGAGGATCCGTCCCAGCGGATCGGCCGCCCGCGCCAGCTCTATACCGGCTCGCCGAAGCGCGATTACACGCCGATCGGCCGTCGCTGAGAACAATCTGACACAGTCTTTATGACGCAGGTCGAACCCCACCGGATTAAACAATCCGGTGGGGTTTATCATATGGTGCGCTGCCATAACCTCGCGTTTCGCAGAGCAATGACGGGAAACGCCAGATGGACCGCCTCACGACACCGAACCGCCGCGCCTTCATCGCTGGGGCCGGGGCATCCGCCCTCGTAGCCGGCAGCGGGCCCGCGCGGGCTCAGAACTTCCCGACCCGGCCGATCATGCTTGTCGTGCCGTTCGCAGCCGGCGGCTCGACGGATATCGTTGCCCGCCTCGTCGGGGCAAAGATGGCGGATTCGCTCGGCCAGCAAGTGGTGATCGAGAACCGCGCCGGCGCAGGCGGCAATGTCGGCTCGACCGCGGTCGCTCGCGCCGCACCCGACGGTTACACGGTGCTGATGGGCACGATCTCGACCCATGCCCTCAATCCCGCGATCCTCAAGGTGGTGACGTTCGATCCGGTCAAGGATTTCACGCCGATCTCCCTGCTGGCCGTGGTGCCCAACGTCATGGTCGTGCACCCGAGCTTTCCGGCCAAGACGGTCCAGGAGGTCGTCAAGGTCCTGAAGGACAATCCCGGCAAATACTCCTACGCCTCATCGGGAGTGGGTACGCCGCTGCATCTTTCGGGCGAGCTGTTCAAGTCGCTGGGCGGCGTGAGCATGAACCATGTGCCCTATCGCGGCGCTGGCCCGGCTCTGAACGATGTCGTGGCTGGCGCCGTGCCGATCATGTTCGACAACCTGCCCTCCTCCGCGCAGTTCATTCGCAGCGGCCAGCTCCGCGCGATCGGCGTTACCACGAAGGAGCGCGTGCCCTCATTCCCGGAGATACCGACCATCGCCGAAGGCGGTCTTGCCGGCTATGAAACCTATACGTGGAACGCGCTGTTTGGCCCGGCGAATATGCCAAGGGCAGTCGTTGAGCGCCTGAACGCCGAAGCCAACAAGGCCCTGACAGACCCCAATGTGAAGCAGCGCCTGAACGATGTCAGTGCCGTCATCGTCGGCTCGACACCGGAGGCGCTGGGCGAACACGTCAAAGTCGAATTCGCGAAATGGGGGCCCATCGCCAAGGCATCCGGTGCGGCGCTTGAATGAGCGCTGCACCGCGCTGATCAAGCTGCCAGCAGTCCCAGGGCGGCATTGACMGCGTTCTCGGCCGGGCTCGCCCCGGCCGATTTCATGATGCGCTCGACATCTGCGAAACCCGCAAGCTGGGCCTCGCGCGCAGGCCCCTCGCTGAGGACCGCCAGCACAGCTGCGCTGAGCGCTTCGGGCGAGGCCTCGTCCTGGATGAACTCGGGAACGATGCGCGTGCCGGCGACGAGATTGGGCAGGATCACAGTCGGTAGCTTGATCAGCCTGCGCGCCAGCATCGCCTCCCAGGCCGCGCCGCGATACGCAGCGACCAGCGGTACCTGTGCCAAGGCGAGCTCGAGCGTCACGGTCCCGGAGGCCGCGAGCGCTACGCGCGCCGTGCGAAAAGCGGCAAGCTTGGCGTCTTCGCCATCGACGAGACGGGGCTTCACCGACCAGGTCGAGACAGCCTCTTCAATCATGCCGCGCAGATGCGGCACGGCCGGCAGCACGAAGCGCGCGCCGGGCACCTCGTTCGCGATGAGCGCGACCGTCTCGCCGAAGGCCGGCATGAGGTGGCTGATCTCCGAGCGACGGCTGCCGGGAAGGACCAGGATGTCCGGCGTTGAAGGAGCGTTGCGCCGCACCTGTTCCTCGGCGCTTGGCCGTAGCTCGGCGAGCCGCTCGATCAAGGGGTGACCGACATAGATCGTCTTCGGTCCGCCCAGCCTTTCCAGCGCAGCGGGCTCGAAGGGTAACAGCGCCAGGATGCGATCGACATGTGGCGCCATCTTGCGGGCGCGGCCAGAACGCCAGGCCCAGACGCTGGGGCAAACCCAATGCGCAATCGGGATTGCGGACGATGCCCGCCGGACTTTTTTCGCGACGCGCAGCGAGAAATCCGGGCTGTCGATGGTGAGCAGGAGATCAGGCGCGAAAGCAACGACCCCCTTGGCCGCATCAGACATGCGCCGGAGCAACAGGGGCAGCCGAGCCAGGACCGGACCAAACCCCATCACGGCGATATCGGATTGGGGAAAGAGCGGCCGCAGCCCCTGCGCGATCAGGCTCTCGCCGCCGACGCCCACGATCTCGAGCGGGCGATCCCCCAACCGCTGCCGCAGGACGGTGAGAAAACGCAGCGCCAGAGCATCTCCAGACGCTTCGCCCGCAATGACGGCGAGCCGGAAGGGCCGGATCACGCGACGCCCTCGACGAACAGGCCAAGCTCGTCGGCCAGTGCGCCCAATCGAACGCTGTCTCCGACAAGCACATTGCCGGCGCGAAGTGCGATGCCGGAGAGTCCAGCCTTGGCCGCGTTCCGCAGGGTTTCAGGTCCGATCGCCGGCATGTCGACGCGCAGGTCTTGGCCGTCCTTGGGGGCCTTGACCAGAACGCCGTCGCCCTTGTCGATCTTGAGACGCCCTGCGCTTACCAGCTCGGCGACGCGCCTGATCATGGCGTCGGTACCCTCTGCAGCCTCAATTGCCACGATACGATGATCGGCAACGATTGCGGCCTGACCGACATCGAAGGGCGACAAAGCCGCCAGCAAGGAGAAGCCATGTTCGATGCCGTCGCGCGCCACGGCCGAGACGCTGCGGCGCCCCAGTGGGCCGAGCGGCGCGGTCAAGCCCGGAGCGATCTCGGCTGGGCCATGAACGCGAAAACCCCGCCCCTCGAAGAACTGGACCACGCCCTTGAGCAAATGATCGTCTCCGCCGCGAAAGGCGCGAGCGAAATGGGGCAGGTATTTCAGCGTCGAGGGCTCGGGCATCAGCGAGCCAAAGCTCGGCCGCGGCAGCGCGCCGATCATGACGATATCGACGATCCCGCGTCGCTTGAGCTCGTCGAGCAATCGCCCGAGTTGTCCCAGGCGATAGACACGCGAGGATTCAGGATCGAAATCGCTGGGGTTGGCTGCACCGTCGATCGCCGCGATATAAAGCTGATGCCCCCGCGCTGTCGCCAGCCGGGCCAGATGCGGCGGGTATTCGCCGCCTCCGGCTATGATCGCGAGAGGAAAGGCGCCGGTCGCTGCGTCGCTGCCCGTGCTCACCGGTCGGGCGCGTTGACGTCGCGCGGAATGCAGATGGCGCGGTCGCTGCCCGAGCGGATGAAATCGAGGATCTCGAGCATCAGCGGGTGCGACGCAAATTCCGTCGCCACGTCTTCGACGCGCTCGGCCAAGGTGCCTTCATCGGCGAACAGCAGGCGATAGGCGCGCCGCAGCTCATGAATCTGCTCCCGCGAGAAACCACGCCGCTTCAGCCCGACCAGATTGAGCCCGGCCAGATGCGCAGGATTGTCCCGCACCATGCCGAAGGGAATGACATCATTCATCACGCCGGCGCCGCCGCCGATGAAGGCATGCTCTCCGATGCGAACGAACTGGTGGAGCCCCGTCCCGCCACTGACGATGACATAGTCGCCAACCTTGACATGGCCGGCGCTCATCACGTTGTTCGAGAAGATGACGTTGTTGCCGATCTCGTTGTCGTGGCCAACATGCGAATTGGCAAGGAACAGGCAGCGGTCGCCGATGACCGTCTTCATGCCGCCGCCTTCGGTGCCCGGATTCATCGTCACGCCTTCGCGGATCATGCAATCCGCGCCAATCGTCAGCGTCGACGGCTCGCCGTGATATTTGAGATCCTGCGGCGGGTGGCCGATGGAAGCGAAGGGGTAGATCCTGGTCCGGGGGCCGATCGTGGTTCGGCCGGCGATTGCAACGTGGCTCAACAGCTCAGCGCCGTCCCCGAGAACGACATGGGGGCCGACCGTGCAGAACGGACCGATAACGACCCCCTCGCCCAGCTGCGCAGCCGGGTCGACGACCGACATCGGATGGATAGTCGCACTCATGAAAGTTCTGTCCTGATTTCGACGGAAAGCGGCTGGCCTTAAGCCACCATCGCAGAGATCTCGGCCTCCGCGACAAGCACGCCGTCAACTTTCGCCTCACCGCGATAGAACCAGATATTGCGCTTGCGGGCGACCTTGGTGAGGTGGAAACGCAGGGTATCGCCCGGCACGACCGGTTTGCGGAACTTGGCCTTGTCGATCGTGGTGAAGAGGACGGACTGTACCGCTTCCTCGTCAATTCCCCGCGCGCTGACGACGAGCACGCCGGCGGTCTGCGCCATKGCCTCGATCATCAACACACCCGGAAAGACCGGACGGCCAGGAAAATGTCCGGTGAACTGGGGTTCGTTGGCGGTGACGTTCTTGATGCCAATGCCGGACTCGTCGCCATTCATCTCGATGACACGGTCGACGAGAAGGAACGGATAGCGGTGGGGAATGCAGGCCATGATCTTCTGAATATCGGCCACACCCAGCGATGTCGTCGCGTCGGTCATGCTCTCCCGTCTCCCGCGCAGGCCTGCCGGCTTCGCCCGCAAAGTTGTATCGTTTAAATCGATGCCGGAACAGGAGGTTGCGGCTGGCGCCGGGTTCCTGTCAGCTTCTATGCCCGTTTGCCGGAAATGGTACCGGACGATCAAGCGAATTCGACACGAGGCCCACTCTTCGCATGGATTGCGAAGGCTGCCTCGCGCTCTCGCGTATCCTCAGCTCTCCGAACCGCCCGAAGACTTGCCGCGCTTTGCAACAAGAGATTTGAGAAGCGCTGTCTCGCGCGCCCAGCTGAGCGCCGGCTGCGCGGGATAACCGCCATAGCGCGCGCCGCGAGGGATGTCACCGGCGACGCCGCTCTGGGCGGCAACCTGCGCGCCCATCCCGACCGTGAGATGGCCGGCGAGGCCAACCTGGCCACCCAGCACGACGAAATCTTCCAAAGTCGTAGAGCCGGCGATGCCAACCTGCGAAACGATCACGCAATGGCGGCCGATGACGCAGTTATGGCCGATCTGAACGAGGTTATCGATCTTGGTACCTTCACCGATGACCGTATCGCGGCTGGCGCCCCGGTCTATGCAGCTATTGGCGCCGATCTCGACATCATCCTGAATGATGACCCGCCCGATCTGCGGCACTTTCATATGGCCCTTCGGGCTCATCGCGAAACCAAAGCCATCCTGGCCGATCCGGACACCCGGGTGAATGATGACCCGGTTTCCGACCAGGGCCGATTGCAAGGTGCTGCCAGCGCCGATCGCACAATCACGCCCGATCCGGACCTGGGGGCCGATCACGGCATGCGAGGCGATCACGGAACCGGCGCCGATCTCGGCACCGGGGCCGACCACGGCACCCGGATCGATCGTGACGTTATCCTCGATCCTTGCCGTGGCGTGGACGAAGGCGCCCGGCGCGACCCCTTGCGAGCCAAAGACCGACCGTGGCTTGAGCGCATCKGGATAGAAGCGCGCCATGATCCGGGCAAAGGCATGGTAGGGCGCGGGCGATACGAGCGCGACAGTGCCCGCGGGAACACGGGCAGCGAACCGGGAAGAAACCAGGCACAGCCCCGCCGAAGTCCCCGCCAGCGCATCCGTATATTTGGGGTTGTCCATATAGGCGATGTCATCGGGCCCGGCGGCCTCGAGTGCGGCCGCGCCGGTAACGAGCCGCGTGGGCTCCACGCCCTCAGGCAGAGCAGCCCCTGAAATGGCAGCGACCTCGCCGTAGCTCAGCGAGGTCGCGATCGGGAAGAATTGAGGTTCTGACATGCAATGGATCCGTGCGGGGCGTTGCCGCCCCGCCGCGTCAGAAGCGGGTGCCGCCGGAGAAGCGGAAGGCCTGCAGACGGTCGCCGCCGTAACGGACGCCGGTGATCGGATCGCGCGTGCCCTCATCCTTGCTAAGGGCATAGGCATAGTCAAACCGGATCGGCCCGAGCGGCGACTGCCAGAGCAGGCTCGCGCCGATCGAGGAGCGGATGACGTTCTTGTCGCGAACGCAGGCCACGTTGCTCTGGAACTGGGACGTGCTCGGGACATTGAACTGCCGGGGCTCCGACCCGCCCGGGCAAAGCCCGTTCGTCGTCGGGATCGGGCTGGTGATCACCTTCGAGCCGCCATCGTAGTCGAACAGCGTACCGGCATCGGCGAAGATCGCGCCGCGCAGGCCAAGGTCACGCGGCAGGCCCCAGATCGGGAACTGCACTTCGACCGAGCCACCGAAATACGACTGGCCGCCGAGAGCGTTGGCCGTCGGGTCGTTCAGCACGTCGCGCGGACCGATGCCCGACGGAGCGAAGCCACGCACCAGGCTCGGGCCGAGGAAGTAGTGATCGACCATGCGCAAGGTACCTTCCGTCGCCTGGACGTGACCGCCCTGGACCCGGAGGAAGCCGACGACATCGTCGAAGATCTCGCGGTAGTAGCGCGCATCCGCCGCGACACGAAGGAACTTCGAGTCGCCGCCAAGGCCCGCGAATTCCGGCTTCAACTCCGCAATGAAGCCGTTGCGCGGTGTCTGGTAGTTATCAAGCGAGTTGTAGTTCAGCGTCACGCCCGCAAGGGAGGTCAGCGTTTCGCCGCGGGCTTCCTTGACCGCGAGCGTCGCTTCGCCATTCGTCACGCAGTTGAAGTTCTGCGTTGCTGCAAATCCAGAGCCGGGCGCTCCAGGCGTAATCCCGGGGATCGGGAACGAGCAGTCGTTATACGGACGGCTCGACGTATTCGGGATCTTGATCTCGGTCGTGTAGAGCGAGTAGCGCGGCGTGATCGAGAACTCTTCCGTAATGGGGAAGGTGAACCGCAGCTGACCGCCGGTCACACGGCTTTCGTAGCGGCCGATATTGTAGTTGTCGTTGTACTTCGAGAACAGATCGATACCGGCCGCGATACGGCGACCGAGGAAATAGGGCTCGGTGAAGGAGAAATCGATGCCCTGGGTCCGCTGCCCCAGCGTGCCGGCAATCTTCACGAACTGGCCGCGGCCAAGGAAATTGGATTCCGACAGCGAGACTTCGCCGATGACACCGTCAGACGTCGAATAACCGCCCGCGATCGAGAAGGAGCCGGTGGCCTTGTCCTCGACGTCGATGTTCATGATCACCCGGTCAGGCGCGCTGCCCGGCTCATTGGTGATGCGAACCTTGTTGAAGAAGCCGAGATTGTTCAGGCGCCGCTCGGCGCGATCAACCATCACCTTGTTGTAGGCATCGCCCTCACCCAGATCGAGCTCCCGGCGAACCACATAGTCGCGGGTCCGCGTATTGCCGCGCACATTGATGCGCTCGACATAGACCCGCGGACCGTCTTCGACGACATAGGTGATGCCGATCAGGCGGCCAGCGGCGTCACGCTCACCGCGGGGGCGAACCTGCGCAAAGGGATGACCACGGCGGGACACCTCGGTCGTGAGGTTGACGAGCGACTTTTCGACCGCCTCGGCATTGTACGTATCGCCAGCCGAGGTCGCGAGGAGCCTTTGCATCGTCGCCGAGTCGATATCGCTGAGCTGCGAATCCACCGCGACGTTGCCGACCTTGTACTGCGGCCCTTCATCGACCGTGACGTCGATAACCCAGCCACCCTTGGCGTCATCGAAGCGCGCGTCGCTCGCAACGACCCGGAAGTCGGCATAGCCGTTCTTCAGGTAGAAGCGGCGAACCAGATCGAGATCGGACGCGATACGGTCGGGATCATAGACGTCGGAGGTCTTGATGAAGCTGAGGAAATTCGATTCCGTCGAGCTMATCAACCCGCGCAGACGCGATGCCGAATAGGCGCCGTTACCCGCGAAATTGATTTCCTTGATGCCGGTCTTGCCGCTCTCGACAATGGTGAAGACCACGTCCGAACGACCGTTGGGCAATGGCGCGATACGCCCGGAGATCGTCGCAGTGCCGTAACCGGCCCGGCGATAGACCTCCTTCAGGCGCTGCACATCGGAGTCGATCAGCGCCTGGCTCAGAGGGCCACGCGCCTTCGATTCGACCTGTTGCAGCAGGATCTCGCTCTTGAGGCGCTTGTTGCCTTCGAAGGCGACGCGATTGATCGTGTCGTTCTCGTGAACAGAGATCACAGTCTGGTTGCCGCGGCGGCTGACCTGGACGTTCGAGAACAGTCCGGTCGCCATCAGGCTCTGCCGAACCTCCTGCGGACCACCCTGCYCTGCATAGGACCGAATGGTCTCCGCGTCGACGCKGCGGTTGCCTTGGACAATCACGGCCTGCGCAAAAACAACGCCACCGCTAACGGCCAACATAAAGGCCGAAAGTCCGACTGATCGAGAGAGCCGCATTTTGAAAGACCGGCTCTTTGGGGTCGACGTCATCGGGTCGCCTATTCCATTTAGTAGGTCACCACCCCAACCGGGGACACCTGCCTTTGGGCAGGTGCATGGCGACATTGCAGACCAATCGCTTCTACAAAGTTTCCGACGAGGTGCAAACGAACATTGTCGTTAACAAATTATTTTTAACCTCGTCGTTGCCAGGAGGCCACGCGCCCTGAGCAAAGCGCCCGATTCGACGCAGCTTTTGGGCCTATCGGCAACGAACCTTGCCGCAGGTCACAGCATTCGTGGGCTTGCCAGTCGGAGTCTACAGACGCGAGTGGACGTGGACGATGTCATTCCAGGTCACAAAGAGCATCAGCATCAGGACCAGCCCAAAACCGACCCGAAAGCCGATTTCCTGGGCGCGCTCGCTCAAGGGGCGGCCGCGGAGAGCCTCGATCGCATAGAACATCAGATGTCCGCCATCGAGCATCGGAACCGGCAACAGGTTCATCAGGCCGATCGAGACCGACAGAATCGCCGCAAGATTGATCAGCGCGAGCAGGCCTCCATTGGAAGCAACCATCCCGGAAACCTGGGCGATGCGGATCGGCCCCGAAAGCTGATCCGTCGATTCACGCCCGCTGATCAATTTGGACAGATAGTCATAGGTCCGGTCGACCACAAACCAGGTCTCGGAGAATCCAACCTTCACGGCTTCACCGAGGCTGTACTGCTGGGTCGTCCAGTCCTCGGCCCGGCGGGAAGCCTGGACCCCGATAACGCCAATGCGCTGTTTGCCGAGAGCCGTCGATGTCTCGTTCAGATCAGGCGTGACAGGCAGGGTCACCATGGTGCCCGCGCGATCGACCGTCACCGAAAGGGTCTCGTTCGGATGTGTCGAGACCACTCTTTGCATGTCGCTGAAGCTGCGGATCTGCTTGCCGTCGATCGTCAGGACGACGTCCCCGGCGAGCAGACCTGCGCGCTCAGCGGCCTTCCCGGCAATCACCTGCTCGACCCGGGGCGTCAGGACCGGGCGACCGAAGGCGTAGACGGTCCCGGCAAAGATGAGGATGGCCAGTACGAAATTGGCAATCGGGCCGGCCGCGACGATCGCCACCCGTTCAGCGATCGATTGAGCCGGGAAGGAACGCGCTCGCTGTTCCTCCGTCATGCGCTCGACTTCAGCGCTATCGGCTGCGGAGCTCGAGGGATCCGCGTCACCGGAGAACTTCACATAGCCGCCGAGCGGGATCAGCGCGAAGCGCCAGCGCGTGCCGTGCTTGTCGACGAATCCGAAAATCTCGCGGCCGAAGCCGATCGAGAACACTTTCACGTCGACGCCGCACCAACGACCGACGAGGAAGTGCCCGAGCTCGTGCACGAAAACAACGATGGTCAGGACAAACAGGAACGGCACCAGGTAACTGAGCAGGAAGCTGCCCGAGTTCCAGACGGTCGCTGCAATATCCATAAAATTCTCCCGATTCCTGCCCCTTACGTGACAGTGAAGGTGCCCTTCGACAAGAGCAGGCGAGCGCGGTTTCTCGCCTCATGGTCAATGGCAAGGGCCGCTTCAATATCGACCGGTGCCGCGATGTCAGCACCGAGCCCGCTGCAGACGGCATCGACGAGAGCCGGGATGCCGGGAAAGCCGATCCGTCCGGCAAGAAAGGCCTCGACCGCGACTTCATTGGCGGCATTGAGGATCGCCGGCACCGCTCCTCCGGTCTCCAACGCTGCCATCGCCAGAGCAAGCGCCGGAAAGCGGGCAAGATCAGGGCGTTCGAAGGCCAGCGGCGCGGTCGTGACGAGATCGACGAAGCGCGTCGCCGGCGCATCGAGCCGGCCGTCGACGCCGAGGCAATGCGCGGCCGCAACCCGCATATCCGGAATTGCCATGCCTGCAGTGACCGAGCCATCGCGGAAGGTGACGAGGCCATGCACGATCTGCTGGGGGTGTACCAGAACATCGAGCTGATCATGTTTCAGCCCGAACAGGAAACAGGCCTCGATCAGCTAAAGGCCCTTGTTCATCATGCTGGCGGAGTCGACCGTGATCTTGGCGCCCATTGCGTAATTCGGGTGGGCCAGAGCCTGCTCCGGCTTGGCCGCCGCAATTCGTTCTGCCGACCAGGTGCGGAAGGGCCCCCCCGATGCCGTCAGCGTCATGGATCGGATCGCCGAGATCGGCTCGGCTCCAAGAGCCTGGACGAGAGCATTATGCTCCGAATCCAGCGGCAGGATGCGCGCGCCCACGGCCGTGGCCTGCGCCATCACGGCGGCACCGGCGCAAACCAGGCTCTCCTTGTTGGCGAGGGCAATCACGCGGCCAGGTGTCAGCGCGGCAAAAGTCGCTTCCAGACCTGCAGCTCCTGCTATGGCACTGACGACAATGTCGCTTGGCATCGCGACGGCATCGAGAACGGCCTGCCGCCCCGCCCCGCTGTCGATACCGCTACCGGCCAGGGCCTGCGCCAGAGCTTCGCCTCCCGCCTCGTCCGCCAAGGCGGCAAAGCGGGCACCTGTTTCGACCGCCACCCGGGCGAGGCTCGCAGCGTCCCGCCCGCCAACCACGACATCGATCTTCAGGCGTTCAGGATTCTCCGACACGACGTCGCGCGTCGACCGGCCGATGGAGCCTGTGGCTCCAAGAAGAGTGACGAGACGGCGCATGACGTCTTCAGAACTCCAGATGCGCCAGGAACAGTGCAGCACCAGCGAGGACCAGGACGGCCCAGTAGCCGTCAAGCCGATCGAAAAAGCCACCATGGCCCGGGATCAACTTGCTTGAGTCCTTGGTGCCAAAGCGACGCTTGACGGCCGATTCAAAGAGATCGCCAGCCTGGCTCACGATCGAGGCCGAAAGCGAGGCGGCGATCACAAAGGCCGGACCGACGACTGCGGCCGCCCCCGGGGTCAACACCCAGACGACATAACCACCGAGTGTGCCGGCAGCGGTTCCGCCGAGTGCGCCGGACCAGGTCTTCTTCGGACTGATCGCAGGCATGAGCTTCGGCCCACCAAGAGCCCGCCCCGTAAAATAGGCGGCAATATCGGTCAGCCAACAGACCGCAAAGGTCCAGATGATCACAGCAAACCCGAAATCCGGGAGTGCACGCAGCGCCGGCGTGATCAGGGCAAAGGCGAGCGCATAGGCGACACCGCAGGCCTCCAGCCAGTTCCGCTTCTCGAGAACCGGGGTCAGGAGCGCCCCGAAGAACGCAGCGAAGGCGGAAACACCGGCGAGCGCCACTGGACTGATCGGGGCGAAGCCAAGCGCCAGGCCGGCAATCGTAACGCCGATACCTGCGGGCACCGCGTTCCGGCGGCTCACGATCGCGAGCCACTCATAGGCGACCAATCCGGCAGCCAGCGCCCAGATGAGCCTGAACGGCCAGCCCCCGACAAATGTCGCAGCCACAATGCCCGCGGCCAGCACCAGCGCGGATGCGATACGCAGCTTCAGTTCGCTCGGGCCGGCGGCCGGACCGCCGGAAGGTTGGTCACTCACGCTACGCCCACATTGCGGCCGGATGGCTCCGACACGCCGCCGAAACGGCGTTCGCGGCGGCGATACTCGGCCAGCGCTTCTTCCAACGCCGCGCGATCGAAATCGGGCCAGAGTACCGGGGTGAAGACGAACTCCGCATAGGCGGCCTGCCAAAGCAGAAAATTCGAGATCCGTGTCTCGCCCGATGTGCGGATGACGAGCTCGGGGTCGGGCAGATCTGCGGTATCGAGCCGCGCAGAGATGCTGCTCTCGTCAATGGTGGTTGCGTCGACAAGGCCTGCCGCAACATCCGAGGCCAGTTGGCGCGCCGCTCGGACGATCTCGTCGCGCGAGCCATAGTTGAAGGCGACGACGAGCGTCATTCCCGTGTTGTTGCGCGTGGTCGCCTCGGCGTGCTCGACCAGACGGCGCAGATCGGGCGCCAGATCGCTCCTGCCGCCAATGACCCGGACCCGGACCCCAGCCGCACCGAGTTCGGTAAGATCCTTCTCGATGAAATGCTTGAGCAGCGTCATCAGAAACGAAACTTCGGCAGCAGGCCGGCGCCAGTTCTCCGTCGAGAAACTGTAGACCGTCAGAATCTCGATGCCGAGATCGCTGGCGTTGCGGACGGTCCGGCGCAAGGCCTCCAGCCCGCGCCGATGCCCTTCATGTCGCGGCAGGCCGCGCAACTGAGCCCAGCGCCCGTTGCCGTCCATGATCACTGCGACATGGGAGGGCCCTGCAGCCTGGACCTCCGGACGCTGGCCTGCTGACATTCTCGTGCCTCTTTCGGCGTTGCGTCCCGGATCATAGCCAGCGGCTCAAACCCGCCGKGCGACAGGATCAGACGTGCAGGATTTCCTTTTCCTTCGTCGCCAGCGCCTGATCGATCTCGGCGATATGCTGGTCTGTGACCTTCTGGACCTGATCCGACTCGCGCGTCACGTCATCCTTGGTCAGGTGACCGTCCTTCTCGAGCTTCTTGATCACGTCGATCCCGTCGCGGCGGACATGGCGCACAGCGATCTTGGATTCTTCGGCATATTTATGCGCGACCTTGACCATCTCCTTGCGGCGCTGCTCGTTCAGCTCCGGAATTCGGATGCGCAGCACCTGCCCTTCCGTCTGGGGGTTGAGGCCCAGATCGGATTCGCGGATCGCCTTCTCCACCGCCTGGACCATGCTGCGGTCCCAGACCTGGACACTGAGCAGGCGTGCTTCAGGCACGCTGACGGTGGCAAGCTGAGTCAAGGGTGTACGTGCACCATAAGCCTCGACCTGGATCGGATCGAGAACGTTGGCGGAGGCGCGGCCGGTGCGCAGGGAGGCGAGATCGCCTTTGAAGGATTGCACCGCGCCTTGCATCCGACGCTTCACGTCGGCGAGGTCGAATGTCGTCTKGGCCATTTTAGTCAAGACCTTGCAGATAATCGAAAACCGGCGCGACCATGGCCGCGGCCCCGCTCAGGGTCAAGGATTTCATGTTCCAACAGCACCTTCCCGGGACAATCTGCAAGGGAAAAACGCCTGAGGCAGGCCGGGCATGGCGGACGGGTGATCCGGAACGGTGGCAAGACCGGGCGCCGCTTCCTAGCTTTAAGGTCGGGCCTCGGTCGAGACGTCACGGCCGAGCACAACCGAACCACGAGGAGGCCCCTTGCCCCGTCTGAACCGCATCATTGAAACTGCGCTCTACATCGACGATCTCGATCGCGCGCAGGAGTTCTATGAGACGAAGCTCGGATTGAAGCCGATGCTGAAGACGAGGACGCTGTTCGCCTATGATGTTGGCGGAGAGAGTGTCCTTCTGCTCTTCCTTCGGGGGCAATCTCTCCTCACCCAATCATCTGCGAAGGGCAATATTCCACCGCATGACGGCAGCGGCCCCCTCCATATCTGCTTCGCGATCGACACCAGCGAACTCACAGCCTGGGAAGAGCGGTTGCAGCAGCATGGAATCGATATCGAGGGCCGGATGAGCTGGGATCGCGGCGGAAACAGCCTCTATTTCCGTGACCCCGACGGCCATCTGCTTGAGTTGATGACGCCGGGGATCTGGCCGAACTACTGAGCCTTGCAACCGCGAGGGAATCCGGCGGTCAGGGCGTCACGTAGGTTGCCCTGCCCTCGCCGCGCAGAACGGCCGCAAGCGCGCCAGTTTCGGCGATCGAGAAGACGACGATCGTCAGCCCGGCGTCGCGCGCCAGCGCAAAAGCAGCCGTATCCATCACCTTGAGATCATGCCTGATCGCCTCGGCATGGGTCAGGCTCTCATAGCGCTTGGCGTTCGGATCCTTCTTCCGATCGGCGGTGTAGACGCCATCGACCTGCGTCGCCTTCAGCAATTGCTGGCAGTCGAGCTCGGCCGCCCGAAGGGCAGCTCCGGTATCGGTGGTGAAATAGGGATTGCCCGTGCCGCCCCCGAGAATGACGACCTTGCCGTGGCTGAGATGGTCGAGCGCGCGCCGGCGAGCGTAGCTCTCGCAGAGCGAGGGCATGGGCACAGCCGACATGGCGCGGGCCGGGGCGCCGGCGATCTCGATGGCATGCTCTAGCGCAAGAGCGTTCATCACCGTGCCGAGCATGCCGATCGAATCGGCGCTTGGTCGGTCGAGGCCCTTGTTCAAGCCCTGGACGCCGCGAAAGAAATTGCCGCCGCCGACGACGATCGCAATCTCGACACCTTCATGCGCGGCCTTTGCGATATCGGCGGCGAGCGCAGTCAGCGTCGTACCGTCGAGGCCGGATCCGGCCTTCCCCGCAAGGGCTTCGCCGGAGAGCTTCACAAGAACGCGTTTGGGTCTCACCGGCTTTCTCCATGGACTGGGACGGCGCGATTCGGCACCAACATCGTCTTCTTACAAAAAAGGCCGCGCAGAGCGCGGCCTTTTTCAGATCCTATCAACCGGCTTCTCAGCCCGTCGTGCCACCAGCCGCAGCGACTTCGGCAGCGAAATCGGTCTCTTCCTTCTCGATGCCCTCGCCGAGCGCGAAGCGAGCAAAGCCCGTCAGCTTGACCGGAGCACCGACCTTGCCCTCGGCTTCCTTCAGCACCTGGGCGACGGACTTCGAGCCGTCATGGATATAGGCCTGCTCGAGCAGGCAGTATTCCTTGGCGTAGCTCTTCAAGCCGCTCTCGGTGATCTTCTCGAGCACGTTGGCGGGCTTGCCGGCATTCTTCTCGGCCAGGATCGCCTTCTCGCGCTCCAGGATCGCCGGATCGACCGAAGCGAGATCGAGCGCGACCGGATTGGTAGCGGCGACGTGCATGGCAAGCTGACGACCGAGGGCTGCGAGCTCCTCGCCCTTGCCGGTCGTCTCGAGACCGACGATGACGCCGATCTTCCCGAGACCATCGGCGACCGAGCCGTGGACGTAATGGCCAATGACGCCGGCGCTGACCTTGACCTCGGCGACGCGGCGCAGGGTCATGTTCTCGCCAATCGTGGCGATGGCATTGGCGATGGCGTCAGCGACGGTGCCGCCGCCCGGATAGTGATGGGCGAGCAGTGCCTCGACGTCGCCGCCGCGCTCCAGCGAGACGTCGGCGATCGTGCGGGCGAGCGCCTGGAACTCGAGGTTGCGCGCAACGAAGTCGGTCTCGGAATTGACCTCGGCAACGACACCGCGGTTCTCGGACACGGCCACGGCGACCAGGCCCTCGGCGGCAACGCGGCCGGCCTTCTTCGCGGCCTTGGCGAGGCCCTTGGTGCGCAACCAGTCGATGGCGGCCTCGATGTTGCCGTCGGTCGCGGCCAGCGCGGTCTTGCAATCCATCATGCCCGCGCCAGTCTTGTCGCGGAGTTCCTTCACCATGCCGGCGGTGATCGCAGCCATCTGTCGTTCCTTGCTGTCATGTGCCGGGCCTGCGCAACGACGCTGGCGGCCAACGGCACGGTCTTCGATTTCAGAGCGCGCCATAGCGCGAAGGGAAAACGCCGACGCTCCGTGACCGGCCGTCGGCGTGACTTCATTCATCTGCCGCGCATTGCTGCGCTGCCGAGGCGACGCGCCGATGACGCGCCGCCCTGAGTTTGCTCTCAGGCCTCGGCGAGATCGCGCGCCTGGGCAACCCAGCCGTCGCGCTCGATGCGACCACCGAGCTTCAGATCGGCATCAACCTTGACGACATCGGCCGGCGACATCGCAGCGATCTGCCAGAAGTGGAACAGGCCACCGTCATTGAGCTTCTGAACCAGCTCCGGACCCATGCCGGAGAGCTTCATGAAGTCGTCCGGCGCGCCGCGCGGCGCAGTAAGCAGCTCGAACACCGGGGCAGCGTCTGCGGCCGGCTCGATGATCGCCGTCTCAACGATCGGGGCCTCGGCAGCACCGAGATCGATGCCATGGTCGCCCGAGGCGCGCGAGATGCCGTCGATGGCCGAACGGGCGATCAGGTCGCAATAGAGCTGGATGGCGCGGCCGGCGTCGTCATTGGCAGGCACCGGGTAGGTGATGCCATCCGGATCCGAGTTCGAGTCGACAATGGCGGCGACCGGGATGCCGAGGCGCTGGGCCTCCTTGATCGCGAGCGCTTCCTTGTTGGTGTCGATCACGAAGATCATGTCGGGCGTGCCGCCCATGTCCTTGATGCCGCCGAGCGCCTTCTCGAGCTTGTCGCGCTCACGCGCCAGCATCAGGCGTTCCTTCTTGGTCAGGCCGGTGCTGCCGCCATTCAGGAGCTCGTCGACCTTGCGCAGGCGCTGGATCGAGGCCGAGATGGTCTTCCAGTTGGTCAGCATGCCGCCGAGCCAACGGGAGTTCACGTAGTACTGAGCCGACCTCTTGGCAGCGTCGGCGATCGAGTCCTGCGCCTGGCGCTTGGTGCCGACGAACAGGACGCGGCCGCCACGGGCCACGGTGTCGCTGACAGCCTGCAGGGCGCGCGAGAGCATCGGCACCGACTGCGACAGGTCGAGAATGTGGATGTTGTTGCKGGTGCCGTAGATATACGGCGACATCTTCGGGTTCCAGCGGTGAGCCTGGTGGCCGAAATGCGCGCCGGCTTCGAGCAGCTGGCGCATGGAAAAGTCTGGCAGAGCCATGATTCGATCGTCCTTCCGGTTGAGCCTCTGGGGTGCGAATGAACAAGGCATGGACTGCCACGTCACCGGAACGCCTCGGAAGTGAGGCGATGCTCCCCATGTGGGATGGCCTGCGCCTTACACGGGAAAGCGTGGCAACGCAAGGCTCGCACCTCACCAGGTCATCGGCGCCGTGGCTTCTTTTGCGCGCCATGCGCCCATGCCGCCTCGAGCGCTCCGGCAAGTTCAGCCAGGCCCAGCCTGGAGAGATCGGCTGTCGTCCAACCCCGCTTGCCCCAGGCATTTGGCACCGGGCTGAAGGCATCCGGCGCCATCATGCACCTGAATTCCTGCTCCTCGGGCGAGAAGCCGAAATTCGCGCTGCAACCGTCAGGAGCGAGAGTGACGTAGATTCGCGAGACCTTGAAGGCGACCCGGTCGAAGTGCGGAGCCTCGACCGTGCCGTCCAGAGCCAGCGCCAGACGGCGCAGATCATCTCCCGTCGGCATCGTCCTCACCTCCCAAGCCAGAACGAATTCAGCCGGAAGCCGGATTCGCCGGCCTCATCATGACCGGCGACCATAACCCGAGAGCGCGACCCCGGATGGCTATTTGGGCAGGGCTGCGCCCGCTTGCTTCACCACATCGCCAATCTGCTTGCAGTAGGTCGCGGCCGATGCATTCTGGGCCTTGGCTATGGCCTCGATGTCCTGAGTGACGCCCATCATGGCGATCGTCCCCTTCTTGCCCTGCGCTTCGGCGGCATCCCCGCCGCTCTTGTCGGCAGGAGCCGGGATCAGGCCGAGCATCTTCTTCTGGATCTCGACCACATCAGCTCCGATGTGACCCTTCTCGTTGCAGTAGGTCAGGATCCCAAGCTGATTGCGGCCCGATTGATAGACGACAGCGAGCTGGTCGGCCTGGCTCTGCGCCAAGGCCGGACCGGCAGAGAGAACGGAAACCAGTGCGCCAACTGCGCAAAAGGGCTTCAAAAGAAACGACATAACGGCTTTCCCTCAAGCAATGAAGATCGGATCGACGCGTACCCCGCTTCCCCAGGGTCGTGACTAACCTTGCGGGCAGGTCAAGACAATCGCGCGACTGTCATGGCAGGGTACACTCAACCGGAGGTCGCCCCGCAGCGCAGCATTCCCGATCGTCCCCTTTTGGCAAGGATCCGGACAGCCGCCCGCCTTGCGACGGCGCCGCTCGGGCGCCAGGCGTCACGCAGCTGTCAGGGTTTCCGACTCGCGAGCAGACATAGCCTGAGCGATCAGAGTGAAGTCATGAGCGCTGACGGCGACCAGCCCGAAGCGAAACAGATAGCCCCAGTTCAGCCGCCCGGATGTCAATTCCAGCCTGTCGAGCAGTGGCTTGATCGATGCCTCGGATGCGGCAAGCCAGGCGACATCGCGCCGGGACGGTCGAAGCCGCCCCCCATATCGGCGGGATAGGGCTCATCGCCGCAGACTCGGCCGATCGCGGTGAAGGCCTGCAGCCTCTCCCCGCCACCGAAGGTTTCAGTCGGCGAGTAGCAGGCGACGCCATCACCGGCTCGAATCCGACGCAAGGGCCCGGTCTTGCCATGGCAAACCTGCATGAAGCCTCCGGCCACCCCTAGCCGGACATGCTCGGCTGAAGCGACGGCGATCCAATAGCCGGTCATGCTCGCCTCCTCAGGCTTCGGTCGGAGAGAAAACACGCAGGCGATGGCCATCCGGGTCGGTCGCGACAAAGGTGCGGCCGAAATCGAGATCGACCGGCTCCTGAAGGATGGTGATGCCGCGTTCCTTCCACTCCTTATGGATCGCATCGACCTGATCGGCGTGACCGACAGGCATGCCCAGTTCTCCGCCGCCACCGGCCGCTTCCGCTCCCGGCTCGACCGTATGGCGCGACCAGAGCCCGAGCATGATGCCCGACTTCAGCGCAAACAATGCAAAGGTCGGAGAGGCTTCAACCGGTTCGGCTCCGAGCAGCGCACGATAGAACCGGCAGCTAGCAGTCGGGCTGTCGACGTAAAGGATGACGAAACTGGCGTTCTGCATCGGTCGTGTCTCCGGTTGGGCGATGAGGAGATCCTAGATGCAGATGCTGCCAATTTCCGGCAGTGTCGCTCACGATGGCGGCGGAACTCCCTCCCGCTCGCGCCACTCCTTCAGCAAGCCCTGGCGCCGGCGCGGATAGCGGATATCGAGCGGCTGAACCTGCGAGATGCGGTCGGTGCGGAAATGCCGGAAATCCTGCCGCAGTTCGCACCAGGCGACGACGACGCGGACATGGTCGAAAAAGCTCAAGGCGAACGGCCAGACGACCCTCTCGCTCGCCTGCCCGGCACCATCCCGGTAGAGGATCGAGAGCTTGCGCTCTGAACGGATCGCCTTGCGGATGGCCGAGAGATCGAAGCTCTCCGCCATGATCGCGGCACCGGGGCCGACCAACAGGGCGGACGCCTCGGCATCATCGCGCAGATCCCCCGGCAGGACGGCGAGGATCTTGGCCAGCGCATCGCGCGCAGCCAGGGCAAGGCGGCCATCAGCCCGGTCGGAAACCCAGCGCGAGCCGAGCACCAGTGCTTCGATCTCGTCCTCGGAGAACATCAGCGGCGGCAGCATGAAACCCGGCTTGAGAACATAGCCCAGTCCCGGCTCCCCCTCGATCGGCGCGCCTTGCGCCTGCAAGGTGACGATGTCGCGGTAGAGGGTGCGTATGCTGACACGGAGCTCGTCGGCGAGCCGCCGGCCGGAGACCGGGCGACGATGGCGCCGCAGCAGCTGGATCAGATCAAGCAGGCGTTGCGAGCGCGACATCTGCCTGCGTCACATTGGTAACTCCTGCGGGGCGAAGCGCCTCACCCCCAGCGCCGACATGTCGGACCAGGCCTTGGCCAGCGAGCCATTGAGATCAATGGCGCGGCAGGCCTCCTCGACAACAAAGGTCTCCAGCCCGCTCCGGGCAGCATCCTGCGCCGTCCAGTTGACGCAGAAATCCGTCGCGAGCCCGACAATGGCGACTCGCGAGATGCCGCGCTCCTTGAGATAGCCCCCCAATCCTGTGGGTGTCACACGGTCGGCCTCGAAGAAGCCGGAGTAGCTGTCGATCCCGGATCGATAGCCCTTGCGGATGATGGCTTGGGCATGCGGCAGGTCGAGGCCTGGATGAAACTCCGCGCCTCGCGTGCCCTGGACACAGTGATCAGGCCAAAGCACCTGCTCGCCATAGGCCATCGCCACACTCTCAAAATGCTTCCTGCCAGGATGGTGCGAGGCAAAGGAGGAGTGCCCCGCCGGATGCCAGTCCTGGGTCAGGACCACCGTTTCAAAGCGGAGACCGAGCGCGTTGACCAGAGGGATGATCTCGTCTCCGCCAGTAACGGCGAGACGGCCGCCCGGGCAGAAATCGTTCTGCACATCGACGACAATCAGCGCTGTCATGCTGCCCTCTCCGCCTCTCAGCGCAATTCGACGCTGACCACTCCCGGCGCCGCCCGTACCGCGTTGGCAATCTGCTGGTTGACCGGGTAGCGGCCCGGCAACTCGATCTCGACCTCCTGCGCGCCGTCATCGAGGATCATGATCACCGCAACCTTGCCCTCGGCGCGGGCGCCTTCGCGCGGGCGAATGCGCTCCGCAATGCTGCCCAGTGCCCTGTCGTCGCGCAAGTAGACCAGCAGATCCTGTTTCTGGCGAGCGGCCAGATCATCGAGCACCTCGACATCCTCGATGCGTGGTCGCACATCCTCGCCATCGAGTACCGCGCTGAGGCGCAACACCAGCGCCCGGCCCGGCTCCAGCAGATCGCGGTAACGCTGCAGTCCTTCCGAGAACAGGATCGCCTCGAACTGCCCGCTGGGGTCTGACAGGTTGACGATGCCCATCTTGTTGCCGGATTTGGTGCGCCGCTCCGACTTGTCGATGACCGAGACCGCAACTTTGGCGACGGAGGTTCCGTTTGCCCTGACCGTCTTGGCAAAATCGGCAAAGCGCTGAACGCGCAGCCGCTTCAACACATGTTCGTAATCGTCGAGCGGATGCCCCGACAGGAAGAAGCCGACAGCGTCATGTTCGCGCCGCAGCCGCTCTGCCGGCGCCCACGGCTCGGTCGGCGGGATGCGAAAGGCTTCCGCGACGGAGCCCCCACCAAAGAGCTCGGACTGGCCACCGGCAGCCGCCTCGCGCGTGCGGTTGGAGAGCGCCAGCATGCCGTCGATCGCCGCCATGGCACGTGCACGGTCCTTCTCCAGCGGATCGAGCGCACCAGCGGCGATCAGGGCCTCGATCGTGCGGCGATTGACGAGCTTGGTGTCGATGCGGCGCGCAAAATCGGCGAGATCGCGGAACGGCCCGTCCGAATTACGCGCCACGACGACGGATTCGACCGCCGTGCGCCCCACCCCCTTGATCGCGCCGAGCGCGTAGCGGATCGCGCCATCGGCCACGTCGAACTCGACGCCCGAGCGGTTGATCGACGGCGGCTCGACCGTGATGCCGAGGCGCTCGGCATCGCGCCGGAATTCCGAGAGCTTGTCGGTGTTGCCCATGTCGAGCGTCATCGACGCGGCGAGGAACTCGACTGGGAAGTTCGCCTTGAGATAGGCGGTCTGGAACGCGACGACGGCATAGGCGGCGGCATGGCTCTTGTTGAAGCCGTAGTCGGCGAATTTCGCGAGCAGGTCGAAGATCTCGGAGGCGATGCTCTTCGTCATGCCGCCTTCGACGGCGCCCTTCACGAAGCGGTCGCGCTGAGCGTCCATCTCCGCCTTGATCTTCTTACCCATGGCGCGACGCAGCAGATCGGCCTCACCGAGCGAATAGCCCGAGAGCGCCTGAGCCACCTGCATCACCTGTTCCTGGTAGACGATGATGCCATGCGTTTCGGCCAGGATCGGTTCCAGCTTCGGATGGAGATAGGTGGGATCCTCCAAGCCGAGCTTGCGGCGGCAATAGGTCGGGATGTTGTCCATCGGACCCGGCCGGTAGAGGGCGACGAGCGCGATCAGGTCCTCGATCCGGTCGGCCTTCATCTCGACCAGGGCCTTGCGCATGCCCGCCGATTCAACCTGGAACACGCCGACCGTCTCGCCGCGCGCCAGCATCTCGTAACTCTTCGGATCGTCGAAAGGCAGCTTGGCGAGGTCGATCTKGATGTCGCGCTGGGCAATCAGCGTGACGGCGGTCGTCAGCGTCGTCAGCGTCTTGAGGCCGAGGAAGTCGAACTTCACCAGGCCGGCCTGCTCGACCCATTTCATGTTGAACTGGGTCACGCGCATACCGGTACGCGGATCGACCGAGAGCGCGACGAGTTGCTCGAGCGGTCGATCGCCGATCACCACGCCTGCGGCGTGGGTCGAAGCGTGGCGGTGAAGCCCTTCCAGTTTCTGGGCAATTTCGAGCAGGCGGGCCACAACCGGCTCTTCGTCCGCAGCCGCCTGCAGCTTCGGCTCGCCAGCGATCGCCTCCGGCAGCGAGATCGGCTTCGCCGGGTTCTGCGGCACCAGCTTGGTCAGCTTGTCGACCTGGCCATAGGGCATTTCCAGCACGCGGCCGACGTCGCGCAGCACACCACGCGCCAGCAGCGTGCCGAAGGTGATGATCTGCGCAACGCGCTCCTCACCATAGCGCCGCTTGACGTAGTCGATCACCTCTTCGCGTCGGTTCTGGCAGAAGTCGATGTCGAAGTCCGGCATCGAGACGCGGTCGGGATTGAGGAAGCGCTCGAAAAGCAGGCCGAAGCGGAGCGGATCGACGTCCGTGATGGTCAGCGCATAGGCAACGAGCGAACCCGCGCCGGAGCCGCGTCCCGGCCCGACCGGGATGCCCTGGTCCTTCGCCCATTTGATGAAGTCCGAGACGATGAGAAAGTAGCCCGGGAACTTCATGCGGTTGATGATCGAAAGCTCGAAATCAAGCCGCGACTCGTATTCACCGACAGTATAGCCCGAAGCCGGGCCGTGCTTGGACAGCCGAGCCGCCAGACCGGCGCGCGCCTGGACCTCGAGCTCCTCTGCCTCGTCGCGCCCCTCCTCGCCGAAACGCGGCAGGATCGGCTTGCGTGTCGTGACGCGCCAGGTGCAGCGCATCGCGATCTCGACGGTCGCGGCCAGCGCCTCCGGCAGATCGGCGAAGCGGCGCTTCATCTCGGACCGGGTGACGAAGAAATGCCCTGGCGTCACGCGCCGGCGCTCGCCGTCGGAGACCAGCCGCCCTTCGGCTACCGCAAGCAGCGCATCATGCGCCTCGAAATCCCCGGCCTTGGCAAAGAAGGGCTCGTTGGTCGCGACGATGGCGAGTTCGGAATCATAGGCGAGCCTGAGCAGATGCGCCTCGACGGCAGCCTCGCCATCACGGCCATGGCGCTGGATCTCGACATAGAGCCTGTCGCCGAAGATTTCGGCGAGCTTTGCCAGGCGAGCGCCAGCCTGGGCTACCTGCCCGGCACGCAGCGCACTGTCGATCGGGCCGCCCGGCCCGCCGGTCAACGCGATCACGCCGTCATGATGTGCCGTCAGTTTCTCGAGCGACGAAATCGGCTGCCCGGCGCCGCCGCTTGCGAGACACGCTTCGGTGACGAGTTTCATCAGATTGCCGTAGCCCGCCTCGGACATGGCAAGCAGCACGATGTGCGGCACGGCCTGCGCCTGAACGGGCCGGCGGCCGCTATCCACCTCGTCGGCGAAATCGACCGAGAGCTGGACGCCCACGATGGGCTGGATGCCGCCACCAGCGAGCTTCTCGGAGAATTCGAGTGCGCCGAAGAGATTGTTGCTGTCGGTCAGGGCCAAAGCGGGCTGGCCGTCCGCAGTGGCTAGCTTGGCCAGCGTGCTGACCGTCATGGCCCCTTCGAGCAGGGAATAGCTCGAATGAACGTGGAGATGGACGAAACCCACCTCGGACAGAATGCGGGACCGGCCCTGCTCACGACTCATCGGGTCACCTCGTCCGCCCTTATGGAGCGGGCCGACCGGTCCAGTCGAGAGGCTTTCCGCCCGGCTGTGGATGGCTCAGACGCTAGGAGCGGCGAGCAGCGCCGCCCAGAGCCAGATCATCCCAAGGAAGAGGCCGAGCGAGGCAAGCTCCACCATTCCGACGACCAGCTTACGTGCTAAAACCATCTTGACCTCCAGATGTTCGCTATATGTCCATCATAATTCCTGTTTTGTTCTCGTCAATCGCGCAGCGTTAGTTCCATTCTGGACGTCTGGATGGAGGTTAATAACCCCTTGATGGTGGTGGAAGGCGATTAACCCTTCGRCGTAGGTCGCGTACGCTTTCCCGTCGGCGCATTCAGGCTCGTCCACGGCTGTCGGCGCCGCGGAATCTGCTAGAGAGCCGCATGGACCAAAGTTCAGATGCCTCCGGCGCTTCCGTCGCCAATCTCCGCTCAGAACCCGCCGAGGCGAACCAGCAGGACGAGCGCGCGTCAGCCTCCGGCAGCACGCGTAGCCCCGCGCTGGGCATCGTCCTGATGGCCATATCGATGCTGTTCATCCCGGGCGCGGATGCGATCGGCAAGTATCTCAGCGGAGCGCATTCCCCGGCCTTTCTAAGCTGGGCTCGTTATGTCGCGGCGCTCGGCTTCGTACTGCCTGTCGTGCTGTATGTGCAGGCGCGCGCGCCGGCGCCGCTGATTGGCCGCAACCAGATCCTGCCGCAGCTTCTGCGCACCGCCTTCCTCGTTGGCGCGATGACGCTCTATTTCACCGCAATCGCGCGCATTCCGCTTGCCGACGCTCTGGGTGCCTACTTCATCGCGCCGATCATCGCGACCCTGCTGGCCATGATTGTCCTGCGCGAGCGGCTTGATCGCCGAAAGCTGGCGGCCGTCATTCTAGGCTTCATCGGAGCCATGCTGATCGTGAGACCGGGCGCTGACGGCAGTTCCGGCACGCTGATCGCGCTGGCGTCGGGCGGACTGATGGCGTGCTACCTTGTGATGACCCGAGCGACCGCCCAGGGCAGCACACCGCTGTCGGCACTGACCATCCAGCTCGTCTTCGGCATCCTGTTGCTGACGCCTATCGTCCTGTTCCAGTGGACGGTGCCCAATCGCGAGGAGATTCTGCTGATCCTCCTGATGGGACTGCTTTCGGCCGTCAGCAACCTGCTCACGATCAGCGCCTTCAGAATGGCGCCGGTMTCGACGCTGTCGCCGCTCGTCTATCTCGAACTGCTTGGCGCGACCGCGCTGGGTTACGCGATGTTCGACGATCTGCCATCGACCGCGACCTGGATCGGCATTCTCGTGATCGTGATTGCCGGCCTTGCCGTCGTGGCGCCAGCTCGCGGAAAGCGCGGGCGCGCCCGGTAGTGCGCAACGGGAGAAGCCGTGCCCGCGCTAACGCAGCGGAACGACCAGCCCGTCCCGAATCGTCACCTGCCGGTCCATCCGCCGGGCGAGGTCGAGATTATGGGTCGCGATCAGGGCCGCGAGACCCGAAGCCCGGGCCAAGGCGACCAGCGTGTTGAAGACATGCAGCGAGGTGTGAGGGTCGAGATTGCCGGTCGGCTCGTCCGCGAGGAGCAGACGGGGCGCATTGGCGACCGCACGCCCAATCGCGACGCGCTGCTGCTCGCCACCGGAAAGCTCGCCCGGAAGATGGTCGAGCCGCTCGCCGAGCCCGAGAAAGGCGAGCAGTTCAGTMGCCCGCTCCTCGGCTTCCCGCTTCCGCAGGCCGCGAATGCGCTGCGGCAGCATGACGTTCTCGAGCGCCGTGAATTCAGGCAGCAGATGGTGGAACTGGTAGACAAAACCGATCTCGGTGCGGCGCAGCCGGGTGCGGCCCTTGTCGTCCAGCTTGCTGGTCGCGATTCCGCCGACGAAGACCTCGCCGCTATCGGGTTTCTCGAGCAGGCCGGCGACATGGAGGAGCGTCGATTTGCCGGTACCGCTCGGTGCAACAAGCGCGACAAGCTCGCCCGGCCACAGTGCGAAATCCGCCTTGCGCAGGATCTCGAGCGGAGCATCGGTCTGTGGGTAATAGCGCTCGATCTGGGAGAGGAAGAGCGCCGGTGTTTCGCGTTGCATGGCCACGGGTTCTTCTGCCTCAACCCATCCGCAGGGCTTGGACCGGGTCCAGCCGCGCGGCCTTCCAGGCCGGATACAGCGTCGCCAGCAGCGATAGGGCCAACGCCATCCCGACGACACTCGCCACTTCCCGCCAGTCGATCACGGAGGGAATGTCGCTCAGGAAGCGTACTGTCGGATCCCAGAGATTGGCCCCGGTGATCCAATTCAGGGTGGCCATGATCGACTTGATGTTGTTGGCGAAGAGAACGCCGAGGCCTAGCCCTGCCAATGTACCGAACACGCCGATGGCCGCCCCCGTGATCAGGAAGACGCGCAGCACAGTGCCGCGAGACGCGCCCATGGTGCGCATGATCGCGATGTCCTCGGTCTTGTCCTTCACCAGCATGATCAGGCCCGAGACGATGTTCAGCGCCGCCACCAGCACGATCAGGGTGAGAATGATGAACATGACGTTCCGCTCGACCTCGAGCGCGTTGAAGAAGGTACGGTTGCGCTGCCGCCAATCGGACAGCACAAGCGGCCGTGGCGCGTCGGCCTCGATCGCATCGCGCACGACCTGGGTCCGATCCGGATTGTCGATGAAGACCTCGATGACGTTCACATCGCCATCGCGGTTGAAATAGGCCTGCGCTTCTGCCAGCGGCATGAAGACAAACGAGGAATCGAACTCGGTCATGCCTATCTCGAATACCGCCTGGATCGGATAGGCCTTGATGCGCGGAGCGGTTCCGAACGGGGTCGAGGCTCCCTTCGGAGAAACGAGCGTGATCGTGTCGCCAGCGGTCAGCGAGAGCGCCGCGGCAAGCCGACTGCCAATGGCGACGCCGGCGGCGGCGTCGAAACCATCGAGCGTACCGCGCTTGATATTGTTGCCGATGAAGGGGATCGACTTCAGATCCGCCTCGGAAATGCCGCGCACCAGCACGCCGCCATTGGCGTATTGCGACGAAGCAAGCGCCTGGCCTTCCACCAAGGGGATTGCGAGCTTGATGCCGGGAACCTGCCGCAGCCGTGCCGCGACCGCTTCGTAGTCATCGAGCGGGCGATCAATCGGCGTCGCAAAGATGTGGCCGTTGACGCCGACGATCTTCTCCAGGAGTTCCTTCCGGAAGCCGTTCATCACCGACATCACGATGATCAGCGTGGCGACCCCGAGCAAAATGCCGAGGAACGAGAAGCCCGCGATGACCGAAACAAAGCCTTCGCGCCGACGCGTGCGCAGGTAGCGCCCGGCCAGCAGCCATTCGAAACCCGCAAAGGGGCGTGTGCCGGTGGGCTGCTCTGCTTCGGTCGACATCGACTCCACCGCCACGTTCATCGGCGCCTGCTCCGCTCCGCGATCATGCCGCTCCCACTCAAGCCGAGCGGCCCGGGAAGCGTTCCAGCGCAGCCGCGAGCGAGACGAGTTCGCGCTCTCCGCCGGCGCGGCGTTTGATTTCCACCTTGCCCTCAGCCAGGCCCTTAGGCCCGACGATGACCTGCCACGGTACGCCGATCAGGTCTGCCGTCGCGAACTTGGCGCCTGGCCGACCGTCTGTATCATCATAGAGCGTGTCATAGCCCTTGGCGGAGAGCGCTCTGTAGAGTTGCTCGCAGGCGCCGTCGGTCGCTGCGTCACCGATCTTCAGGTTCAGCACCGCGATGTCGAACGGTGCGATCTCGTCCGGCCAGACGATGCCGGCATCGTCGTGACCGGCCTCGATCAACGCTGCGACGAGACGGCTCGGGCCGATGCCATAAGAGCCCATATGCACCGGCACCTGCTGCCCGTCCGGCCCGGTCACCGTCGCGCCCATCGGCTCGGAATACTTCGTGCCGAAATAGAAGATATGCCCGACCTCGATACCGCGCGCCGACAGTTGCTGGCCGGCGGGAACCGCGTCGAATGCCGCCTTGTCGTGCATCTCCTCGGTCGCAGCGTAGAGGCTCGTCCATTTGTCGACGATGGCCTGCAATCCGTCGACGCTATCGAAGTCGGTGTMGACCTTCGGCGTCTCGAAGCTGAGATAGTCCTTGTGGCAGAATACCTCGCTCTCGCCGGTGGAAGCGAGGACGATGAACTCGTGGCTGAGGTCGCCACCGATCGGGCCCGTATCGGCACGCATCGGGATTGCCTTCAGCCCGAGCCGGGCGAAGGTCCTGAGATAGGCGGTGAACATGCGGTTATAGGCGTGCCGCGCGCCGGCCTGGTCGAGATCGAAGGAATAGGCGTCCTTCATCAGGAATTCGCGCCCACGCATCACGCCAAAGCGCGGCCTGACCTCATCCCGGAACTTCCACTGAATATGGTAGAGATTGAGGGGCAGGTCCTTGTAGGACTTCACATAGGACCGGAAGATGTCGGTGATCATCTCCTCGTTGGTCGGCCCGTACAGCATGTCGCGGTCGTGCCGGTCCTTGATGCGCAGCATCTCCTTGCCATAGGCGTCATACCGCCCGCTCTCGCGCCAGAGATCGGCCGACTGAATGGTCGGCATCAGAACCTCGATAGCGCCCGAACGATTCTGCTCCTCGCGCACCACCGCGTTGATCTTGTTGAGCACCCGCAGGCCGAGTGGCAGCCACGAGTAGATTCCTGCCGATTGCTGGCGGATCATACCGGCGCGCAGCATCAAGCGATGCGAGACGATCTCGGCTTCCTTGGGCGTRTCACGCAGGATCGGCAGGAAATAGCGGGAAAGGCGCATCGGAAAACTCGTTCGAGGGCAGTACGCGGCTCAGCGCGCAGCGAGTCATGTTGTCCCAGAGACACCATCGCCGCCGGCAAAATGCAAACGCAAATCCGCAGAATACGGAGGAAGATGCCAAACGATCGGCTCGGCTCTCGACTATCGCTAGGTCAGCGCTTCGGGAACTTCGCCTTGAGTTGGCCGCTGACCGCGGATGGCACGAAAGCCGAGACATCGCCCCCCATGGAGGCGATCTGCCGCACAAGCGTCGAAGTGATGTGGCGCGTCCTCGCGGAAGCCGGCAGAAACACGGTCTGCAACTCGGGCACCATGGCCTGGTTCATGCCGGAAAGCTGCATTTCGTAGTCGAAATCGGTGGCGTCACGCAGGCCGCGAATCATGATCGTCGCACCTGCCTCCCTGGCCGCCTGAACGGCGAGATAGTCGAAGGTCACGACTTCGATCGCGACTTTGGCAGCAGCAGCAATCGGGCTTGCAACCTCCCGCAGCAGATGAGCGCGCTCGTCTGCCGAGAAGATCGGGGCMTTGCCCGGGTGGACCCCAATAGCGAGCACCAGCCTGTCGCATAGCCGGCAAGCACCAGCGATCACATCGGCATGGCCATTGGTGATCGGGTCGAAGGATCCAGGATAGAAAGCGGTTCTGCTCATGGGACAGCGTTACCCTCGGGGCATCCTTGCGGCAAGCGCGGCAGCGAACCGGCTCTATCTGAACGACGTCGTCCCGGCATCCTGCTGCGGCACGGACTGCCAGGTCACGGACGGCTCGGTGCGACGATCGACCAGAAGCGCGCTCAGCGCACCGGCGCTGCCCAGGATCAGAGAGACGATCGCCAGGGCAGCTGCGGTCGTGGAGAAGCGCCGCTGAACCATATGCCGGGGGCTGAGATGCATCGGTTTCTCTTTGCGAATCATGGATATAGACGCAATCCCATGGCTGAAGGGCAGCTCCGGCGGAGCCGTGGCTGCTTCATGTCAAAAACATGATTGGTCTTTCGATCGCGTTAGCCCGCAGCGTTAACCATTGCTTGCCATGGCTCCAGGCCCTAAATCCGCGCCATGCTCACGCTCAACGATATCACCTACAGGCTCGGCGAACGGCTGCTCCTGGACCGGGCCAGTGCGGCCCTGCCGGACGGATCACGCGTCGGCCTCGTCGGTCGCAACGGCACCGGCAAGACCACGCTCTTCCGGATCATTACCGGCGATCTCTCGCCTGAGGGCGGTTCGGTCAGCGTGCCGAGGGGCATGCGGATCGGTGGCGTCGCCCAAGAAGCCCCCGGTGGCCCGGAATCGTTGATCGAGGTCGTGCTCGCAGCCGACACCGAGCGCGCGGCCCTGATGAAGGAAGCCGAAACCGCGACCGACCCGCTGCGCATCGCCGAGATCGAGACCCGGCTCGCCGATATCGGCGCGCATGCCGCCCCGGCCCGGGCAGCGACCGTCCTGCACGGGCTCGGCTTCGATGAGGCCGCGCAGCAACGCCCCTGCTCCGATTATTCGGGCGGCTGGCGCATGCGCGTTGCTCTCGCTGCCGTGCTCTTCGCCGAACCGGATCTGCTGCTGCTCGACGAGCCGACCAATTATCTCGATCTCGAAGGCACGCTCTGGCTCTACGACTATCTGGAGCGCTATCCGCACACCGTCCTGGTGGTGAGCCACGACCGCGAACTGCTCGACACCTGTGTCGATCACATCCTGCATCTCGATCAGGGCAAACTCACCATCTATCGCGGCGGCTATTCCTCGTTCGAACGCCAGCGTGCCGAGAAGCAGATGCTGCTCGCGAAGCAGCGCGAGAAGCAGGACGCCGAGCGTAAGCATCTCCAGGCCTTCGTCGATCGCTTCAAGGCCAAGGCCTCGAAGGCGCGCCAGGCGCAATCGCGCGTCAAGCGGCTGGAGAAGATGGAATCGATCGCGACCATCGTCGACCGTGACGTGCAGCCATTCAGCCTTCCGGGGCCGGAGCGGCCGCTCTCGCCACCCATGGTGGTGCTGGATGATGTCAGCGCCGGCTATGGCGAGCGCAAGGTGCTGTCGCGGCTCGACCTCACTTTGCTGCCGGACGATCGGATTGCGCTGCTTGGCTCGAACGGCAACGGCAAATCGACCTTCTGCAAGCTGATCGGCGGGCGGCTCCCACCCCTGTCAGGCGATCTGCGACGTTCGTCGAAGCTTCAGACCGCCTATTTCGCCCAKCATCAGCTCGACGAGCTGCGGATGGAGGAAACGCCGGTCGCGCATCTGCGCGACCTGATGCCTGATGCGCCGGAAGCCAAGGTGCGCTCGAAAGCGGCTCAGATCGGCTTTCCCGCCAGCAAGGCGGATACACCGGTCAAGAACCTGTCCGGCGGCGAAAAGGCGCGGCTGATGCTCGGAATCGCGGCCTTCGGTGGCCCGCATCTGCTCATCCTGGACGAACCGACGAACCATCTCGACATCGACAGTCGCACCGCCTTGGTCAAGGCTATCAACGACTATCCCGGCGCTGTCATCCTGGTCAGCCACGACCGCTTCCTGATCGAAGCCTGCGCTGACCGGCTCTGGCTCGTCGGCGACGGCACGGTGAAGAATTTTGACGGCGACATGGAGGATTATCGCGCCTTCGTCCTCGGAGGCGCCAAGGCAGCCCGTCGCGAGAAGCCCGCAGAGACGGCGAATACCAACAGCAAGGCCGAAGAACGCAAGGGCGCAGCCGTCAAGCGTGTGGCCCAAGGGCCGCTGCGTCAGAAGCTCAACCTGGCCGAGGCACGGATCGCCAAGCTGACCGGATTGATCGAGAAGGTCGATGGCGTGCTAGGCAACGGTGCAGCATTCGCCCGCGATCCGGAAAAAGCCCTGCAGCTCTCGCGCCAGCGTGCGGAATTGTCGGAGGCACTGACGGCCGCGGAGGAAGAATGGCTCGGACTGAGCGAGGAACTCGAGAACGCCTGAAGCGGCCCAGACGATAGGCTCGGGCGAAATCCGAACTATCGTCCGATGCGTAGATCATCCGATCGGATMGCGTATCCGGTCCGATGATCTAAGCTCCTGTGGTGGAATCGGCTTGCTCGAACACCGCAATCCACTGTTCGGGCCGATGCTTCAGCCCTCCCCTTGTCCCGGCTTTACGATTCGGCTGAGGCGGTTGTCGGTGAACATATAGATCTCGCGGCCGCCGGGCTCGGAATAGAGCACCTGCACCTCGCGCTGGCCCTTGCCGCTCTCACCGATGAGGACATCGGTCGGCCGGCCCCCCTTCAATTTCACGAGTTCGCATTCGGTCACGCCCAGCGCGATCTCCCTTGGCAGTGGACGCGTCGACGGATCGAGCGAAACCTCCGCCTCGCAACCGCCATCGGCGGTCAGCATGGCTTCCTGAGTGGATGCGCGGGCTGAAGCGCTGCTGGTTCGCGTACCGCTGGAATCCTGAGTGAAGGAGAAACCGCCAATATCGACGGAACATCCGCCCAGAGCCACAGCGCACACGAACAGAACAGGCACTCTCACGCTTTTTTCTCCCAGCGACCGGTTTCGTCCTGCTGCCAGTAGCTGGCCGTCGCGCCTGTGGCGCGAACTGCCTTCCAATCCTCGCGCGCAGCCGCAAGCGCGTCGGGGTCGTCGCCGTCGAAGATGAGGACGACGCGCTCGTAGTCCTGCAATGCGTCGGGAATACGGATGCCGTCAGCGCAGATTCTAACCTGGGCCGCGTTGGGATTATGGGCCTGTGTCGTCAGCACGACCGGATTGGTCGGTGCATCCGGCTCGCTCGCCATGACATGCGGCAGGAAGCTGTCATCCGCGTAGGTCCACAGATGATCGTCCAGCACGCTCGCCCGCTCGGAACTGGAGACCTCGATGACCACCTTCTGGCCGCGCGACAGCGCCCGATCGAGGATGGTCGGGAGAACCTGCTCCAGCGGACGCGACTGAAGATGGAAGAACAGGACTTCCGTCATGAAAGCCCTTTCTTATCAGAGCATTGCGAAACAATGTTTCGAGTGAATCAGGACTCGTAATGATTCGCGACGAGCCGGTCGAGGAGGCGCACGCCCCAGCCCGAGCCCCAGGAGCGATTGGTCTCGCTGTTTGGCGAGCCCATGCCGGTGCCGGCGATGTCGAGATGCGCCCAGGGCGTTTCATTGACATGCCGCTGCAGGAACTGCGCAGCAGTGATCGAACCGCCATAACGCCCGGCCGAGTTCTTCATGTCCGCGAACTTTGAATCGATCATCTTGTCGTAGGCTGCGCCAAGCGGCATGCGCCAGACGGTTTCGCCGGTGGCCTTGCCAGCGACTGCCAGTCGCTCGCACAACTCGTCATCATTCGAGAACAGCCCGGCATTCTCCTGCGCGAGCGCTACCAAAATCGCTCCTGTCAGGGTTGCCAGGTTGATCATGAAGCGCGGCTTGTACTTGTCCTGCGTGTACCAGAGCACATCGGCGAGGACGAGCCGCCCCTCTGCGTCGGTATTGATGATCTCGATGGTCTGCCCTGAAAGCGAGGTGACGATGTCACCGGGGCGTTGGGCGTTGCCATCCGGCATGTTCTCGACCAGCCCAATCACGCCAATCGCATTGACCTTGGCCTTGCGCGCTGCGAGCGCATGCATCAGTCCGGTGACGCAGGCGGCTCCGGCCATGTCCCCCTTCATGTCCTCCATCCCGGCGCCCGGCTTCAGCGAGATGCCGCCAGTGTCGAACGTGACGCCCTTGCCGACGAAGGCGACGGGCCGAACTCCGGGTTTGGCGCCATTCCAGCGCATGACGACGACGCGGCTCTCCCGGCGCGACCCCTGGCCAACGCCAAGCAAGGCCCGCATGCCGATCTTCTTGAGTTGCTTCTCATCGAGAATCTCGACCTCGACACCAAGCTTCTCAAGTTTGGCGGCGCGTTCGGCGAATTCTTCGGGATAGAGCACATTCGGCGGCTCGTTCACGAGATCGCGAGCAATCTCGACGCCGCCGGCGACAGCTTCGCAGGCCTTGAGGGCCTTCTTGAGAGCGGCAGGGTCGGGGGTGCGCAGCGTCACGGTGATCGGATCGGCATCGTCGGCTTCGCGGGTCTTGGTTTTGTAACGGTCGAAGACATAGGCCCGGAGCCGCAACCCGAGAGCGACCGCGGCTGCTTGCTCGGCACTGATTTCAACGTCAGGCAGAGCGATGATCACATCGGCCGAGCGGCCACTGCCAAGCTTGCCCGCAACAGCCCCGCCAAGCTTGGCGAAATCGAGCTTATCGTGATCTGCATCAGGTCCGACCCCGATGACGACCAGCCGCTCATACCCGGCCCCGTCCGGCGCCAGCAACGTCATCCCGGAAAACACCTTGCCCTTGAACTTGTCGGCTGCCGCAGCCCTGGCGAGCAGTGCATKAGCGCCCTCTCCGAGCCAATCCTCGGCAAGCTTCGCCGGGGTCAGCTTGTCCGACACGAAAATGACGAGGTCCTGCCCGCCGATGGTGTTCAGGGCTTTGACCTCAAGCTTCAGGCGCTGCGACATAAGCTGCTCACAATTGGCGGGAATAGGGCTCTTCAGGAAGGTCGTGAACATGATGCGAACGATTCCCGTTTGCGCMATGATCGTGGCTATACCATAGGGAGTGTTTGGCGAACCGTCCAAGGGGAGCCTCGAACTGCCCTCGGTTTCACCGGAAGCTAACGCGTGCGTCTTCTCCGTCTCGACCGCTACATCCTGAAGATCGCCGCGGTCGCAGCGATCGTACTTCTGATCGGGCTGACCAGCGTGATCTGGGTGACGCAGGCCCTGCGTGAGGTCGACCTGATCACCGGCAAGGGCCAGACCATCTACATCTTCTTCACGGTGACACTGCTTTCGTTGCCGGCGCTGATCGCGGGCATCGCACCGGTCGCGCTGTTCATGTCGACGCTCTACACGCTGAACCGGCTGAACGGCGATTCGGAGTTGATCGTCATGAATGCGGCCGGAGTCGCGCCCTACCGGCTGACCCGCCCGTTCATCGTGCTGACGCTGGCGACCTCCCTCCTTGTCGGCTGGATGGCGATTTCGGTCATGCCGTCGGGGTTCCGGGCGTTGCGGGACCTGATCACGCTGATCAGGGCCGATTTCGTCGCCAATGTCGTGAAGGAAGGCCAGTTCGTCTCACTCGATTCCGGAGTGACGTTTCACTACCGCGAGCGTTCGGGTGACGCGCTGCTCGGCATCTTTATGCAGGACCGCCGCGACCCCAGCCAACMCTCCGTCTACATCGCCGAGCGCGGCCGGACAGTGGAATCGGACGGCAACAGCTTCCTGATGCTGGAGAAGGGTACCATCCAGCGCGAAGCCAAGAACAAGGAGTCGACTTCGATCATCTCCTTCGAGCGCTACGCGCTCAACCTGTCGGCTCTATCGGGCGAGTCGACAGGCGGCGATGGCGAAGGCAATGGCGACAGGGTGATCTACAAGCCACGCGAACGCACGACCTGGGCCTTGCTGCGACAGGACCCCAATGAAGCCTATTACAAGCTGCAGGCCGGGCGGTTCCGCGCCGAACTGCACAATCGTCTTTCGGCGCCGCTMTACCCGATCGCGTTCATGCTCGTCGCCTTCGCCGCCCTCGGCGAAGCGCGTACGACGCGTCAGGGCCGCAATGTCGCGATCCAGGCAGCGATTTTGATTGTCGGTGCGGTCCGCATCGGCGCCTACGCCGCGTGGACCGCCAGCGTCAGATCGGGTTTTGCAGTCGTCCTGCTCTACCTTCTGCCCCTGGTCACAATCATCTGCTCTACGGCCCTTATCATGTTTGGCGCGTCGCTGAGGCCGCGGCTCAACAAGCTGTTCGAGCCGATCATCCTGTCGCTATCCGCCCTGCCCTCTCGCCTGCGTCGCGCCTGATGCTGCTTGTCTCGACCTTCGGCCGATACCTGACGAAGCGCTTCACACGCGCCATCATCAGCGTGTTCAGCACCTTCTTCTTTCTGATCCTGACGCTCGATTTCGTCGAGCTGATGCGCCGTGCCGGCGATTCGCCGCTCGCGACGACGCCRCAAATCATCAGGCTCGCGCTGTTTCGCGCGCCTGCGGTGGCGGAGCAGATCTTTCCCTTTGCCGTGCTGTTMGGTGGCATGTTCGCACTGCTGACGCTAAGCCGGAAGCTTGAGCTCGTGGTGGCCCGCTCCGTGGGCGTCTCGGCCTGGCAATTCCTGCAGCCGGCCGCATTGGTCGCAGCAGTGATCGGCTTTGTCTCGATCATGATCTACAACCCGCTCGCAGCCGAACTGAAGCGCAGCGCGACGGCCCTCGAAGCCAGGCTCTTCGCGAGGAGTACCCAGGCGTCCGGAGCGCAGGAAATCTGGATTCGCCAGCGCAGCGTCGACGGGCAGGCGATTATTCGCGCTGCGGCAGCCTTGCCGGACGCGTCAGGCCTCTCCCAGGTCGCTGTCTTTAGCTTCGATGCGAATGGCGGCTTCAACGAGCGCGTGGAGGCAAGGGAAGCGATCCTGCATCGCGGCTATTGGGAATTGACCGATGCACGCGTCGTGTCTGCCACGGAAGAGCCACAGAGCTACACGACCTATCTGCTCGCGACGACTCTGGAGCCCGACCAGGTGCGGCAAAGTTTCACCCCGCCCGACGCTGTTGGGTTCTGGTCGATGCCGACAGTGATCGAACGGACGCAGAAGGCCGGCCTTGATTCCACGCGCTACGAGCTGCGCTATCAGTCGCTCAAGGCGCGGCCGCTTCTGCTCGTTGCCATGATCCTGGTGGCGGCATCCGTTTCCTTAAGATTTTTCAGATTTGGTGGTGTTACGAGATTGGTGATAGGTGGCGTGGCGGCCGGGTTCGTGCTCTATGTCGCGACGCAGCTGTCGGAAGAGCTCGGGGCATCAGGGATCGTCAATCCCATGGTGGCCGCGTGGTTGCCGGCGGTTGTGGGGACGATGCTTGGGGCGCTCGCTCTCCTTCACCAGGAAGACGGGTAACTAGTACTGTGCCTATGGTTAATTTTGGATTGAGCATATGGCCTCTGGCGTGAGACGCATGGCTCGTTTTGCCGCGGCGACCGCCCTCGCCTCGAGTTTGGCCTATTGCCTGACGGCAGGAGGGAGCGCTTTCGCGCAAGCTCCGGCGAAGCCGCAGGAACGCATGGTCGTCGACGCGCGCGAGTTGGTCTACGACAACAAGAACAACAGCGTCTCGGCTGTCGGCGACGTCCAGATTCTCTATCAGGGCCGTACGATCGAAGCCGACAAGGTCACCTATGACCGCGCCAGCAAGCGCGTCATCGCCAGCGGCAATGCCCGGATCACCGAATCGAACGGTACCGTCATCACCGGCGACCGCTTCAATCTGACGGACGATTTCCGCGACGGCTTCATTGATTCGCTGCGCGTCGTGAACCCGGACAAGACGCGGTTTACCGCTCCGCGGGCTGAACGTACGGACGGCGAGACCTTCGTCTTTGAGAAGGGCATCTACACCGCTTGCGAGCCCTGCAAGGACAAGCCCGAAAAGCCGCCGCTCTGGCAGGTCCGCTCGGCGCGGATTATCCATAAGAAGTCCGAGCAGACGATCTATTACGAATCGTCCCGGCTGGAATTCGCCGGGGTTCCGATCGCCTATATCCCGTACATGTCGGGCCCGGACTCGACGGTGAAGCGCAAGAGCGGCTTCCTGTCGCCGGCCTTCATCAACACCAGCGCGCTCGGCTTCGGTGTTGGCCTGCCCTATTTCTTCAACCTCGCCCCGAACTACGATCTCACAGTCACGCCAACCTATCTCTCGCGGCAGGGATTCCTTGGCCAGGCCGAGTGGCGTCACCGGCTCGTCAACGGGTCCTATAACATCCGTGCAGCCGGCATCTTCCAGGCGGAGCCGGATGCGTTCCAGCCGACGCCGTACGGCGCGCGCGACAGCGATTTCCGCGGCTCGCTGGAAACCACTGGCAAATTCTATTTGAATCCGCGCTGGACCTACGGCTGGGACGTCGCGATGTCGACGGACCGCTGGTTCTGGAAGAACTATCGCATCCGAAGCGAGAGCATCAGCTCGACGACCTACCTGCAGGAATCGATCTCTACGGGCTATCTCAACGGCCAGAGCCCGAATGCCTGGTTCGACCTGCGTGGCTATTATTTCCAACCCCTGACGTCGTCCGATTGGCAGAAGCAGCAGCCGCTCGTCCTGCCGGTATTCGACTACAACAAGCGGGTGCACAAGCCGGACGTCATTGGCGGTGAACTGGCGTTCAATGTGAACGTCACAAGCCTCACGCGGGACGCCGCTGCCTTCCAGCAGATTCCGGCCCAGAAGAACTTCCTGATCACGACGCCGAACCCGCTCTATGATGGCTGCGCGGTCTACCAGAAAGACCAGTGCCTGGTGCGCGGCATCGGCGGTTCGGTGGCGCGCGCAACAGCGGAAGTGTCCTGGCGGCGCAATTTCATCGATTCGCTCGGCCAGGTCTGGACGCCGTATGCGTCGGTTCGCGCGGATATCTTCTCGGTCAATCCGTCGACGACCGGCTTTTCCAACGCCAACGTTTCCTCGATCTTCAACACATCCGACGATGTCTTCGGGCGCGTCATGCCGGCGGTCGGCCTGATGTACCGCTACCCCTTCGTGGCCAAGACCTCGTGGGGCACGCATATCATCGAGCCAGTCGCCCAGTTCGTTGCACGTCCGAACGAGACGAATGTCTTGCGGGTCGCCAACGAAGATGCGCAAAGCCTCGTCTTCGACGACACCAACCTGTTCGAGTGGAGCGGCAAGTTCTCCGGCTATGATCGGGTCGAGGGTGGCACGCGAGCGAATGTCGGCGCGCTCTACACAGGCCGTTTCGGCAAGGAGGCCTACGCCAATTTCCTTGTCGGCCAGTCCTTCAATCTCGCCGGGCGCAATTCCTTCGCACAAGCCGACCTGGTCAATACCGGCCTGGATTCAGGTCTCGAAACGACGCGGTCCGATTTCGTCACCCGCGCGCAAATCTCGCCGTTCAAGAACTTCTTCCTGTCCGGCGCGGCGCGGCTGGACGAATCGACGTTCGAGGCGCAGCGGATCGATGCAGGCGCCACCTACAGCAATGGCGTGGTATCGACCTCCGTGACCTATGGCCGCTATGAGCCCCAGCCCGAGTTGGGCATTCCGCGGCGGCGCGAGGGTCTCGGCCTGAACGGCTCGCTCGGGATCGCGCAATACTGGCGCGTCCGCGCCGGGGTCCTGTTCGACCTCGACAAGTACAAGTTCGACCGCGAGCGGTATCGTGATGCCTTCGTGGCAGCCCAACTCGATCCCGTAGCCCTTGCGGCACTCACCTATCCCAAGACGGGCCCGTTCCAGCCCGCCTCGATGAGCTTCGGCATCAACTACACCGACGAATGCACCGTGTTCGACATCTCCTATTCGCAGTCCTATGCCGACCGGCAGTCCGGCGCCACGAAGGATACGCGGACGGTGATGTTCAAGCTCGAACTGCGCACCTTGGGCGAGATCAGCTACTCGCAGAACCTGGGCCAGGGCTCGACAGGCGACGGCGTCGCCGCTCGCTGAGGGTAGAATCAGGATTACTGCGAGCGAGCCGGTGCGGGTGGAGAAGAACGTGTCACCGCGACTGCTCGCTCTCACGCAAGGTGATCCGGCAGGGATCGGCCCTGAGCTGGCCTTGAAAGCCTGGGTGCTGCGGGAGCCCGCAGCTCTTCCGCCGTTTGCTTGCATTGCCGACCCCGGTCTTTTGGAAAGCCTGTCACGACGGCTGGGCCTCGATGTGCCCATCGTTGGCTGCGCCTGGCATGAGGCAGAGGCGCTTTTCGAACAGGCCCTGCCCGTCATTGCGCTTGAGAAGACCGCGATCGTGGTATCCGGACATCCTGATCCGGCCACGGCTGCGGGGACTATCGAGGCGATCGATCGCGCCGTCGCCGCGGTGCGCGAAGGACATGCGGCCGCGCTGGTCACCAATCCCATTGCCAAAAGCGTTCTTTACGCCGCCGGTTTCAGGCATCCCGGCCATACGGAATATCTGGCGCATCTTGCGGCGGATGGAGGCAGGACGCCCCACCCCGTGATGATGCTCTGGTGCGAAGATMTGGCGGTTGTTCCGGTAACGATCCACGTGCCGCTCAGTGCAGTACCATCGCTGCTGACGACGGATCTGATTGTCGAGACGGGGCGAATTGTCGCTCGCGAACTGGCCTCCCGCTTCGGAATTCCGCAGCCACGGATCGCACTGAGCGGGCTGAATCCGCATGCGGGAGAAGGTGGAGCGCTGGGCGAGGAGGATGCTGCGGTGGTGGCGCCAGCCGTCGCGCAGCTCAAGGCGTTGGGAATCGACGCAAGCGGTCCTTATCCTGCCGACACGATGTTCCATTCCCGCGCCCGTGCCGGGTACGATGCGGCACTGGCGATGTATCACGATCAGGCACTGATCCCGATCAAGACGATTGCCTTCGACGAGGGCGTCAACGTGACACTTGGCCTGCCCTTCATCCGTACCTCACCGGATCACGGAACGGCCTTCGACATTGCAGGCCGCGGCATTGCCCGCCCCGACAGCCTTTGCGCCGCGCTGCGGCTGGCAGCCCGCATGGCGGCCCATTCCGAAAGCCGCCTGCCATGAGTCAGATCGACACGCTGCCGCCGCTGCGCGAGGTGGTCGAACGCCACGGCCTGATGGCGCAGAAGTCGCTGGGCCAGAACTTCCTGTTCGATCTCAACCTGACAAGCAGGATCGCCCGCGCCGCCGGGCCACTCGATGGCGAGACTGTGGTCGAGATCGGCCCTGGCCCAGGTGGACTGACGCGTGCTTTGCTCGCTAACGGGGCTGGACGTGTCATCGCGGTCGAGCGTGATCGACGTTGCCTGCCGGCATTGGCCGAGATCGCCGCACATTACCCGGGACGGCTTGAGGTGATTGACGGCGATGCGCTTGCCGTCGACCTCTCCTCTCATCTTGGCGGCTCGCCCGCCCGGATCATCGCCAACCTGCCCTATAATATCGGCACGCCGTTGCTCGTTGGCTGGCTCAGCCAGGAACCCTGGCCCTCCTGGTGGAACTCGCTCACGCTGATGTTCCAGCGCGAGGTGGCCGAGCGCATCGTTGCAACCCCGGAGCAGCGCGCCGATTATGGCAGGCTGGCCGTTCTCGCGAACTGGCGTTGCGAAACCAAGATCCTGTTCGACGTGCCCAGGTCCGCTTTCGTGCCGCCGCCGAAAATCACGTCCTCTATCGTTCAACTCGTGCCGCGACTGAGGCCGGAGCCCTGCGAACAGAGATTGCTGGAGCGTGTCACGCTGGCTGCTTTCGGCCAGCGCCGGAAAATGCTGCGCCAGAGCCTCAAGGCCGTGACGCCTGATCCGCAGCCGATGATCGAGGCCGCCGGCCTGTCGCCAACGGCGCGCGCAGAGGAAGTGCCCGTTTCAGGATTCGTGCGCCTCGCCAACGCCCTGGCTGGGCTGAAGGCCGGATAGCGGCGCACCCTACGCGATTGCTTCGCTGAGGAGCCCGGCGACAAATTCACTCATACCAATCGCGCGCGAACGCTTCAGGCGTTCGGCGGTGAGGATCGCGCGGACCGATTCATAGGCAGCACCGAGATCGTCATTGATGATGACGTAGTCGTAGACGCTCCAACGAGCGATCTCGTCGCGGGCGTTGTCGAGTCGCTTGGCGATGACCTCAGGCGCATCCTCGGCGCGACGCACGAGCCGAGAGCGCAGTTCCGCCATGGACGGCGGCAGGATGAAGATGGCGACGACATCCTCGCGCGCCTTTTCGAGGATCTGCTGCGTGCCCTGATAGTCGATGTCGAAGAGCACATCGCGGCCGGCCTTCAGCGCATCCTCGACGGGCTTGCGCGGGGTCCCGTAGCCATTGCCATGGACCTCGGCCCATTCGAGCAGATCATCGCGCTCGCGCAACGTCTCGAAGGCAGGGCGGTCGATGAAGTGATAATGGACGCCATGAATCTCGGAGGGGCGCTTGAGCCGGGTCGTGACCGAGACCGATAGATCGAGATTGGTTTCCTTCTGCGACAGCGTTCGCGTCAGGGTCGATTTGCCCGCTCCCGAGGGAGAGGACAGGATCAACATCAGGCCACGACGGGCCGGGCGCACCAGATCGGCCATCAGCCGTCACTCCACATTCTGAACCTGTTCGCGCATCTGGTCGACGACCGTCCGCAGCTCGAGCCCGATGCGCGACAACCCGGCATCACCGGCCTTGGCGCAAAGCGTCGAGGATTCTCGCCCGAATTCCTGCGCAAGAAAGTCGAGCTTCCGGCCGATCGGCCCGCCCTGATCGAACAAGCCCCGCAACGCGGCAACATGAGCATGCAGCCGGTCGATCTCCTCGCGGATATCGGCTTTGACCGCTAGCAGCGCGGCCTCCTGATGCAGGCGCTGCGGATCGAGTGCCGGGCTGGCATCGAGCAGGGCCTGCACCTGCGTCGCGAGCCGTGCGCGGATCGCTTCCACACTCCGCCCGGGATGCTGCTCCGCCTCATCGGTCAGACGGCCAATGCTGGCAAGGTGGCCTGTGAGAACGGATTCAAGCGCTCTCCCCTCGGCGGAGCGCGCCTCCTTGAGACCCAGGACCACCGCGTCCAGGCCAGCAAGCAAGGGGGCCTCGAGCTGCGCCAGGATATCCTCGTCCTCGTCGGCAATCTCGACCACGCCGCGAATCCCAAGCAGCGCGTCAAAGGACGCCGGACGGATGCTGTCGGAGGCGGGCAGCCTCGCGACGGATTCCAGCAGGCCCGCAAGCACCGCCTCGTTGATACGAGGCTTCKCCGGCCGGGCATCGCTGTTGATCGAGAGATTCACGTGCAATGTACCGCGAGAAAAGGCGGCGCCGAGGCGCTTGCGCGCCGCCTCGGCCAGGGCTTCGAACCCGGAAGGTACCCGGACGCGCACATCGAGGCCGCGCGCATTGACACTGCGGATTTCCCATGCCCAGGCATGAAGACCTGCGGTGCCGGCTGCGCGGGCAAAGCCGGTCATGCTCTCGATCGCCATGGACGCTGAAACTCCCCCCGACGGCTCACCGTGCGATCACAATGCGCAGGATCACCGCTCGACGCTGTATCTGATGCGGCGGGACCGTAGTGAGGCGAAACACCGCTCGCAAGTCGCGCTGCACACATAGAAGCGCGAAGATGGGGAGAAATCGGGCGTGACTGCCCATACTCGCCAGAGCCGCTCAGGGGCGCAGTGCTGGAACCTGCTTCGACGAGTTGAGATCGTAGCTTCGGTTCAGCAGCGGATCGCGGTTCGTCCCTTCCGACGCATCGAAGGCGCGCGCGCGCGTTCCCGCCGGACCATCCGCCGACGCACGCCGGCTGCCCCCCACCGTCTCGCTGTCCCCGGACGTCGCATCGGCCGCTCGCGAGGCCCCAGGCGCTTCGGTGCGATTATCCGGCGAGGGCGGCGGTTCCACCTTGTCGACATTCGAATCCGGCGAGGGCTTGCCAGCCTCGCGCCGCTGCGACTCGACCTGCCGCCAGCGGGCGACATTGCGGTTATGCTGCTCCAAGGTCTCGGCGAAGGCGTGCCCACCACTGCCATCAGCCACGAAGTAGAGCTCCTTGGTCCTGGAATGGTTGACCACGGCCTCCATTGCGGCACGGCCCGGGTTGGCGATCGGGCCCGGCGGCAGTCCGTCGATGACATAGGTATTGTAGGGCGTCGCCTGGGTAATCTCGTTACGCTGGATCGCGCGGCCGAGCGTGCCCTTGCCGCCGACKAGCCCGTAGACGATCGTCGGGTCGGATTGCAGCTTCATCTTGCGGTTCAGACGGTTGATGAAGACACCGGCAACGCGTGGGCGCTCGTCGGCGCGGCCGGTTTCCTTCTCGACGATCGAAGCCAGGATCACCAACTCCTGCGGCGTCTTGATCGGCAGGTCGGCAGGGCGGCGACTCCAGACATCGTTGAGGATACGGCGTTGATCGCGCGTCATCCGGTCGACGATCGCCTGCCGTGTGAACCCGCGTGGAAACTTGAAAGTGTCGGGCAGGATGGTCCCCTCGCGAGGCACCTGAATGACGTCGCCCGTGAGGAGATCATTGTCGCGCAACCGCGCGATGATCTGTTCGCTGGTCAGACCTTCCGGCACGGTGATCGAATGCTCGACCGCCTTGCCCTCGGCAATGATGTCGAGAATGTCCTGCTGGCTGGCGCGAGCCTTGAACAGATACTCACCCGCCTTGAGCTTGGTCCAATTGCCGGAGATCAGCGCCGAAACCTTGAAGGTCCAGGGATGCTCGATCAATCCCTCGCGCTGAAGGAGCTCGGCAATTTCGGTGAGGCCGCTTTCTTTGGGAATGATCAGCACACGGTCGCTCGCGAGCGGCCCTGGCGCCTTACCCTGGCTGCCGACCACAGCGATTCCAGCACCGACGACGCCGGCCAAGACGAGCGCAGTCGTGAACAACCCGCTGAGCATGCCGATGAAGGGATTGCGCCTCCTGCGACGCGCCTTCGGCGGCGGAGCAGGCGGCGCCACCGGCTTCAACGCCTCGCTCGGGCTCTTCGGGGCGACGCGGGGCGAAGTGTTCACAGTGCTGGCGCTCGCGTTCTGGTGTCGTGAGGTTCGCCGCAATGCCCTGGCGATGCGACGCATTTCGAGCCTGTCCCGAAATCCGGTGACAGACTAGCAGAAATTATGGCGAAAGCGCGCTGAGCCTCATCGGCCGGTGCGTCAGTCGACGAAACGCCGGATCACCAGCGAGGCGTTCGTCCCGCCAAACCCGAAGGAATTGGAGAGAGCGATCTCGATGCTGCGCTTCTTCGCGACATTCGGCACCAGGTCCAGATCGGTCTCGACGGATGGGTTGTCGAGATTGATCGTCGGCGGTGCGATCTGGTCGCGAATCGCGAGGACCGTGAAGATCGCCTCGATCGCGCCTGCCGCGCCGAGCAGGTGTCCCGTCGCCGACTTGGTCGAGGACATGGCGGGCTTCCGCGGAGCGTTGGCGAGCAGCCGCTCGACTGCCCGCAGCTCGATTTCGTCGCCGAGCTGGGTCGAGGTGCCATGCGCGTTGATGTAGTCGAGATCACCCGCCGTGACCCCGGCACGATCGAGCGCCGCCGACATGCAACGATAGGCACCGTCGCCATCCTCGGCCGGCGAGGTGATATGATAAGCATCACCCGACATGCCGTACCCGACGATTTCGGCATAGATGCGCGCACCGCGCGCCTTGGCATGCTCGAGATCCTCGAGAACGACGACCCCTGCCCCCTCGCCCATGACGAAGCCGTCGCGATCCTTGTCATAGGGACGCGAGGCTTTCTCAGGCGTGTCGTTGAAGCCAGTGGACAGCGCGCGACACGCGCAGAACCCGGCAATGCCGATGCGGTTGATCGCCGATTCGGTGCCACCCGCGACCATCACCTTGGCATCGCCGAGAGCGATCATCCGCGAGGCATCGCCAATGGCATGAGCGCCGGTCGAGCAAGCCGTGACCACTGCGTGATTCGGCCCCTTGAGGCCGTGCGTGATCGAAACATAGCCGGCGGCGAGATTGCTCAACCGGCCGGGAATGAAGAAAGGCGAGAGGCGGCGCGGGCCGCGCTCCTTGAGCAGGATCGACGCTTCATAGATGCCGCCGAGCCCACCAATGCCGGACCCGATCGCGACACCGGTCGCGATCTGGTCCTCGTAGCTTTCGGGTTTCCACCCGGCATCATTGAGCGCCTGCGTCGCAGCCGCCATTGCGAAGACGATGAAATCATCGACCTTCCGCTGTTCCTTCGGCTCCATCCAATCGTCAGGATTGAAGGTGCCGTCGGAACCATCGCCGCGCGAAATATTGCAGGCGATCTGGGCGGGAAGGTCGCTCGCGTCGAAGCTCGTGATCGGACCGGCGCCGCTGGCGCCGGAGATCAGACGTGACCAGGTCGGCTCGACGCCGCATGCAAGCGGCGTCACCATGCCAAGCCCGGTCACCACGACACGTCGCATGGTGTAGCTGCGTGGGCTCATGATGCAGTAACGGCCAGAGGCCGATCAGGCGCTCTTCGAGAGGAACTTGACGGCGTCGCCGACCGTGACGATCGTCTCGGCAGCATCGTCCGGAATCTCGACGCCGAACTCTTCCTCGAAAGCCATCACGAGCTCGACCGTATCGAGGCTGTCGGCACCCAGATCTTCAATGAAGTTGGCGCCTTCGACGACCTTCTCGGGTTCGACGCCGAGATGCTCGATCACGATCTTCTTCACGCGCTCGGCGACATCGCTCATGGATCTTTTCCTCAAAGCTTGAAACGCATCGCTGGATCGCGATGCGTGTAGGGAACCGCTCCCGCCACCCGGCACCCCTTCCGGAATGCCGCCGGGGCGGAACTCTTAAGGCTGCACAAACGCAACAACAGGGTTCGCGTCAAGTCCCCCCGAGCACGCGCGCTGCAGCGCGACGGCGCTAGTTAACACACTCGTCGATAGCTGACGAGAGCCGCAAACCGATCTGGGAAGGTTACAAAGAACCTTCTCAAGACCTTCAAATCATTGCCATTCCACCGTTGACGTGAAGCGTCTGCCCGGTCACGTAAGCGGCCTCGTTGCTGGCGAGATAAGCGACAGCTGCAGCAACATCGTCACCCACACCCAATCGGCCCATCGGCACGTCGGCGAGGATGCCTTCGCGCTGCTTGTCGTTGAGCGCCTGCGTCATCGGCGACTCGATGAAGCCCGGTGCAACGACATTCACCGTGATGTTGCGGCTGGCGACTTCCGCCGCCAGCGCCTTGGACATCCCGATCAGCCCGGCTTTCGAGGCGGCGTAATTGCCCTGCCCGGGATTGCCGGTGACGCCGACGACCGAACCGATCGAAACGATGCGGCCATAGCGGCGGCGCATCATCGTCTTCACGGCCGCCCGCGACAGCCGGAATGCTGCGGTCAGATTGACGGCGATCACGCTGTCCCAGTCCTCGTCCTTGAGGCGGAGGAAAAGATTGTCGCGCGTCACGCCAGCATTGTTGACGAGGATATCGAGCCCCCCGAGCTTCTCCTCAGCAGTCGGGACKAGCGCCTCGACCGAATCCTTGTCCGACAGGTTGCAGGGCGCAATCACGACGCGCTCGCCAAACTCGGCTGCGAGAGCCTCGAGCGCCTCGACCCGCGTGCCGGACAGAGCGACGCTGGCACCGAGGCCGTGGAGCGTGCGGGCGATCGCGCCGCCCAGCCCTCCGGTCGCGCCGGTGACCAGGGCTTTCTTCCCCGTCAGGTCAAACATGCTGCCTCCTCTTTATATCGACCCGGCATCCTGCCGGCTCACCCGTTCTGGGCACTGTAATTGCGGATATCGTCGGCGGCGCCGAGCGAAACCGCACTCGTGCCGGCTGCGATACGCTTGACCAAGCCGGCCAGCACCTTACCGCTGCCTGCCTCGACGAAACGGGTCACGCCGGCATCGGCCATAGCCTGCACGCATTCGCGCCAGCGCACGGTTCCCGTCACCTGCGCCACCAGCGACGCGCGGATCGCATCCGGGTCGCTCAGCGGAGCAGCTCCGACATTGGCCATCACCGGAACAACCGGCGCCGCCAGAGCGACCCTTGCCAGGGCCTCGCGCATAGCATCGGCGGCAGGTTGCATCAGCGCGCAATGGAAGGGCGCTGATACCGGTAGTGGCAGGGCGCGCTTGACGCCGCGCTGCCCGGAGAGCGCAATAGCCCGCTCGATCGCCGCCTTGCTGCCGGAGAGAACGACCTGTCCGCCACCATTGTCATTGGCAGCTTCGCAGGCCTCGCCTTGCGCTGCATCCCTGGCAATCTCGCGCGCCTGTTCGAGCTCGACCCCGAGCAGCGCTGCCATCGCCCCCTCGCCTGCCGGCACAGCCTTCTGCATGGCGTCGCCGCGAATCCGCAACAAGCGCGCAGCATCCGCAATCGAGAAGCTGCCGGCAGCCGCCAGCGCAGAATACTCGCCGAGCGAGTGGCCGGCCACGAAGGCCGCATCGCGCTGCAGCGACAGGCCCGCCTCCGCCTCAAGGACGCGGATCACGGCAAGACTCACAGCCATCAGGGCAGGCTGAGCATTGGCGGTCAGCGTCAACTCCTCGGCAGGACCCTCCCACATGATCGCCGAAAGCTTCTGCGACAGGGCGTCGTCGACCTCGGCAAAGACTGCCCTGGCCACCGGAAAGGCGTCGGCCAAGGTCTTGCCCATGCCGACGGCCTGAGAGCCCTGGCCGGGAAAGATGAACGCGGTTGTCATGCTGAGAAAATCCCGATGTTCATAAATTAGTCATCGCGACGGCGCTCTCACATTGCTTGGGAGGCCAAGTCAAGCTTTGCTGGAGAATTCGCGGCCACCTGTGCAGTGATTTGGCTTGCGGAAATGGCCACGACGCTGTATCAGCCGCCTCCTGTTTGTTCGGCCGGAGGCTGAACGGATGGCGGGCGCTTATCAAGCATCCGCAGGTTCGGCTCTCGAACCGCCATCCCGTGTCTCCGCCTTCGATGAAATCCTGTCGGGCCTTATCCAGGGCTCGGAGGGCTCCGCGCCGAGCGAAACAGGGTAAAACAAAGGAAGGCCATAATGGCATTGTACGAGCATGTGCTGCTCGCGCGGCAGGATGTCAGCGCGCAGCAAGTCGAAGCTCTTGTCGAACAGTTCAAGGGCATCATCGAGGCGAATGGCGGCTCGGTCACCAAGACCGAGTACTGGGGCGTGAAGTCGCTCGGGTATCGCATCCGCAAGAACCGCAAGGCTCATTACTCGCTGCTGAACATCGACGCTCCCTCCGCCGCCGTGCTGGAGATGGAGCGCCAGATGCGCATCAACGAAGACGTCCTGCGCTTCCTGACGATCCGCGTCGAGGAGCTCGAGGAAGGCCAGTCGGCCATGCTGCAGAAGCGCGATCGTGACGACCGCGGCGAGCGCGGCGGTGACCGCTTCGAGCGTGGCGGCGACCGTTTCGATCGCGGCCCGCGCCGTGACCGTCCGCGTCGCGAAGACGAGACCACCGAAACCACCGGCACGGAGGCCTAAGCCATGTCGACCGCTTCCGCCGGCGCCCGCCGCCCCTTCTTCCGCCGCCGCAAGTCCTGCCCGTTCTCGGGCGAAGGCGCTCCGAAGATCGACTACAAGGATGTGCGCCTGCTTTCGCGCTACATCTCCGAGCGCGGCAAGATCGTGCCGTCGCGTATCACGGCCGTTTCGGCCAAGAAGCAGCGTGAGCTCGCCCAGGCGATCAAGCGCGCCCGCTTCCTGGGCCTGCTGCCCTACGTCATCCGCTAAGCGGATTGCGACCCATCGCCGGTGCCTTGCACCGGCGATGGCCGAACCCCTAGTCGCCCAGCGGTGAAATCCCGCCGGGTATGTTGAGGCAAGATGCCTCTCACCCTGCCATTTTCGAGCAGCGGGACAGCAGGACGAAGAATGCTTCCGATCGTCGGCATCGGTGCGGGCCTTGTCTCGGCCCTTCTTTTCGCAGTGGTGATCACCGGATCGCCGCTGGCTATTCTGCTGTATTCCGCAGCCCCTCTTCCGATCTTCATCGCGGCACTCGGCTGGAATCATCGCGCCGGGCTTGTTGCGACCGCAGCCGGCGCGATCGCCGGCATGATCGCGCTCAGCTTTGCCGCCGGGCTGAATTATGCGCTGATCGTCGCGCTGCCAGCCTGGTGGATTGCCTACCTCGCGCTTCTTGCCCGTCATGACGGCACGGGCGGTGCCGAGTGGTATCCGCTCGGTCATCTTCTGGTCTGGATCGCCGCAATAGCCGCGCTGACAACCGTTGGCAGCGCTCTCGTGATGACCACGGACTACGACACCTATCGCACGGTGATCGCACGCGTCATCGAGAACCTGCTCTCCGAGATGGTGCGCAGCCGCCTCATCGCCTTGCCAGCAGATGTGAAGGTTTCCGAGCTTGCGCTGACGCTCGCGCCCGCGGTCCCCGTCGGGATCGGCGCGTCCTTCGTCACGACGATCGTCGCCAATCTCTGGCTTGCGGCCAAGGCAGTGCAGGTCTCCGGCCGGCTGCCGCGCCCGTGGCCTTTCATTCCGGCAACGACGGTTCCCCGCCAGGCGCTGATCCTGCTTGGCCTGGCAATGGCGATAGGCACGCTCGGCGGTTTCATCGGCGTCGCCGGAGCTGCGATGACCGGCGCACTCCTCGCTGCCTTCATGTTCAGCGGGCTGGCCACCATCCACGATCTGACGCGCGGCAAAGCCTGGCGCGGGCCGGCGCTGATCTCGGTCTATCTCGCGCTCGTCATCATGCAGGCCCTGCTGACACCGCTGCTGTCGCTTGCCGGCATCGTCGATTCTCTGCTGGGGCGCCGAAAGGCCCCACCCACCGTTCCACCCATGCCTAACGCCTGACATCAAACACAAGAAGGAGAAGACCAATGGAAGTGATCCTGCTCGAACGCGTCGCCAAGCTCGGCCAGATGGGCGAAGTCGTCCGCGTGCGTGACGGCTTCGGCCGTAATTTCCTGCTGCCCCGCGGCAAGGCGCTGCGCGCCACCGAAGAGAACAGGAAGCGCTTCGAGACGCAGCGCGCCCAGCTCGAGACCCGCAATCTCGAGCTCAAGAAGGAGGCCGATTCGGTCGCCGAGACGCTGAACGGCCACTCGGTCGTGATGCTGCGTCAGTCGGGCGAGTCCGGCGTGCTCTACGGTTCGGTCTCGACCCGCGACATCGCCGAGGCCCTGACCGCGGACGGCTTCAGCGTCGACCGTAGCCAGATCACCCTGAACGCGCCGATCAAGACGCTCGGTCTGCACACCGTTCCGGTCGTGCTGCATCCTGAGGTTTCGGTCACCGTCACCATCAACATCGCCCGTTCCGCTGAAGAGGCCGAGCGCCAGGTCCGCGGTGAGAACGTCACGGCTCGCGAGGAGTTCGATCTCGACGATCTCGGTCTCGAGGTCGGCGCGGCACTGGCCGAGGCCGGCGACAACGACGATCGCTGAGACGACCTCGTCTAACCATGAGTCAAGGGCGCCGTGGCAACACGGCGCCCTTTTCGTTGGAGGGGTGTGAAGATCGGGAGGAAGCCGCATTGCCTGCTGGCATCGGGCGTCAGGGTGCTAGAGTACATTTTATCCGACTCATCTCAGCCGAGCTTGCCCGCAGATCATGGCCACTGCCACCGCCCTCGTTGCCCGTCTCGACAGTCAAGAGGCGGAGTATCGCGTCCAGCCCCATAATATCGAGGCTGAGCAGGCGCTGCTGGGTGCAATCCTGGTCAATAACGACGCGTTCTACCGCGTCTCGGACTTCCTGCTGCAGGACCATTTCTTCGAGCCGATCCACCAGCGCATCTTCGAGTTGACCGCGAGTTTGATCCGAGCGGGCAAGATCGCGACGCCGATCACGTTGAAGACATTTCTCGCCGAGATCGATCTTGGCGGCATCACGGCCTCGCAATATCTCGCGCGCCTCGCGGCCGAGGCCACGACCATCATCAACGCGCAGGATTACGGGCGCACCATCTACGAACTCGCCATCCGGCGCCTGCTCATTGGCGTCGGTGAGGATCTGGTCAACGTCGCCTATGACGCACCGGTCGAGATGGCGCCTCGCGAGCAGATCGAGGAAGCCGAGCGTCGGCTCTATGAACTGGCCGAGAAGGGCCGCTACGAGGGCGGGTTCCAGAAATTCGATGGCGCGCTTCGCCTCGCGATCGACATGGCGGCGAGCGCCTACCAGCGCGCCGGCGGTCTCTCAGGCATCTCGTCCGGCCTCCGCGATCTCGACGCGCGCATGGGCGGCCTGCAGCGCTCGGACCTGATCGTGCTGGCCGGTCGCCCGGCCATGGGCAAGACCTCGCTTGCGACCAATATCGCGTTCAACATCGCCAAGGCCTGGCGCGGCGAGCGACAGGATGACGGTTCGCTCAAATCCGTCGACGGCGGTATCGTCGCCTTCTTCTCACTCGAAATGTCGGCCGACCAGCTCGCGACCCGTATCGTCGCCGAACAATCGGGCATCTCGTCATACAAGATCAGGCAGGGCCGCATCTCCGAAGGCGATTTCGCGCGGCTGGCCGATGTCGCAAACCAGATCGAGAAACTGCCGCTCTATATCGACCAGACCGGTGGCCTCTCGATCGCCCAACTGATGGCGCGCGCGCGACGGCTGAAGCGCCAGAAGGGGCTCGATGCTCTCTTCATCGACTACCTCCAGCTGCTCTCGGGCTCGGCCAAGAAGGGCGAGAACCGCGTGCAGGAACTGACCGAGATCACGACCAGCCTGAAGGCGCTGGCCAAGGAACTCTCGGTACCGATCATCGCGCTCTCGCAGCTCTCGCGCCAGGTCGAGAACCGCGACGACAAGCGGCCCCAGCTCTCGGACCTGCGCGAATCGGGCTCGATCGAGCAGGACGCTGACGTCGTGATGTTCGTCTATCGCGAGGAATATTACCTCAAGGGCAAGGAACCGCGTGCCGGCACGCCGGAACATGCGACCTGGCTCAACGAGATGGAGGTGGCCCATGGTCTCGCCGAGTTGATCATCGGCAAACAGCGTCACGGCCCGACCGGCACCATCGCCCTGCAGTTCGATGCCGACGTCACACGCTTCTCCGACCGCGCCGAAGAAGCCCATTTGCCGGAACAGATATGACCGCCTTCGATACCCCGGATGCCGGCATGGCCGGCGCGACACTGACGATCGATCTCGGGGCGCTGGTAGCGAATTGGCGTGCGCTCGGACAGCGTGCCAGCGGGGCCGAGACCAGCGCCGTGGTCAAGGCCGACGCCTATGGCATCGGCATCGAGCCAGCGGTCACAGCTCTCGCCAAGGCCGGCTGCCGGACGTTCTTCGTCGCCCATCTGTCCGAGGGCATTCGGGCACGAGCCGTGGATCCGGACGCGGCGATCTATGTGCTGAACGGCCTCTTGCCGGAAACCTGCGGCCACTTTGCCCTGCACGGCCTGTCACCGGTGCTCGGTTCGCATGAAGAACTGCTCGAATGGGCCGCTTTCCGCCAGGGCGGAGCCGCGGTCAGGTCGGCGGCACTGCATGTCGACACCGCGATGAACCGGCTCGGGCTCTGGGCCGGCGAAGGCTTGAACCTCGCGCGTGAGCGCTCAGGCACGATCACGGCCGCAGGCATCGGTCTTGTGATGTCGCATTTCGCCTCATCCGAGGATGAGGCCGATCCAGCCAACGCGCGACAGGCCGCAGCCTTCGCCGATATTGCAGCCGCCTTCCCCGGCATTCCCGCCTCGCTGAAGAACTCTTCGGGTCATTTCCTCAAGGATGTCCCATCCTATCAGCTCACCCGGCCGGGCTACGCACTCTATGGCGGCAACCCGACGCCGAACCAGCCGAACCCGATGCAGCCTGTCATCGGGCTGGAGGCACGCATTCTCCAACTGCGCGAGGTCCAGGCCGGCACGCAGGTGGGCTATAACGGCCGCTGGACCGCACCGGGGCCGCGCAAGCTCGCCACGATCTGCCTCGGCTATGCCGATGGCTACCCGCGCAATGCGAGCTGGACGGATAGCAGCACCGGCGGTTCGGCGATCGTTGGCGGCGTTACCTGCCCCTTCGTCGGCACGGTTTCGATGGACCTGATCATCATCGATGTCACGGATGCGCCTGCCGCTGCCGCCGTGCGGGGCGCGCCGGTGACGCTGATCGGCGGGCCGCTCGACATCGAGACGGTGGGCGCTGGAGCCAAGACCATCGGCTACGAGATCCTGACCGGGCTGGGCGGGCGCTATGCGCGCCGCTATGTCGGGCTCTAGTGCCGAATGGCGAAACGCGGTCCAACCTATACCTGCCAAGCCTGCGGCGCAGTCTATCATCGCTGGCAGGGCAAATGCGACGCCTGCGGCACATGGTCGTCGCTCAGCGAGGAAGCGCAGGCTGCGCCGGTGCCGGGCGGACGCGGCTCGTCGAACGGCCGCGCGCGGGGCCGTGTCTTTGCGCTCGAGACGCTCAAAGGCGAGACACAGGATGCTCCCCGCATTGTCGCCGGCATCGGTGAGCTCGACCGCGTCACCGGTGGCGGTTTCGTGCCCGGCTCTGTGCTGTTGATCGGCGGCGATCCCGGCATCGGCAAATCGACCCTGCTGATGCAGGCTTGTGCGGCGCTCGCCAATGGCGGCCATCGCGTCGTCTATGTCTCGGGCGAAGAATCGACCGGGCAGGTCCGCCTGCGGGCCGAACGCATGGGCCTCGCCGATGCGCCGGTCGACCTCGCTGCAGAAACCAATGTCGAGGACATCGTCGCCACCCTCAATCAGGGTCAGCGTCCGGCCCTCGTCGTGATCGATTCGATCCAGACCATGTGGTCGGGCGAGGTTGAAAGCGCGCCGGGCACAGTGACGCAGGTACGAGGCTCGGCCCAGGCATTGATCCGCTATGCCAAGACCAGCGGCGCCTGCCTGATCCTCGTAGGCCATGTCACTAAGGACGGTCAGATCGCCGGGCCGCGTGTGGTCGAGCATATGGTCGACGCCGTTCTCTCCTTCGAGGGCGAAGGCGCACATGCCTTCCGCGTCCTGCGCGGGCAGAAGAACCGCTTCGGAGCAACTGACGAGATCGGCGTCTTCGAGATGACCGGCAAGGGATTGTCGGAAGTCACCAATCCATCGGCCCTTTTCCTGGCGGGCCGGGATCAGGCCGCCCCTGGGGCCGCGGTCTTCGCCGGAGTTGAGGGCACGCGGCCGGTGCTGGTCGAGATCCAGGCGCTGGTCTCGCCGACCTCACTTGGCACGCCGCGGCGCGCTGTCGTCGGCTGGGAGAACAGCCGTCTCGCGATGGTGCTTGCCGTGCTCGAAACCCATGGCGGCCTAAGGCTCGGCCAGCATGATGTCTATCTCAACGTAGCCGGCGGCCTGCGGGTCAACGAGCCGGCCGCGGATCTGGCGGTTGCCGCCTCGCTGATCTCCTCGCTKACCGGAGCGATTCTGCCGGCCGAAGGCGTTTATTTTGGCGAGATCGCACTGTCGGGGGCGATTCGTCCGGTTTCCGTCACGGCTGCCCGCTTGCGCGAGGCTGCCAAGCTCGGCTTCGAGGCTGCACTCTTTCCCGCAGGTGGAGCAGATTTCGGCGATGGCAGCGGGCTGGGACTGCGCCGTTTCGGGCATGTTGCGGAGCTCGTCGCCGATATCGCGGCTCGCGCTCCTCGCAGGGATGTGAAATGAACCGCCCCCAAGGGTGACGGAACCCCTTCGAACGCGTATAGCAAAATCGTTGCGGCCAGCCCATTTCTTGCGGGCCACCCCTAGATGCTAGAGAAGCGGCTTCCTACATGCCTGTCACAATCCTCGATCTCGTCGTCATCGGCGTGGTTCTGATCTCGGCGTTGCTGGCCGCTGTGCGCGGGCTGACACGAGAAGTGTTGGCTATCGCGTCCTGGGCGACGGCAGCTGTGGTGGCTTGGGTGTTTCATCCCCAGCTCCTGCCGCTGGCGCAGCAACATATCCCGAACCAGACCATCGCGTTGGTCGCCGTGATCGCGGCCCTGTTCCTGGTAACCTTGATCATCGTGTCGCTCGTGACTGCCCGGATTTCCGATTTCGTCCTCGACTCGCGTATCGGCGCGCTCGACCGGACGCTCGGCTTTGTCTTCGGCGCCGCCCGCGGGCTGCTGCTGGCGGTGATCGGTTACGTGTTCTTCACCGCGCTGATGGGCGACAAGAATCTCCCGACCTGGGCAAAGGACGCCAAGGCCAAGCCGATCCTCGAAGAGACCGGCCGCTCGCTTTTGACGATGCTGCCGCAGGACATCAATTCTGACTTCGTCAAGAAGCTGCTGAAGCCCAAGACCGGCGAAGAGCCCGCCGAGGCGCCGGCCGAGGAGCCGCGCCCACCGGCGAGCCCGACCGCTGACCCGCAGCGCCGCACTGAAGTGCCGAACGCCAACGACCGCCAGGCGCTACAGCGTGCGATCGAAGGCACCCGCCCGGGAACGCCTGCCCAAACTCGTCCGTAATTGGAGCGTAACGCAGCCGTGTTACAGCGTATGGAGCCCGTAATGACGTCTCAACCCGAGACCCACGACGCCTTCGATCCCTATGCCGACCGGCTGCGCGAGGAATGCGGCGTCTTCGGCATCTTCGGTCATGCCGATGCCGCCGCGCTGACCGCGCTCGGCCTGCATGCTCTCCAGCATCGTGGCCAGGAAGCGGCTGGTATCGTGACCTTCGACGGCAGGCGCTTCCATTCGGAGCGGCGTCTCGGCCTTGTCGGCGATGCGTTTTCGGAAGCCTCGGTCATCGACAATCTCCAGGGCGCGCAGGCGATCGGTCATGTGCGCTATTCGACAACGGGGGAAACGATCCTCCGAAACGTCCAGCCGCTCTTCGCCGAGCTGCATGGCGGCGGCTTTGCCGTTGCGCATAACGGCAACCTCACCAACGGCCTGACGCTGCGCCGCAACCTTGTCCGTGACGGTGCGATCTATCAGTCGACCTCCGATACGGAGGTGCTGCTCCATCTTGTCGCCCGCAGCCGCAAGACCCGCTTCATCGATCGTTTTGTCGATGCCATCCGCCAGATCGAGGGCGCTTATGCCTTCGTCGGCATCACCAACAAGAAGTTGATTGGCGCTCGCGATCCGTTGGGCATCCGCCCGCTCGTGCTCGGCGAGCTCGACGGGGCACCGATCCTGACCTCCGAGACCTGTGCGCTCGACATCATCGGCGCCAAGTTCGTCCGTGAGGTCGAGAACGGCGAAGTCGTCGTCATCTCCGAGGACGGCATCGAGAGCCACAAGCCCTTCCCGCCGGTTGCGGAACGCCCCTGCATCTTCGAGTATATCTACTTCGCCCGGCCGGACTCGATCGTGAAGGGCCAGAGCATCTATGAACGTCGCAAGCGCATGGGCGCGCAGCTGGCCTCGGAAGCGCCGGCAAATGCCGATGTGATCGTGCCCGTACCGGATTCGGGCGTGCCGGCGGCGCTGGGCTTTGCCCAGGCAAGCGGCGTTCCCTTCGAGCTCGGCATTATCCGCAACCATTATGTCGGGCGCACCTTCATCGAGCCGACCCAGAAGGTCCGCGAACTCGGCGTGCGGCTGAAGCATTCGGCCAACCGCAGCGTGGTCGAGGGCAAGAGTATCGTTCTGGTCGACGACTCGATCGTGCGCGGTACGACCTCGTTCAAGATCGTCAAGATGATGCGCGAGGCTGGAGCGCGCGAGGTGCATTTCCGCATCTCGTCGCCGCCGATCACCCATCCCGACTACTACGGCATCGACACGCCCGACCGCGAGAAGCTGCTGGCGGCAACGCATACCCTTGAGGAGATGCGCCAGTTCGTCGGCGCGGATTCGCTCGCCTTTCTCTCGGTCGACGGTCTTTACCGCGCCATGGGGCATGAACGGCGCGATCCCGCCCGGCCGCAATTCACCGACCATTGCTTCACCGGCGACTACCCGACCTCGCTGACCGACGTCATCGGCGAGAGCGCCAAGCAGGAATTGTCCCTCTTGGCCGAAGCCGGCTGATCACAAGAGTCTATGATGACCAAGCCTCTCGCAGGGCGCGTCGCGCTCGTCACTGGCGCGTCGCGCGGTATTGGCCGCGCCGCAGCCCTCGCCTTCGCCAATGCCGGCGCCCATGTCGTTGCTCTGGCGCGAACCTCCGGCGCGCTTGAAGAACTCGATGATGAGATTCAGGGCATTGGCGGCAGTGCGACGCTGGTTCCTGTCGACCTCGGCGATGCGGCTGCGATCGAGAAGCTTGGCCCCGCTCTGCTGCAGCGCTGGGGCAAACTCGACATCCTGCTCGCCAATGCCGGCATCCTCGGCCCCCTGACCCCGCTCACCCATGCCTCGCCGAAGGAATGGGCCAAGGTGTTCGAAACCAATGTCACGGCCAACTGGCGCCTGATCAAATCGGTCGAACCGGCCCTGCAGGCCTCGGATTCGGGCCGGGTCATCGTGATGTCGTCAGGTGCGGCGCATAAGTGCCTGGCCTATTGGGGCCCGTACTCGATCTCGAAGGCGGCCGTCGAGGCCATGGCGCGCACCTATGCAGCCGAGACCGTGACGACCCCGCTCAAGGTGATGATCGTCAACCCCGGCCCCCTGCGCACCCGCATGCGGGAAGAAGCGATGCCGGGCGAGGATCCGCTGACGCTGAAGACCCCGGAAGACCTCGCTCCGCATCTCGTACGCCTGGCCTCGCCCGATTGGGCGGAGACCGGCAAGATTTTCGATTTTCCGCAGGGCAAGGTACTGAGCCCGCAAATGCCGGCCTAAATTGGCGCGCGTCCTGGGGGGCGCAAAGTGGCGATCCCTCTCTTTAGGCAGCATCGGATTTTCCCCGAGAGGTGGATTCCACTTTTCGGTCTGATGCCCTGCTCGAGAGCAATCAGTCTCCCGCGCGCGGCGCCGCACGCGCCAGCGTGATCAGATCGGGGATGGTGAGGTTTGGCAGCGCCGCCATCTCGTCGAGCGTAAACCAGCGTATCTCGACATGCTCGTCGCAGAGGTTGACCGCGTCCCCGCCCGCCCAGGCATGCACGACGTAGATGTGGTGCAGCGCCTCGCCATTGCGCTCCGGAAAGCGCTCCGGCTCCGACAGCACCAGCTGATACCGTGTCGGGACAAGGCCAACTTCCTCACGGCATTCGCGCAGAAGCGCTTCCTGGAGGCCTTCCCCCGGTTCGACCCGGCCACCGATCGCATCCCAGTGATCGGCCCATGCGCGCTTCCAGGATGCCCTCAAGCCGAGCAGAACCTTGTTTTCCGGGCTGACGAACAGGGCGCTGACCGTCTCGAGCATCCGCCCCTCCATCTGGCCTACTCCGCCCGCAACCAGCGGAACAATGCGGCGTCGTCTCCGCTCTCCAGAGCAGTCGCGACCCGTCGACCGACCGCGGCGCCAAATTTGTAGCCATGCCCCGAACATGCGGAGACCGCGAGCGCCTTGCCAATCCGGCGCGCGAAGAATGTGCCATCCTCGGTGAAGGTATAGGCGCAGGTCGCGGTACGCTTGACGCGATACTCATCGAGCCGAGCGAGCGGCGGGGCAAAATAGTCGCGGATCTGCTCGCCCTCCCCGGGACGAGGCTCGCGCTCCTCGTCGGGCTCTCTCGGGCGGCGATGGATTCCTGCGCCCAGCTTCAGTTCGGTCCCGTCCACCGGCGGCAGGATGTAACCGTGTCTGTCGCCACCGACGCTGACCATGGCAGGCGCACGCTGCCAGGCGTCACGGAGATCCCCGGGCGGATCGAGATAGACGACCGCAGTGCGGTAGGTCTTCAGCGCATCGCCGAGTTCCGGGAACAGGCGCAGCACCCAGGCCCCAGCCGTCACCACGACCTGGTCGGCAGCAATCCGCGCCCCATCGTCAAGGATGGCGACGCCGGCATCCGGCTCCACGGCAGAAACACGCGCATTGGCCTGAATCGCGACGCCGCGTTCCGCCAGAAGTCGGAGCAGATCCGCCGCAATCCGTGCCGGAAAGAGAGCGCCGCCGTCGGCACTGAAATAGGCGTAGCGGAGGCTTGCCGCATCGAGAAAGGGCCAGCGCGTCGCGGCTTCGGCAGGCGCATGCAGCGTATAAGGCTGTGACGTCCGGTCGAGCCCGTCGCGATACTGCTCGCCCTCGTCGCCCTCCTGCAGCGAGACGCCGAGAACGCCGCAATTGGCGAGGTGGGACCGGCCGAGATCAGCCCACATCTCGTCCCATGCCGCGAAGGCCTCCGGGATGGTGCGGGCATAGCCATCGGCACTGCCATAGGCGCGACGGATGATGCGATGCTGGTCGCCCGAGGCGGCGTAGGGATTGGGAATCACCGGCGCCTGCTCGAGCAGCGTTACGTCATGGCCACGTCCGCTGAGAGCCCAGGCCGTCGCAAGGCCGCCAATGCCCGCGCCGACGACGGTGACCTTCACTTGCGCTTGTTGCGATCGTAGGGATTGTCACCGCCGCGCGTATGCAGGCGGATCGGTGTGCCCGGCAGCTCGAATGCCTCGCGCAGATTGTTGACGAGATAGCGCGTATAGGACACCGGCAAATGGTCGAGCTGGTTGCCGAACAGCGCGAAAGTCGGCGGGCGCGCCTTTGCCTGCGTCATATAGCGGATCTTGATGCGGCGTCCGGCGACGGCCGGAGGCGGGTGAGCCGAGAGCACGCCTTCGAGCCAGCGGTTGATCCGCGCCGTGGAGACGCGGCGATTCCAGACGTCATAGCTGGCGAAGACAGCCTGCATCAGCCGGTCGATACCCTCGCCCGCCAGACCTGACAGCGGAACGATCTGCACGCCGCGCACCTGCGCCAGCAAATGGTTCGCCTTCTCCTTGAGCTCGGCCAGCAGGCCTTGCTTGTCGGCAACGAGATCCCACTTGTTCAGCCCGATGACAACCGACCGGCCTTCGCGCTCGGTCAGGTCGACCAGCGTCAGGTCCTGTTTCTCGAAGGGAATGGTCGAATCGAGCAGGACGACGACGACTTCGGCGAACCGAATGGCCCGAAGCGCATCGGCGACCGAGAGCTTTTCGAGCTTCTCCTCGATGCGGGCGCGCTTGCGCATGCCCGCCGTGTCGAAGAGCTTGACCGGGCGGCTGCGCCACTCCCAGTCAACCGAGATGGTGTCTCGGGTKATCCCGGCTTCCGGTCCCGTCAGCAGCCGGTCTTCGCCAATCATCCGGTTGACCAGCGTCGACTTGCCGGCATTGGGGCGGCCGATAATGGTGACGCGCAGCGGCTTGTTGGGGTCGCTGTCTTCATCGAGATCCGCGGCGGGAGCTTCGGCCCAGGCTTGATCGTCCTCGTCTTCGTCTGGCTCGTCGGCAATGAATGGCACGAGCGCTTCGAGCAGATCCGCGGTGCCTTCGCCATGTTCGGCCGAGAACGGAACGGGGTCGCCGAGCCCGAGCGCATAGGCCTCGAATGTGCCGTCCTTGCCCTTGTTCCCTTCCGCCTTGTTGGCGAGCAGGATCACAGGCTTTCCAGAACGGCGCACCAGATCCGCGAAGGGTTGGTCCATCGGCGTCAGGCCAAGCCGCGCATCGATCATGAAAAGGATCACGTCGGCCTGAGCGATCGCGGTCTCGGTCTGAGCGCGCATGCGGCCCGCAAGGGAGTCCTTGTCGGCCTCCTCGAGTCCGGCGGTATCGATGATGCGGAAGCGCAGATGGCCGAGTGAGGCATCACCTTCGCGCCGGTCGCGGGTCACGCCCGGCCGGTCATCGACCAGAGCGAGCTTCTTGCCCACGAGCCGGTTGAAGAGCGTCGATTTGCCGACATTCGGCCGGCCGATGATGGCGACGGTCGCGGTCATGGTGTTCAAATTCGTCCTGTTACGCGCCGGGATCGGCGCGTCGGGTCAATTCTTGGTCTCGACGGCGCCGCCGCGCACCAGCGCAAGATAGAGATCGGTACGCTGGCGCAGCACCTGCGGCGATTGCGGATCGGTCACGATGGCATCGAACCAGCGGCCGGCATCCTCGAACAGATTGGCCTTGAGGGCGGCAATGCCGAGAAACTCACGGGCCGAATGGCGCCAGACGCCCTGCGGAGACGCGAGCGGCTCAAGCGCGGCGCGGGTCTCGGCATAGGGCGCAAGATCGACGCGCAACATCCCGGCACGAAGCCGGGCAAGATCGCGATAGAGCTGATCGAGAGAGCTGTCATTCGCCAGTGCGTCGAAGGCCGTTGCGCCCGCGGCAGCGTCGCGCTTGCCGGTTTCGGCAGCCAGGCGGAACCGCGCGATCTGGCGGTATCCCGCCGGCGCGTTGGCCGCGAGGTCAACGAGGATCGACTCCGCCTCGGCGCCGCGATTGTCGCGCGAAGCCCTCAGCGCCTCTTCCAGCCGCGCACCCACGGCCTGCGAAGCCTGCTGCTCGCGATACAGCCAGACCTGCCAGGCTGCGACGGCCACGACAGCAGCCACGGCCAAACCGATCAGCAGGTTGCCATATTTCTTCCAGAGCGCCGCCGCCTTGTCGCGCCGGACCTCCTCGTCGATCTCACGAAAAATATCGGCCATAGGGTGTCACAATCCTCTTCACCCTGCCGGGTAGCATTTTCGCTGGCCGATTGCGAGCCGGATCAAGCGTGGCGTGGCGTGGTGGGTTCAGCCCTGAACAGCAAACTGCCGTCACCATAGGAATAGAACCGATATTTCTCCGCGATCGCATGGGCATAGGCCTGTTTCATGAGGTCGAGCCCGCAGAAAGCCGAGACCAGCATGAACAGTGTCGAGCGCGGCAGGTGAAAGTTCGTCATCAGGATATCGACGGCCCGGAAGCGATAGCCTGGCGTGATGAAGATGGCCGTATCACCGGAGAATGGCGCGACGACCCCGTTCTCACCGGCAGCGCTCTCGAGCAGCCGCAGGGCCGTGGTCCCAACGGCAACGATGCGGCCTCCCCTTGCCTTGACCTGGTTCAGCGCTGCTGCGGTCTCAGTGCTCACGCTACCCCATTCGGCATGCATGCGGTGTTCGCGCGTATCCTCGGCCTTGACCGGGAGGAACGTGCCCGCGCCGACATGAAGCGTCACGAAATGGCGGGAAACGCCGTGCGCGTCGAGGGCTGCAAACAGCTCCGGCGTGAAGTGGAGACCGGCGGTCGGGGCGGCCACGGCTCCATCCATACGGGCGTGAACCGTCTGATAGTCGTGGGCATCGGCCAGATCGGTCGGCCGCTTGCCCGCGATATAGGGCGGGAGCGGCAACTCACCCAGCCGCGCGATCGCTTCATCGAGCACCGGACCGGACCAGGCAAAGCGCAACTCGACCTCGCCGCCCTCGCCCTTTCCGACGACCTCGGCATGCAGCGCGCCGAGCTCGCACGCATTCGATGCCGCATCCGAGCCGAACACGACCGTCTCGCCGAGAGCGAGCTTCTTGGCCGGCCTGGCAAACGCGAGCCATCGGTCGGATGCTTCGCGCTTGTGCAGCATGATCTCGACGCGCGCCGAGGCCTCTCCCCTGACGCGCCGGCCGTAGAGCCGGGACGGGATCACGCGCGTATCGTTGAGGACGAGCGCGTCGCCGGGTTGAAGCAGGCTGGCGAGTTCGCGAACGCCGCGATCCTCGAATGGTTCGGCTGCATCCGGCCGCACCACGAGCATCCGCGCAGCATCGCGTGGGCTGACGGGCCTCAGCGCGATACGTTCTTCCGGCAGGTCGAAGTCGAAAAGTTCGACATCCACGATCGAATCCGCCTCACAAAACTGCGAACCAGAACAAGATGAGCCCCCATCCGTCGGGACGCGCCTGCGGCGCTGCCGGGATGAGGGCTCATCTGAACTCAGGCCCCGTTCGAACGGGGCCCGTGGCGATATCAGGCCGCGTCGGCCATCACCTTCATCGAGACGATGGAGTCCGGCTCACGCACCGGCTCGCCCCGCTTGATGTTGTCGACATTCTCCATGCCTTCAACGACCTGCCCCCAGACCGTGTACTGCTTGTCGAGGAAGCGGGCGTCGTCGAAGACGATGAAGAACTGGCTGTTGGCCGAGTTCGGGTTCTGCGAACGGGCCATCGAGCAGATGCCCCGAACATGCGGCTCGGCGTTGAACTCGGCCTTCAGGTCCGGCAGGTCGGAGCCGCCGGTGCCGGTGCCATGCGGGCAGCCGACCTGCGCCATGAAGCCATCAATGACGCGGTGGAAGACGATGCCGTCATAGAAGCCCTGGCGCGCCAGCGTCTTCAGGCGCTCGACATGGGCAGGGGCGAGGTCGGGGCGCAGCTTGATGACAACGCGGCCCTTTGTGGTTTCCATGACGAGGGTGTTCTCGGGATCGAGCGACATCAGATCGGCCTTTCATTGGACGGCGCACGGCCGTGGAAGCGAATGGTGAAGGGTCGCCCCGCGATACTCGCTCCGAAGCGCGGCGACAACCTCACAGGTGCGCAGTTTCGGATGGCGTCGATCACGGAGGCGGTGAACCGTTCCCGCAGATCGGGGTCGGTGCGGCGCGTTTCCCAGGTGACGCGCGGCTGGCCAAAGATGGTGCCGTCGCGCCGCAGGCTGAAGCGGACAGTCGCCATGGCGCTGTCGCTGGAGCCGGTCATCGCAGGCGGATTCCAGCAGCGTCGAAACGCTGGACCGAGCTCCGAAACGCGATCGACGGCGTCGCCTTCAAAGCTCCGCGTCACTGGCGAGACCGAACCGCTCAGCCCCGAATCGACAGGAGGCGGCAGGCTTGGAATGGCGCGGCGTGGCGCGTGTTCCCCGAACGGCCCGCCGATCCCCGGCAGGTAGCGCTGCCCCGTCGGTGGGGGCAGCACGGGATTCTGCGAGCCGGAAGGCGGAGGCAGAACCGGGTTCTGCGAGCCGGAGGGCGGTGGCAATCCCAGGTCGCGTGTGTCCTGTGCCGCGCCAGCGCCGACCATGACGATCGACAAGCCGGCGACGAACAGGGGCAGGACACGCGACATGCAGGTAGCCGCTCGTTGCTATTTCGCGTCGGACTGAAGACGCATGCGCACGATCTTGTCGGGGCCGCTGACCTGGCCATTATTGGCCGAGCTGCCCTTCTTGATCTTGCGCGCCACATCCATGCCGGACACTACTTCGCCGAACAGCGTGTACTGCCCCGTCAGCGAACCGCAGCCTTCGTAGCAGATGAAGAACTGGGAATTGGCGGAATCGGGCGAGGCGGAACGCGCCATGCCGACCGAGCCGACCTTGTAGGGCGTGGGGCTGAATTCAGCCGGGAGATTAGGCAGGTCTGACTTGCCCGTGCCGGTGCCGGTGGGGTCGCCGGTCTGGGCCATGAAGCCGTCGATGACGCGATGGAAGACGATACCATCATAGAAGCCACGCTTGGTCAGCGCCTTGATCTGCTCGACATGCTTGGGCGCCAGATCGGGACGAAGACGAATCGTGATGTTGCCGTCCTTGGTCTCGAGCACGACCGTATTGTTGGGATCGGAGGCCGGCGCTTGCGCCTGAGCGCAGCCGAGCGACGCAGCAAGGGCGAGAATGGCGAGAGAACTGCGCAGCATGTGAAGCATCTCCGTCGTTGCCGGAGGATCCGGCCGATCATCACCGGCGTCGTAACGGCATCCTTTGACGGGAACAAGGCGTTGAGCCGCCACATCTGGAGCATGCTGCACTGCACAAGAGCAAACTTCATTTAACTTGCAAAAAGATCAGGCTAGCGCTGCCTAAATGGGTGACAGCCCTGTCACAATCGGATACTCATCTGGCGCTGGGCTCGCTCGGGGAAACCTTGAGCGCCGCGGACCAGGTCTCGGGAGGAACAAACGCCCGCCTAGTATATGAGTCGCACGCAACCAGATGTGCGCCGTTACTGCGGAAAAAACAGACTCCAGGGCAAGGCTTCGGCCTTGCCCTTTGTTTTTGGCGTTACCGTCCGCGGCCGATCAAAGATCGTAGGCCGACCAGATATACCAGACGAACACGAAGATGATTCCGGCCAGGATCGTTGTGATCAGCGCCTTCTTGGCGAGGCCCGGAAGCACGGGCGCGCCTGGCTCGGTGCCCTGAACGACCTCCCCGTCCTCCGCCTGACTGCGGACCCCGAACGGCAGGGTCACGAACAGAACCGTCCACCAGATCACGAAATAAACGGCGAGACCGCCAGCAATGGTCATGGCCTGATCCTTTCTCGGGCGGAGGCGGTCATCTCATGGCAAGCCAGCGGGATTGCGGCAAGGCTCCTCGCTGCCGCAGCCCCTCGCAATCCACGCGAAAGCCTATCCGACCAAGGCGACGCAGGAGAATGCGACGCGCGCTTCCGTGGGCACGCCGAAGCGCGCGGTATGGCGCGCCGGCAGGCCGCCGGGGAAATGCTTCACATATTCAGCATTGCAGGCGACGTAGTCGGATGGGTCGGTGATCAGCATCGTCATCTGCACGACACGGTCGAGGCTGCTGCCCGCTTCCGTCAGAATCTCGCTGATCCGCCCCAGCGCATTGCGAACCTCATCGACCGGTGTCGCACCGCGGTGGATGCCGTTCGCAGGATCATGCGGAGCCGAATGTCCGGAGACAAAGATAAGCCCCGCTGCCCGCGTCGCCGCACTGAACGGGCGTGGCGAGCCCGCTTCGGGCTCACCGAAGAACTCGATCATCAATCGTCTCCCGCTTGTTTCGCGCCGTCGGATCTCAGGCCTGTTCCAGTTCGACAAGCGTTCCGCAGAAATCCTTGGGGTGCAGGAACAGGACTGGCTTGCCATGGGCGCCGATGCGCGGCTCACCGGAACCGAGCACGCGCGCGCCCGTTGCCTTCAGCCGGTCCCGCGCAGCCAGGATGTCGTCGACCTCGTAGCAGATGTGATGAATGCCGCCATCGACATTCCGCTCGAGAAATTTCGCGACAGGCGAATCCGCTCCAAGGGGCTCGAGCAACTCGATCTTGGTGTTGGGCAGCTCGACGAAGACGACCGTGACGCCGTGCTCAGGCTGCGGCAGCGGCTGGGAGACGCGTGCACCGAGCGTATCGCGATAGAGCGCACTCGAGGCCGCAAGGTCCTTTACGGCGATGGCGACATGGTTGAGGCGACCAATCATTCAGAGCTCCCTTGCATCCGGCGAGAACACCGCCGTCCATACTGCCGATGATCTAGCCTTCCGCGCTGGCATCGGCCCGAAAACCGCAATCCAGTTTTCGGGCCGATATCTTAGACTTCGATCACCAGCGCATGCACCAGCGGCTTCTTGCCCCATTCCTCGTTGACGGTGCTACGCAGGCCACGCTCCAGCGCGTTGCGCAGCGCTTCAGGATCGCGGCGACGCGCCTTGGGGATGTTGTCGAGCAGGTCGGAGACCGCATCGGCGACCAGTTCGTCGAAGGGCGTGCCGTCGCGCGCGGCCGGCGGCAGGCCCAGCACGGCAATCTCTGGCTCGCCGGCGATACCGCCCTTGTCGTCAACCGCAACCGCGACCGAAATCATGCCGGCAAAGGAGAGCCGGCGGCGCTCCTGGATCGTCTTCTCCATGGCATTCACCAGGAGAGCCCCGTCCTGATAGAGCCGGCCATGGGGTGCTTCATCGATCTTGCCGGCGCCATCGGCCGTAATGGCGATGATGTCGCCATTGCCGGCACGAACGACGTTCTTGACGCCGAGCCCGCGTGCGAAGGCCGCGTGCTCGCTCAGATGCAGATCCTCTCCATGGGCGGGAATGGCGATCTTCGGTCGGAGCCAGCCATAGAGCCGGGCCATTTCCTCGCGGCGCGGATGGCCCGAGACATGGACGAGATGCGTGCGGTCCGTGATGATCTCGATATTGTCCCGTGCCAGTGCATTCAGGATGTTGCCGACCGCCTTCTCATTGCCCGGAATGGTGCGGGACGAGAAGATCACACGGTCGCCTGGCGACAGGGCGATCTCGGGATGATCGTCGGACGCAATGCGCGAGAGCGCGGCGCGCGGCTCACCCTGACTGCCGGTGAGCAGCGCCACAACCTTGTCGCGCGGCAGGTAGCCATAGTGCTCGACGGAGCGGAATGCCGGAATGCCGTCGAGATAGCCGCATTCGCGCGCGACATCGATGACACGGTCCATCGCACGGCCGACCACGACGACATCGCGATGACCGGCCATGGCAGCTTCGGCGACGGCCCGCAGCCGGGCCACATTCGAGGCGAATGTCGTGACGGCGACTCGGCCGGGCGCGGAAGCGACCAGTTCCTTCAGCTTGGCTGCGACGTCCGCCTCGCTCGGGCTGATGCCGTCACGCATAACGTTGGTCGAGTCGCAGATCAGGGCGAGCACGCCCTCGTCGCCGAGCTCGCGCAGTCGCTTCTCGTCGGTTGGCAGGCCGACCTGCGGCGTCGGGTCGATCTTCCAGTCGCCGGTATGAACGACGAGGCCGACCGGAGTACGGATCGCCAGCGCGCAGGATTCCGGAATGGAATGCGCCACCGGCACGAACTCGATCTCGAAGGGCCCCAGCGTAACATGTCCGCCCTGGGCGACGACGTTGATCGGCACCTTCGGAGCGCCGGGCTCGCCCAGCCGCCGCGTGGCAAGCAGCCCGGCCGCGAACTGTGTGCAGTAGACGGGCGCGCGCAGGGAGGGCCACAGCGCCGCGAGCGCGCCAATATGATCCTCATGCGCGTGGGTGATCACGATGCCAAGCAGATTGGCCCGCTCCTCGATGATGTAGCGCAGGTCGGGGAGGACGATGTCGACGCCCGGAACATCGGGACCGGCAAATGACAGGCCGCAATCAACCAGGATCCATTTGCGCCGCCCTTCAGGCCCGAAGCCATAGAGTGCCGCATTCATACCGATCTCGCCTAGGCCGCCGAGGGGAACGAAGACGAGTTGGTMGCTGGAACGGGTCACGGGAAATCCTAAGGCAAAAGGCAGGGCGCAGAGCGCGCCGGATGAGTGGCAAGGCCTAGCATGAAGGCCGTGGAAGCGCGACAGGAGCCGCTCTGGGACAGGCGTAGCCGTTCAGCCGGGAGGGCCGAAATAGAGATCGCCTGCGTCAACCAGATGTCGCGCGCCTGCGACATCGAGCTCGAGCCGACCCGAAGCATCGAGGCCAAGGAAGCGACCGCTCAGCGGCCCCTCCGCCAGGCGCAGGGTGATGGTCTCGCCGAGGAATGCTGCACGTTCGAGCCAGGCCGCCCGGGCCGGGCCAAAGCCGCCCGGCAATGACCAGGCATTGAAGCGGGCAACCCAGGCGTCGCTGAGCGCGGCCAGCAGAGCCTCGATACTCGCAGCCTGGTCTTCGGCCTTCAGGAAGGTCGCGGGATAAGGGGTATCGTCCGGTCGGCTGGCGACATTGACGCCCATGCCGATGGTGACCGCAAAGCGCCCTGCCCGGCTCTCGCCTTCGAGCAGCAGCCCCGCCGTCTTGGCGCGGTCGATCAGCAGGTCGTTGGGCCATTTCAAAACAAGGCGCGGAGCAGAGAGGCCGGTCACCCTGGCTGCGGCGTCATGCAAGGCGAGGCCGGCAACAAACCCGAGCTGCGGCGCCAGCGCAGGTTCGCAGGGCTGCACGAGCAAGAGGCTGGCGTAGAGATTTCCGGGCGGTGAGCCCCAGTTGCGGCCATGACGGCCACGCCCGGCGCTTTGGCTGCGAGCCACGATCCAGAGTAAGCCAGGGTCGCCCTGGTCGGAGGCGCGACGCGCCTCTTCCATGGTCGAGCCTACCGCGTCCCGCACGATCAGCCGGTAGCCGGCGGCGCGTGCCGCCTCGCCGAGCACGCCGCCCGCCCCCTTAGAACAGCGACTTGGCGGCAGCAGCAGCCGAGTCGAACAGCGGGGCCGGCACGAACGAGAGCATCAGCACGAACAGAGTCGAGACCAGCAGCACGCCGCGCACGCCGATGTCCCCCTTCTCGAAGGCCGGCTTCGCCTCGTCGAAATACATCACCTTGATGACGCGCAGGTAGTAGTAGGCGCCGACCACGCTGGTCACCACGCCGATCACGGCAAGTGCGTAGAGCTTGGCATCGATCGCGGCATAGAAAACGTAGAACTTCGCCCAGAAACCGGCCAGCGGCGGAATGCCGGCGAGCGAGAACATCATCATCGCCAGCGCGAAAGCCATCCAGGGATTGGTACGCGAGAGCCCGGCAAGCTCGGAGATGTCTTCGACCGGCTTGCCGTTGCGGCGCATCAGCAGAACGCAGGCAAAAGCGGCAAGCGTCGTGGCGAGATAGATCGCCATATAGGTCATCACGCCCTGGACGCCCGCTGCCGTTCCTGTCGCAAGGCCAACCAGCGCATAGCCCATATTGGCGATCGAGGAATAGGCGAGCAGGCGCTTGATGTTGCGCTGGCCGATGGCAGCGAAGGCGCCGAGCGCCATCGAGGCGATCGACATGAAGATAATGATCTGCTGCCACTCATGCAGCGCGCCCGGGAACGCCCCGACGAAGATGCGAACCATCATCGCCATCGCAGCCATCTTGGGCGCAGTCGCGAAGAAGGCGGCGACCGGCGTCGGCGCACCCTCATAGACGTCCGGTGTCCACATGTGGAAGGGCACGGCCGAGATCTTGAAGGCAAGGCCGGCGGCGACGAAGACGATGCCGAAGATCAGCCCGAGGCTGATATGCTCGCCGTGGACGGCCTGGGCGATGCCGGAATAGGTCACGGTGCCGGTGAAGCCATAGACCAGCGAGCTGCCATAGAGCAGCATGCCCGAGGACAGCGCGCCGAGGACAAAGTACTTCAGGCCCGCTTCGGTCGACCTGGTATTGTCGCGGTCGAAGGCGGCGACGACATAGAGCGCAAGGCTCTGCAGCTCGAGACCGATATAAAGGCCGATCAGGTCGCTGGCCGAGATCATCATCATCATGCCGATCGTGGCGAGCACGACCAGCACGGGGAACTCGAAACGCATCGAGCCGTCGCGGCGCATGAAATCGCCTGCGAGCACGATCGCCGCGCCGGCACCGATCAGGGTCAGTGCCTTCATGAAGCGCGCGAAACCGTCAGCGACGAAGCCGCCGTTGAAGGTCACCGCCTTGCCGGTGCCCGAGAGCACCATCACGAGCGCTAGCGCGAGCAAGGCAAGTCCGAAGGCTTCGAGCGTACGGGTCGCGCCCTCGCCGCGGATGGCGCCGTAGAGCACCATGGCGATCGCGCCGATGGCGAGGGTGATTTCCGGCAGAGCTGGGCCGAGGGCGGGCAAGGTCATTGCTGCCAAACCTTACTGTACGACCAGCATCGCCGTTTTCGCGGCGGTGAGTGCGGCCTGATAATTCTTGATGAGGGCTTCGGTCGGCGCAGCAAAGGCGTCGAGGATGGTACCCGGCGCAATGCCGTACCAGATCGTCAGCAGCATCAGCGGAGCGAGGATGACGACCTCGCGGGTGTTGAGATCGGTGATGCTCTTGAGCTCGGGCTTCACCAGTTCGCCGAACACGACGCGGCGATAGAGCCAGAGCGCATAGCCGGCCGAGAGGATGACGCCGAAAGCTGCAAAGAACGCGACCCAGGGATTGGCCTTGAAGGCCCCCAAGATGGTCAGGAACTCACCGACKAAGCCGGCCGTGCCGGGCAGCCCGACATTGGCCATGGTGAAGACCATGAAGGCGACGGCGTAACGCGGCATCCGGTTGACCAGCCCGCCATAGGCGGCGATCTCGCGGGTATGCATGCGATCATAGATCACGCCGACGCAAAGGAAGAGTGCGCCGGAGACCAGCCCGTGGCTGACCATCTGGAACATCGCACCCTGAATGCCCTGCGGCGTCAGGGTGAAGAGGCCCATGGTGACGAAACCCATATGGGCGACGGACGAGTAGGCGATCAGCTTCTTGATGTCCTCCTGCATCAGCGCCACCAGCGAGGTGTAGATGATGGCGATGACGGAKAGCGCGAAGACCAGCGGMGCAAACATCGCTGAGGCTTCTGGGAACATCGGGATCGAGAAACGGATGAAGCCGTAGCCGCCCATCTTCAGCAGGATCGCCGCCAGGATGACGGAGCCCGCGGTCGGTGCTTCCACGTGGGCGTCAGGCAGCCAAGTATGGACCGGCCACATCGGCATCTTCACGGCGAAGGATGCGAAGAAGGCGAGCCAGAGCCAGGGCTGCATCGAGACCGGGAACTTATGCGCAAGCAGCGTCGGGATGTCGGTGGTACCGGCATTCCAGTACATCGCCATCAGCGCGAGCAGCATCAGCACCGAGCCGAGCAGCGTGTAGAGGAAGAACTTGTAGGACGCGTAGACGCGGCGCTTGCCGCCCCAGATGCCGATGATCAGGAACATCGGGATCAGGCCGGCTTCGAAGAAGACGTAGAACAGCACGAGGTCGAGCGCGACGAAGACACCGATCATCAGCGTCTCGAGGATCAGGAACGCGACCATGTATTCGCGAACCCGCTTCTCGACCGACGTCCAGGACGCGAGGATGCAGAACGGCATCAGGAAGGCGGTCAGCACCACGAACGGGAATGAGAAACCGTCGACGCCGAGCTTGAACCTGATCGCATCCGAGACCCAGCCATGGGTCTCCACCAGCTGGAAGGCCGGATTGGCCGAGTCGAACCGGCCCCAGGCGACGCAAGCCAGGAAGAAGGTCGCGATCGTCGTCGCCAACGCGACATAGCGAGCGTTGGAGCTGACCGAAGCCTCGTCGCCGCGCTGCGCCAGGATGAAGGCGGCGCCAACCAGCGGCAGGAGGAGTAGACCGGTGAGGATACCGAAACCGAACATCATCTCACCCGCGAGTCAGCAAATACCAGGTCACCAGGCCCGCGACGCCGATCAGCATGGCGAAGGCATAGTGATAGACAAAACCGGTCTGCAGCCGGACGACGCGGTTCGTGACATCGACCACCCGAGCCGAGACGCCATCGGGGCCGAAACCGTCGATGATGAAGCCGTCGCCCTTCTTCCAGAGGAAGCGGCCGAGCCATTTCGCCGGGCGAACGAACAGGAAGTCGTAGATCTCGTCGAAATACCACTTGTTGAGCAGGAAGCGGTACAGGACAGGGTTCGCCTTCGCGAGCTTGCCTGGCACGTCCGGGCGCAGCACGTAGCAGTAGAGCGCGCCGACGAAGCCGAGCACCATCGCTATAAAGGGCGAGGCCACGACCCAGCCGGGAACCTCGTGCATCGCATGCAGGATGTGGTTGTCCTTGCCGGTGAACAGCGAGGCCTTCCAGAAATGCTCGTAGTCGTGGCCGATGAAGGCTTCCTTGAAGACGAAGCCCGCGGCAACGGCACCGAGCGCGAGCACCGCAAGCGGCACGAGCATGCTGAGCGGGCTCTCATGCGGCTGGTGCGCGTGATMGCCGTGACCGTCATGGCCATGTCCGACATGGGCATGGTCATCGTGACCATGCGCGTGCGCGGCATGAGCGTGATCGTCATGACCATGCGCGTCATGGCCGTGGTCGGCCCAGCGTGGACGCCCCTCGAAGGTCATGAAATACAGGCGCCAGGAGTAGAACGAGGTGAAGCAGGCAGCCACGACCAGCAGCACGAAGGCGTAGTCGGTGGCGAAGCCATGCTTGGCCGCAAAGGCGCTCTCGATGATCGCGTCCTTCGAGAAGAAGCCCGCGAAGCCGAACATGGTGCCGGGAATGCCGAAACCGGTCAGCGCCAGCGTGCCGATCGTCATCGCGGCCGCGGTGAAGGGAATGTATTTCCGCAGCCCACCCATGCGGCGCATGTCCTGCTCATGGTGCATCGCGTGGATGACCGAGCCGGCCCCGAGGAACAGCAGCGCCTTGAAGAAGGCGTGGGTGAAGAGGTGGAAGATACCGGCGGAATACGCTCCGACGCCCAGCGCGACAAACATGTAGCCGAGCTGCGAGCAGGTCGAATAGGCGATCACGCGCTTGATGTCGTTCTGCACCAGACCGACGGTCGCCGCGAAAAAGGCGGTGGTTGCGCCGATGACGACGACGACGGTCATTGCGACCGGCGCATATTCGAAGATCGGCGACAGGCGCGCCACCATGAAGACGCCGGCGGTGACCATGGTCGCGGCATGAATCAGTGCCGAGACCGGAGTCGGGCCTTCCATGGCGTCAGGCAGCCAGGTGTGGAGCAGGAACTGCGCCGACTTGCCCATCGCGCCCATGAACAGCAGCAGGCAGGTCAGGGTCAGCGCGTTCCACTCATAGCCGAGGAACCGGAAKGTCTGGCCGGTCAGTTCGCCCGCCTTCGGGAAGATGCTGTCGAAGGTGACCGAGCCGAACAGCACGAAGACCAGGGCGAGGCCGAGGAGGAAACCGAAATCGCCGACGCGGTTGACGACGAAAGCCTTGATCGCAGCCGCGTTCGCCGAGGGCTTCTGGTACCAGAAGCCGATCAGCAGATAGGAGGCGAGACCGACGCCTTCCCAACCGAAGAACATCTGGACCAGGTTGTCCGCCGTCACCAGCATCAGCATGGCGAAGGTGAAGAGCGAGAGATAGGCGAAGAAGCGCGGCCGGTGCGGATCCTCGTGCATGTAGCCGATCGAGTAGAGGTGCACGAGCGAGGAGACGGTGTTGACGACGACCAGCATGACCGCTGTCAGCGTGTCGACGCGGAAAGCCCAGTCGACGCGCAGATCGGCGGATGCGAGCCAGGTCGCCACCTGGATGCGCGTGGTGCCCGCGCCGAAGCCGACATTGAAGAAGGCGATCCAGGACAGGACGGCCGAGACCATCAGCAGCGAGGTGGTGACGATCTCCGAGGCGCGTGATCCGATCAGCCGGCCGAAGAGGCCGGCGATCAGGAAGCCGAGGAGCGGGAGGAAGACGATCGCGTGATACATGGCAGCTAGCAGGGCGCGCAGGCGCGCTCAGCCTTTCATCATGTTGATGTCTTCCACCGMGATCGTGCCGCGATTTCGGAAGTAGACGACAAGAATGGCGAGGCCGATCGCGGCTTCCGCCGCCGCGACAGTCAACACCAGGAGCGCAAAGACCTGGCCGACGAGATCGTTCATGAACGACGAGAAGGCCACGAAGTTGATGTTGACCGCGAGCAGGATGAGCTCGATCGACATCAGGATGACGATGACGTTCTTGCGGTTGATGAAGATACCGAGCACGCCAAGCGTGAACAGGATCGCGCCGACCGCGAGATAATGTCCCAGGCCGATCATCAGACGGTCTCCTCAGGCAGGCCGGCGCGCGAGGGCACCTTGCGCACTTCCATCGCGGTTTCCTTGGTGCGGGCGTTCTGGGCGACGACATTCTGGCGCTTGACGCCGGGACGGTCGCGCAGCGTCAGGACGATCGCGCCGATCATGGCKACGAGCAGCACCAGACCGGCCGCCTGGAAGTAATAGACATACTGGGTGTAAAGCACCTGGCCGAGCGCCTCGGTGTTGCTGATATTGGCCGGGATCGCGGCGACGGGCGTGCTGACGATCTTCGGATCGATCACCCAGGCGCCAACCACCAGCAGCAGTTCGACCAGGAAGATCAGCCCGACCAGCGCCCCGACCGGCAGGTAGTTCAGGAAGCCCTGGCGGAACTCGGCGAAGTCGACGTCGAGCATCATCACCACGAAGAGGAAGAGCACCGCGACCGCGCCGACATAGACGACGACCAGCAGCATCGCGAGGAACTCGGCCCCGAGCAGCAGGAACAGGCCAGCCGCATTGACGAAGGCCAGGATCAGGAACAGCACCGAATGAACGGGGTTGCGCGACGACACCACCATGAACGCCGAAGCGACGGTGATGCCAGAGAACAGATAGAAGAATGCCGCTGCGGCGTTCATCTCGGTCAGCCCTTCCGCCCTTGCGGGCGGCCCTCGTTTCAAGCGTGCCCGAGCGAGTCAGGCACAGTTTTGAGCGTCTATAGAGAGGCCCGCCGGACGCGACAACCGCGCGACGCTCCCCATCCCTCGTCATCCCTGCCCGCTGCCCCGGATGCCCGGAGCCGCGGAGGTCTTCACCGCCTCAGCGATACGGCGCATCCATCGCGATGTTGCGCGCGATCTCGCGCTCCCAGCGATCACCGTTCGCCAGCAGTTTTGCCTTGTCGTAGAACAGTTCTTCGCGGGTTTCGGTCGCGAATTCGAAGTTCGGCCCCTCGACGATGGCGTCCACCGGGCAGGCTTCCTGACAGAAGCCGCAATAGATGCACTTCGTCATGTCGATGTCGTAGCGCGTGGTGCGACGCGTGCCGTCATTGCGTCGCGGACCGGCCTCGATCGTGATGGCCTGGGCCGGGCAGATCGCCTCGCAGAGCTTGCAGGCAATGCAGCGCTCCTCGCCATTGGGATAACGGCGCAACGCATGCTCGCCGCGGAAGCGCGGCGAAAGCACGCCCTTCTCGAAGGGATAGTTGAGCGTCGCCTTCGGCTTGAAGAAATAGCGCATCGACAGGAAGAACGCCGAAACGAACTCCTTGAGAAGCAGCCCTTTGGCGGCTTGCGCGAGTGACATCGCTCTCATCCTCTTCACAAACTCAACCGAACAGCAGACGGCCGAGCAGGTAACCCAGAATGGGGAAGAACCCCATGGTGCCGATCAGAAAGACGATCCTGAACAGCCTGATGCGCCGTTCGTAATCGTCCTTCTCCTCGCGTGTCGTCGAGGTGTCCGTCCGGCGCAGCGCGCGCTCGACGAGATCTCCGACGACCTTGTAGTCCACCCACCCCAGGACCAGACCGACGGCAGCGCCGATCAGCCCCGCAGCGGATAATTCCATCAGCGCACCGGCCCCCAGCCAGTGATCTGCAGCACTGCCGCCACGACCACCACCGAGACCAGGGAGATCGGCAGGAACACCTTCCAACCGAGGCGCATCAGCTGGTCATAGCGGTAGCGCGGCACGAAGGCCTTCACCATGGCKAACATGAAGAACACCAGGCAGATTTTGAGCGCGAACCAGAACACGCCGGGCAGCCAGGTGAAGGGCGCGATCGGGAACGGCGGCAGCCACCCCCCGAGGAACAGGATCGTGGTCAGCGAGCACATGGTCATGATCGCCACGTATTCGCCGAGCATGAACAGCAGATACGGCGTCGAGGAGTACTCGACCATGAAGCCGGCGACGAGCTCGGACTCCGCTTCCGGCAGATCGAAGGGCGGCCGGTTCGTCTCGGCCAGGGCCGAGATGAAGAAGACCACGAACATCGGGAACAGCGGCAGGAAGAACCAGCGCAGCATGCCCCAGCTCGTGTTCTGCGCCTCCACGATGGCTGACAGGTTCAGCGAGCCGACGCAGAGCAGGACGGTGATGATGACGAAGCCGATCGAGACTTCGTAGGAGACCATCTGGGCCGCTGAGCGCAGGGCGCCGAGGAACGGGTATTTCGAGTTCGAGGCCCAGCCGCCCATGATCACGCCATAGACGCCGAGCGACGAGATCGCGAAGATGTAGAGGATGCCGACATTGATGTCGGCGATCGCCCAGCCATCCGCGACCGGGATGACCGCCCAGGCCGCGAGCGAGAGCACGCAGGAGACCAGCGGGGCGAGCAGGAAGACGCCCTTGTTGGAGCTCGACGGGACGATCGGCTCCTTGAAGACGAATTTCAGCAGGTCGGCGAAACTCTGGAACAGGCCGAACGGCCCGACCACGTTCGGGCCGCGCCGAAGCTGCACCGCCGCCCAGATCTTGCGGTCCGCCAGCAGGATGAAGGCGATGAAGACGAGCAGGCAAACCAGCAGCAGCAGGCTCTTGCCGAGAATGATCGCGAGATCGAGGACGATATCCCAGTTCATCTGGCCTTACTCCGCCGCCTGCCGCATCCGGCCGGAGGCCAGCGCCGAGCATTCCGCCATCACGGCCGAGGCACGCGCGATAGGGTTGGTCTGGTAGAAATCAGCGACCGGCGAGGCGAAGCCAGCCTTGTCGGTCTTGCCGCCAAGTCCCGCAAGGGCGCCAAGCGAAGAGGCGTCAGCCGCCGGAAGCGTATCGAGCCCGGCGAAATGGGGATGGGCAGCGTAGAGTGCCTGGCGCAGCGCCGCGAGCGAGTCGAAGGGCAAGGTCTTGCCGAGCACACCGGAGAGCGCCCGCAGGATCGCCCAATCCTCGCGGGCATCGCCCGGCGGGAAAGTGGCACGATCGGTCATCTGCACCCTGCCCTCGGTGTTGGCATAGGTGCCGGACTTCTCGGTATAGGTGGCGCCCGGGAGGATGACATCAGCGCGATGCGCGCCACGGTCGCCATGGGTACCCTGATAGATCACGAAAGCCCCGGCCGGGACTTCGACCTCGTCGGCGCCGAGCAGGAACAGCACATCGAGTGCGCCGGGCGAAACCATGCCGGCGACATCGAGTGCACCCTCGCCCGGCACGAAGCCGAGATCGAGCGCACCGACGCGGGCGGCTGCGGTGTGCAGCACGCCGAAGCCGTTCCAGCCGTCCTTGACCGCGCCCAGCACCTGTGCCGCCTTGGCGGCGAGCGAGAGGATCGCGTCGCCGTCCGCGCGGGCGAGAGCGCCCTGCCCGACCAGAACCATCGGCTTGTCGCCGGCAGCCGGAGCGCGCTTGACGAGATCGGCGAGGGTCTCGGGACCAGCGCCGAGATAGTCATGGGCGTAGGTCAGATCGGCCTGTTCGCCGATCAGCGAGACCTTGAAGTCACCGCGCAGCCAGCGCTTGCGGATGCGGGCGTTGAGGATCGGCGCTTCCCTGCGCGGATTGGCGCCGATGATCAGCAGCGAGGTTGCATCCTCGATCCCGGCGATGCCGGCATTGAGGAGGTAGCTGGCGCGACCATGCTTGGGATGCAGCTTCGTCCCATCCTGGCGGCTGTCGATATTGCCGACGCCAAGCGCGACCATCAGGCTCTTCAGCGCGAAAACCTCCTCGACCGCGGCAAGGTCGCCGACGATCGCGCCAACGCGCTCAGGCCCGGTCGCGTTCAGCCGGTCCGCGATCAGCGCAAAGGCCTCATTCCAGCTTGCAGGCTTCAGCGCGCCGTTCTGCCGGATATAGGGCCGGTCGAGACGCTGCGTGCGCAGGCCGTCGACGACATGGCGGGTCTTGTCGGAAATCCACTCCTCGTTCACCGCCTCGTTGACGCGCGGCAGGATGCGCATCACCTCGCGGCCGCGGGAATCGACCCGGATGGCCGAGCCGACCGCATCCATCACGTCGACGGATTCGGTCTTGGTCAGCTCCCAGGGTCGGGCCTTGTTCTGGTAGGGCCGCGAGGTCAGCGCGCCGACCGGGCAAAGATCGACGATGTTGCCCTGGAGTTCCGAACCCATCGCCTGTTCGAGATAGGTCGTGATCTCCATGTCCTCGCCGCGGCCAATGGCGCCGAGATCGGTGCCGCCGGCGACTTCGGTGGTAAAGCGGACACAGCGCGTGCAGTGGATGCAGCGCGTCATCGTCGTCTTCACCAACGGGCCGATATACTTGTCCTCGACCGCACGCTTGTTCTCGGCATAGCGGGAATTGTCCACGCCATAGGCCATCGCCTGGTCCTGCAGGTCGCATTCGCCGCCCTGGTCGCAGATCGGGCAGTCGAGCGGGTGGTTGATGAGCAGGAACTCCATCACCCCTTCGCGCGCCTTCTTGACCATCGGCGACTTGGTCGAGACGACCGGCGGCTCGCCATTCGGGCCGGGGCGCAGGTCGCGCACGCCGATGGCGCAGGAGGCCTGGGGCTTCGGCGGCCCGCCCTTCACCTCGACGAGGCACATGCGGCAATTGCCGGCGATCGAGAGGCGCTCATGGAAGCAGAAGCGCGGCACCTCGGCGCCGGCAGCCTCGCAGGCCTGGAGCACGGTGTAATCGGCCGGGACGTCGACCTCGATGCCGTCGATGACGAGTTTGGTCATGGTCTTACTCCGCCGCCATCAGCCGCGCCGGCTCGGAATGCGGATTGGCGGCATAATCGTCGATGCGCTTTTCGATCTCGTGACGGAAATGCGCGATCAGCCCCTGGATCGGCCAGGCCGCGGCATCGCCGAGCGCGCAGATCGTGTGGCCTTCGACCTGCTTGGTGACGTCCAGCAGCATGTCGATCTCGCGTTTCTGCGCCCTGCCCTCGGCCATGCGGTTGAGCACGCGCCACATCCAGCCCGTGCCCTCGCGGCACGGCGTGCACTGGCCGCAGCTCTCATGCTTGTAGAAATAGCTGATGCGGGCAATGGCGCGGACGATATCGGTCGACTTGTCCATGACGATCACCGCGGCGGTGCCAAGGCCCGAGCGCAGCTTCGAGAGCGAATCGAAATCCATCGGCGTGTCGATGATCTGCTCGGCGGGCACCATGCGCACGGAAGAGCCGCCGGGGATGACAGCGAGCAGATTGTCCCAGCCGCCGCGGATGCCGCCGCAATGGCGGTCGATCAGCTCGCGGAACGGGATGCCCATCACCTCTTCGACGTTGCAGGGCTTGTTCACATGGCCCGAGACGCAGAACAGCTTGGTGCCGACATTGTTTGGATTGCCGAGCGAGGAGAACCAGCTCGCGCCGCGGCGCAGGATGGTCGGCGCCACCGCAATCGACTCGACGTTGTTGACGGTGGTCGGGCAGCCATAGAGGCCGACATTGGCCGGGAATGGCGGCTTCAGCCGCGGCATGCCCTTCTTGCCTTCGAGACTCTCCAGCAGCGCCGTCTCTTCGCCGCAGATATAGGCGCCGGCGCCGTGATGCACATAGAGATCAAATGGATAGCCGTGCTTGTTGTTCTTGCCGATGAGGTTTGCCGCATAGGCCTCGTCGACGGCGCGCTGCAACGCCTCGCGCTCACGGACATACTCACCGCGAATATAGATGTAGGCCGCATGCGCGCCCATCGCGAAGGAAGCGATCAGGCAGCCTTCGACCAGCGTATGCGGGTCGTTGCGCATGATCTCGCGGTCCTTGCAGGTGCCGGGCTCCGATTCGTCGGCATTGACGACGAGGTAATGCGGACGCCCGTCGTTCTGCTTCGGCATGAACGACCACTTGAGTCCGGTCGGGAAGCCGGCGCCGCCGCGCCCGCGCAGGCCCGAGCGCTTCATCTCGTCGATGATCCAGTCGCGCCCCTGCTCGAGCAGGAACTTGGTGCCGTCCCAGGCGCCACGCGCCATGGCGCCCTTCAGCGACAGGTCGTGCCGGCCGTAGAGGTTCGTAAAGATGCGGTCGCGATCTGCGAGCATGTCTCGCCTCACTCTTTCGGCTTGTCGCTGGGCTTGGCAGCGCGCGTACGGCGCGCCGGCGCATCGGCCGGCTTCGCAGATTCAGCAACGGCGTCCTTGTCGACCTTGCMGCCGGCTGCCGGTGTGTCCTGCGCGGAGCCCGCAGGCTGGGCCGGGGAAGAAGGCTTCGGACGGGCGGGAGCCGCCGTCTCGGTAGCAAGCTTGGTCGCAACCGCTGCCGGCGTCGCCTCAGCCGCCTTGGCCGCTGCCTCCGCCGCAGCCGTGGCAGCTGCAGCCTCGGCCGCTGCCTTGCGCTGTTCGGTGACGCGAGCCTGCCAGTTGCCGGCCCCGATCACGGAGCCGTCATAAAGGCCCGGATCCTTCAGCGTTTCGCCACCGCCGACCGGTTCCGAGCAGGAGCGGTCGATCTGCGGGCCGGGCTTCGTCGGCCGATCATGTCGCAGATCGTCGAGGAGCGCGCGGAAATTCTCGGGCGTCAGGTCTTCGTAATAGTCGAAATTGACCTGCGCCATCGGGGCGTTGCAGCAGGCGCCGAGGCATTCGACCTCGAGCCAGGACAGCTTGCCATCGGCAGATACGGTCGATTGCGGGCCGATGACGTCCTCGCAGACCTTCTTCAGCGCCTCGGCTCCGCGCAGCGCGCAAGGGGTCGTGCCGCAGAGCTGGATGAAATGGGCTCCGACCGGCTGCAGATTGAACATGGTGTAGAAGGTCGCGATCTCCAGCACGCGCATCGGTGCCATCGCGAGCTTCTTCGCCACGGCCTCGATCGCGGCGCGCGGAACCCAGCCGTGATGCTGTTCCTGGGCCTTCCACAACAGCGGAATCACGGCGGAAGCCTGCCGGCCTTCCGGATATTTGGCGATCTGCTGATCAGCCCAGTTCTCGTTCGCCGCAGTGAAGGCGAAGGACGCGGGTTGAACGTGATCGGGCGCGAGACGACGGACGGACATTAGCGGTCCACCTCACCAAAAACGATGTCGAGAGAGCCGAGGATTGCGGAGACGTCCGCCAGCATGTGCTTGCGGCACATGAAATCCATGGCCTGGAGATGGGCGAAGCCCGGAGCCTTGATCTTGCAGCGATAGGGCTTGTTGGTTCCGTCGGAGACGAGATAGACGCCGAACTCGCCCTTTGGCGCTTCGACGGCGGCATAGACCTCGCCTTCGGGGACCTTGTAGCCCTCGGTGTAGAGCTTGAAATGATGGATGAGCGCTTCCATCGAGCGCTTCATCTCGCCGCGCTTCGGCGGCACCATCTTGCCGTCCAGCGAGGAGACCGGGCCGCCACCATCGGCAGCCAGCAGCTTCTCGCAGCACTGCTTCATGATGCGCACGGATTGGCGCATCTCTTCCATGCGGATGCAGTAGCGGTCGTAGCAGTCGCCGTTCTTGCCGATGGGGATGTCGAATTCCATCTCCTCATAGCATTCGTAAGGCTGGCTCTTGCGCAGGTCCCAGGCGGCGCCGGAGCCGCGCACCATCACGCCCGAGAAGCCCCATTTCCAGCAGGTGTCGAGATCGACGACGCCGATATCGACATTGCGCTGCTTGAAGATGCGATTGTCGGTGAGCAGTCCTTCGAGGTCGTCGCAGACCTTGAGGAAGGGGTCGCACCATTCGGCGATATCGTGGATCAGCGAGGGCGGCAGGTCCTGGTGAACGCCGCCCGGCCGGACATAGGCCGCATGCATGCGCGCGCCACAGGCCCGCTCATAGAAGATCATCAGCTTCTCGCGTTCCTCGAAGCCCCAGAGCGGCGGCGTCAGCGCACCGACGTCCATCGCCTGCGTGGTGACGTTGAGGATATGCGAGAGGATGCGGCCGATCTCGGAATAGAGCACGCGGATGAGCTGGCCGCGCCGCGGCACGGTCACCCCCATCAGCTTCTCGACCGCGAGCGAATAGGCATGCTCCTGGTTCATCGGCGCGACATAGTAGAGCCGGTCGAAATAGGGCAGCGCCTGCAGATAGGTCTTGGCTTCGATCAGCTTCTCGGTGCCGCGATGCAGCAAGCCGATATGCGGATCGACGCGCTCGACGATCTCACCGTCGAGCTCCAACACGAGGCGCAGCACGCCGTGTGCCGCCGGGTGCTGCGGCCCGAAATTGATCGAGAAATTGCGGATGTTGTGCTCGGTCATTCTCAGCCCGCCTGTTTCGCGGCGAATTCGGCGACGACCTGCGCGCCGGTCTTGCGCGGCCGCTCTCCTGCAAAGGCATAGAGCGCTGGCTTCTCGTCGATGAAGATTTCTTCGGTGAAGGCAAAGGGCGAAAGGTCGTCGAAGCTCTGCAAGGAGACGGCGACATGCCCCTCTCCGCCGCGCAGCCGCCAGAACAGGCTGGAGCCGCAGGTCCTGCAGAACACGCGCTCGCCCCAGTCGGACGACGGATACACGCTGAGCGACGCGTCATCGTCTACCGTGACCCCGGTGCATGGCACGGCCATGAAGGTGCCGCCGCTCCATTTCCGGCACATGCCGCAATGGCAGACATCCATTTCCAGCTTCTCCGGCACGGCCGCAAAGCGGACCGCACCGCAGAGACAGCCTCCGGACAGGGATTTGTCGGCAGCAGCCATCGCGTTCAGGCTCCCTTCGCCTTCTCGTCACCTGGCAGCACGTAATCCGTGCCTTCCCAGGGACTCAAAAAGTCGAAATTCCTGAATTCCTGGCTGAGCTTCACGGGTTCGTAGACGACCCGCTTCTGCTCGTCGTCATAGCGAACCTCGACGAAGCCGGTCAGCGGGAAGTCCTTGCGCAGCGGATAGCCCTCGAACCCGTAATCGGTGAGGATTCGACGCAGATCCGGGTGCCCCGAGAACAGGATTCCATAGAAGTCATAGGCCTCGCGCTCGTACCAGTTCGCGGCCGGGAAGACATCGATGATCGACGGAACCGGGATCGCCTCGTCGGTCTGCACCTTGACGCGGATACGCCGGTTATGGCGCGGCGACAGCAGATGATAGACGACGTCGAAGCGCTTCTCGCGTGCGGGATAATCGGCGCCGGCGATATCGGTGAAGTTCACGAAGCGAAAGCGCGGATCGTCGCGAAGCGTCGCCATGACCTGGACGATCGACGCAGCCTCGGCCTCGACCGTCAGCTCATCGAAGGCGACGACAGCGTTCACGACCGCGCCGGGCAGCGCAGCCTTGATCTCTTCACCGAGTGTCACGAGCTCTTCGCTCATCTCAACCTCAACCTTTTCGCCGCTCGCATCGTCACGACCGGAGCAATCCCCGCCAGGGTGCGGGGGCGTTAGCGTTCGATCGTGCCGGTACGCCGAATCTTCTTCTGCAGTAGCAGCACGCCATAGAGCAGCGCTTCCGCAGTCGGGGGGCAGCCGGGCACATAGATGTCGATCGGCACGATGCGGTCGCAGCCGCGCACCACCGAGTAGCTATAGTGGTAATAGCCGCCGCCATTGGCGCAGGAGCCCATCGAGATGACGTAGCGCGGCTCGGGCATCTGGTCATAGACCTTGCGCAGCGCCGGAGCCATCTTGTTGGTCAGCGTTCCGGCAACGATCATCACGTCGGACTGGCGCGGGGACGCGCGTGGCGCGAAGCCGAAGMGCTCGACGTCATAGCGCGGCATCGACAGCTGCATCATCTCGACGGCGCAACAGGCGAGGCCGAAGGTCATCCACATCAGCGATCCGGTACGCGACCAGTTGATCAGGTCGTCGGTCGCCGTGACGAGGAAACCCTTGTCCGCGAGTTCGTTGTTGATCTCGACGAAGAAGGGATCGCGCGCACCCACCGGCTTCCCGTCCGGGCCGAGCAGCCCCCGGGGCGCGGGCGCGACGAGCGGATCGCCGCGGTCGATCGCTGTGATTGCCATGAAACTACCCTTGTGAACCCGTTACCGTCAGATCAACACCGAGGCGGCGCCTCGCGAGCCGGCGGTTAGTCCCACTCCAACGCGCCCTTGCGCCATTCGTAGACGAATCCGACGGTCAGGACGCCCAAAAAGATCATCATTGACCAAAAACCATACCAGCCGAGATCGCCGAACGCGACCGCCCAGGGAAACAGGAAGGCGACCTCGAGATCGAAGATGATGAACAGGATCGAGACCAGATAGAAGCGGACATCGAACTTCATGCGCGCGTCATCGAACGCGTTGAAACCGCACTCATAGGCGGAGAGCTTTTCAGCGTCCGGTTTTGAATACGCGACGGCGAACGGTGCGATCAGCAGCGCAAGACCGATGACCATGGAAACGCCGATGAAGATGGCCAGCGGCAGGTAGTCGCTCAGCAAGGACGGTACAGGTAATGCTTGCATGGACAACCTCGCTTCGCGGGCCCAGACCCGCGGCACACGCATCGGCAGTCGATTAGCCCCTACTCTAGAATCACGCAAGGGTTCGCCGCGTCGCACAACCGCGCCACGGCAATGAACCAGACGCATTGCACGCAATTTTTACCGCAAAACCGATAGCTCGCACCAAGTAGCAGGCGCACGCCGCGACAAGATGGTTACGAATCGGCTTTATTGCGGGAATCAGCCGCCCCAGGAGCGAGACGCATGGTCCGACCACTCCACCGTATCGCGGCGCTCGCGACTCTGGCCGGGAGCTTGCTCGCCCCCGCCGGCGCAACACATGCCGAGAGTATCGATCTCGCCCGCGCGACCTGCGCCGAGTTCAGCGCCATGATCAGCAACGACCAGAGTCAGCTCGTGCTGTGGCTCGCCGGCTATTATGCCGGCGGTGCGCAGCGTCCGTTGCTCGACGTCGAGAAGGTCACCGCGGCGCCTGCCGAACTTCTCTCGCTCTGCGCAAAGACGCCGCAGCTTCCGCTCCTCGGCGCCGAGACACGCGCCGTCTTCCTGCCAGCGCCCACCCCCTGAGATGCCTTTGCCTAAGCCCTTGCCTACAGGAAATATCGGATCGCCTCTGCCGCTCAGGTTCCCGTTGCCGCTGCTCGCGATCGTCTTCGCCTTGTCGGCATCTCACGCCGGCGCAGAGGACGGCCAGATGATGCTGGCGCCGCTCCCGCCCGGACGGCCCTTCGATCTGGACCTGCCGGCAAAGGCGGCGATGCCTGCCATCGTGGTCCCTCCCCCGGCCGCCCCGGTTCTTACTCCCGTGCCAGTCGCCGAGCAGGCCGATTCTCCGCCGGCCCCGAATTCGCCTGCCGTCACGGAGCCCGATGAAGATGAAGGCCCGGAATGGCCGAAGCTGACACCCGGCCAGAAGGCCGGAGCGGAGCCGGCCTTCGATCCGGACGAAAAACCGGACCGGCCGGGCATCTCGACTGACCCCGGCACCTCGACCGCCTGCCTGCCGCAATTGCTCAAATCGATTCTCGGCAAGATTGCCGACAAGTACGGAGCCGTGAAGGTGACCTCGACCTGGCGGCCGCCCTGGCGCGCCCGGCGCGGCTCCTATCATAAGCGCTGTGAGGCCATGGATTTCCGCGTACCCGGCGTGCGGCCGCGCGTCGTGCTCGACTATGCCCGCTCGCTGCCGGAGGTCGGCGGCCACAAGGTCTATTGGAACGGACTTATCCACATCGACACCGGACCACGCCGGCCCTGGTGAGACTGGTGAGGCCTTATCCTGGCTTCCCCCGCTCTCAAGGCTTGAAGGCGCGGCGATGAAGCCTTAAACCGCAACTCGGAGGGGCGGTTAGCTCAGTTGGTAGAGCATCTCGTTTACACCGAGAGGGTCGGCGGTTCGAGCCCGTCACCGCCCACCAGCGCCCAGCACCATGAATTCAGGCCAGTTCCCGCCCTGCTTCCGGCAGAGCGCGCGGCCGGTGTGCTCATCTAGCCCCATTCCGTCCGCGATTGCCGCCCCCAGGAATTCGTTCAGGCTGTCGCGGCAACGGGTGTCGATCCTGCCCATAGCCCTGTTCTGCACGCTCGATCGGCTGGGTGGTTGATTGCACCGTACATGCGACGGCCCTTTGACCCTTTTGCAAGGCACCGGCCGTGAAGTGTCGTCATCCTGTGCGCGCGGATAACGCCGCAGAGGTCGCCGAGCCGTTCACAGGGACGCCGTTCTCGTGACGTGCACGATGATCCAGGGAGCCACCCACAGCAGCAGCAAGACGAGGATCAACAGCCACGCTCGCTGCCATCCGCACAATCCGACCAGTCCAGGGCCGGGGAGATGAGAGCTGCTGGCGCCTCCCCTGGACCGTGCCCCGTCGTTTCGCTCAGCTGTTCGAGCAGTTTTCCGATCGTGTCGCCCCGCACCGATMATCGCCGGGAGATCTGACGGATCGCGCCATCGAGACAGCCCAGTATGTGAGCGTCGCGAGCCTCTGAACGGAGCAGCGCCGGGTGGTCGCCAGCCTGCTCCACAGGCTCACCCGGCGGCCAGCTGGTTACCATCCCGATCGGGTCGATCATCTGCGCTGCCCGCGGATCTGCGACGCCATGCGCCTCAAGCCGGAGGCAGAGTTCCGCTCGCAATTGTCGAATGCGCGTCGCGTCCGTCATCGTTTCGCCCCCGCCCGGGACTGTTGGTTAACCACAGGTAAGCATGAGCAGATTTCGGCCGGCAAGCGGATTCATGTGCGAACAAAAAGCCGGCAATGGAGCCGGCTCGCCGCTCCGCGATGCCATGAAGCCGCCCTCTCCAATGGGGGTGGCCGTTGCGAGCGTGTTCGAAAGTTGTCGGCCGAACCGGCCTGTTGATAACTCGGCTGAGGTGCTTCGGCTGAGGAGCCCGCCGAATCCATCTTTGGACCGGTCCCCGGCCCTTTTTAGGGGTTCTGGGCCTCTGCCCGGTTCGAGCTTTCACGGCGCGCGACGGATCATGCGAGCAGCCGAAAGTGCCGATGAAATCGAGTTTGAGGCGACTTGTGTCTCGTTTTGCACTGCAAAAGTCAGCGGCTTGCGCCTGCCGGCGCACCCGACGGTTTGGAATTTGGGGAAGATGAATTTTGCCGGCACCTCGCGCTTGACACCGCCGGCCCGGCACCCTAATCCCAACCTCGCTGAGGCCAAGACGCCTTAGCCGCCCAGCGCGGGCGTAGCTCAGTTGGTTAGAGTGCCGGCCTGTCACGCCGGAGGTCGCGGGTTCGAGCCCCGTCGCCCGCGCCATTTATCTCAAGCAGATAGATGAAAATTCGCATCCACCGTTACAAGCGGTTTTTGGATGATGTTGGGCCCCGGGATGACTGCTCCTCCCGCCTTTGCCTCTCATTGTTTTCGGTGTGGTCCAAGCACGGTTTCGAGCGCTCCGTCACGACCTGCTTGATGCGTCGAAGTGACCGCCGCAGGCGCTGCAGATTCGCCGTCAGCACGCGCCGTCGATTCTCGCTTCGAATCGGAAGACGCTCTCGCGCCTATGGCACTGGTCGCAGCCACAGGGTGTGAATCACGCCGTCGTCAGTCCAGCCGATTCCGCATTCCAGCACGCCGGGCGCGGCGAAGCGCGCCTCATAGACATCGACCCCACTCTGTCCGACGCCGTTGAAGCGCAGCGCCTCCAGAGCCCCCTTGGCCAGCAACGCAGCGCTCACCAGGGAGAACTGCTCCTCGACGGCCACAGCCAGCTCCGGGCTCATCTTCTCGACATAGCGATGTCCAGCCTGATGCTCCTCGATGACGCGGCGCAGTGTCGTCTCGCTGTCGGGATGCGGGAGGTTGGACTGGACCCTGCGGCCCAGCGCCTCTGCGATCCTCCGGGCCTCGTCCGCGCTAATGCGCTCGGCCATCGATTCGTGACCATCCTGATGGAGGACCAGGGCCTCGGCGCGCCCGCCAGGACCGGGAACAAAGCTGACCTGCGCTGCTGGAAACTTCAGAAAGAACTTCGTGGCGCTCTCGGCAAAGAGTTCCACGGGCATCTGCCCCGACGATTCCAGAAGAAGCGCATCGCCTCTACGGCTGATCGACAGGATCAGCCCGGAGGTGAGCCGGTAGTCCCCGACATAGCCGTCGAGCAGGGCCGGATCGATCGTGATAGCGGAGCGCGGCCGCGCTTGCTCATAGCGCCGCCAGGCGACTTCGTCGGTCTGCGTTTCACTCATCGTGGCCTCCTTCGCCAGCTTGATCAGTTCGTCGGTCGACAATGAGCCGCCGGTCGACAGCTTCGCCMGCGCCGCCCCGACCAGGGACAGCCCACGCTCGGTACGGCTGTGCTGCTCCCGCAGGGCGGCTTGCTGCAGCGTCAGGATGCGATCGAGATCGACCGCCTTGCCCTGCAGCAGCGCGGTGATGCGTGCCAGGCTGAGCCCGAGCTGCTTCAGCGCAAGGACTTCATGCAGGCGGGCGATCTCGTCGGCGCCGTAGAGCCGCCACCCCTTCTCGCTGCGGCGCGGCTTGATCAGGCCGCGCTTCTCGTAGAGGCGTAGCGCACGCGCCGTCAGGCCAATGCGCTCGGCGCATTCCTGGGCGGCCAGCAGGTTGTTTCTGTCGGATCGGTTGCTCATCTCTGCTCCTCGCCCCCGGCGTAAGCTATGACCCAGGGACCGGCTCAAGCGCCTTCTTCGGCGAACGGTGGTCGAGCGGAGCCCAGCGCAATCACGATAGCCATCCGGAAACGAGAAAGGCCGGCAGCGATGCTGCCGGCCTTCTGGTCACTCGTGTGTCGTGCGGGATGACCGCGTCAGTGGGCGACGAGTCCGCCCGAAGCGTCATCCTCGGCCGCCTTGGGGCGAACCGCCGAGAGGTCCTCCTCCCAGACGATCGGCACCGGCTGGCGAATCAGCGCGTGCTGGAGCACCTGCTCCATGCGTGCGACCGGCACGATCTCCAGGCCGCTCTTCACCGACTTCGGCAGGTCGATCAGATCCTTGGCGTTGTCCTCGGGGATCAGCACCTTCTTGATGCCGCCTCTCAGCGCAGCCAGGAGCTTCTCCTTGAGGCCGCCGATCGGCAGCACCCTGCCCCGCAGCGTGACTTCGCCGGTCATGGCAAGATCACGACGGGTCGGAATGCCGGTCAGCACCGAGACGATCGCAGTCGCCATGGCGATACCGGCCGACGGACCGTCCTTCGGGGTCGCCCCCTCGGGAACGTGGACGTGGATGTCGCGCCGCTCGAAGAGTGGCGGCTCGATACCGAAATCGATGGCGCGCGAGCGGACATAGGATGCCGCTGCCGAGATCGATTCCTTCATCACGTCCCGCAGATTGCCTGTGACGGTCATCTTGCCCCGACCGGGCATCATGACGCCTTCGATCGTCAGCAGTTCGCCGCCGACCTCCGTCCAGGCAAGACCCGTGACGACACCAACCTGATCCTCGGTCTCGGCTTCGCCATAGCGGTAACGCGGCGGGCCGAGATAGTCCTCGAGCACGGTCGGGGTGATCGCGACCTTCTTCTTCTTGGTCAGGATGATGTCCTTCACCGCCTTGCGCACGGTGTTGGAAAGCTCGCGCTCGAGGTTGCGGACGCCGGCCTCGCGCGTATAGCGCCGGATCAGCGTCATCAGGGCCTCGTCATCGATCGACCATTCCTTGGATTCAAGGCCGTGCTTCTTGATCGTCTCCGGGATCAGGTGACGACGAGAGATCTCGACCTTTTCTTCCTCGGTGTAGCCAGCGATGCGGATCACCTCCATGCGGTCCAGAAGGGCCGGCGGAATGTTCAGCGTGTTGGCCGTGGTCACAAACATGACGTTCGAGAGGTCGTAGTCGACCTCCAGATAGTGGTCGTTGAAGGCGGCGTTCTGCTCGGGATCAAGCACCTCGAGCAGGGCCGCCGAGGGATCGCCACGGAAGTCCTGACCCATCTTGTCGATCTCATCGAGCAGGATGAGCGGATTGGCGGTCTTCGCCTTCTTCATCGACTGGATGATCTTGCCGGGCATCGAACCGATATAGGTGCGCCGGTGGCCACGGATCTCGGCCTCGTCACGCACGCCGCCGAGCGACATGCGCACGAACTCGCGGCCGGTCGCCTTGGCGATCGACTTGCCGAGCGAGGTCTTGCCGACACCCGGAGGGCCGACGAGGCACAGGATCGGGCCGGCGAGCCGGTTGGCGCGCTGCTGCACGGCGAGATATTCGACGATGCGGTCCTTGACCTTGTCGAGACCGTAGTGATCGTCGTCGAGCACCTGCTGGGCGACGGCGAGGTCCTTCTTGATCTTCGACTTCTTGCCCCACGGAATGCCGAGCATCCAGTCGAGATAGTTGCGGACCACCGTCGCCTCGGCCGACATCGGCGACATCTGGCGAAGCTTCTTCATCTCCGCCATCGCCTTGTCGCGGGCTTCCTTGGAGAGCTTGGTGTTGACGATGCGCTCTTCCAGTTCGGCCAGCTCGTCGCGGCCTTCCTCGCCGTCGCCAAGCTCCTTCTGGATCGCCTTCATCTGCTCGTTGAGATAGTACTCGCGCTGGGTCTTCTCCATCTGGCGCTTGACGCGCGAGCGGATGCGCTTCTCGACCTGCAGAACCGACATCTCGCTTTCCATCAGCGAGAGCACCTTCTCCAGCCGGTGCGCAACATTGACGATCTCGAGCACGGCCTGACGGTCGGCGATCTTGACGGCCAGGTGCGAGGCAACCGTGTCGGCAAGCTTGGAGGGCTCGTCGATCTGCGAGACGGCGGCGACGATCTCGGGCGAGATCTTCTTGTTGAGCTTCACATAGCTCTCGAACTCGCTGACGACAGAGCGGCCGAGCGCCTCGACCTCGACCTTCTTGCCTTCTTCCTCGGAGAGCCCGATCGCATCAGCCTGATAGAAGGCTTCCTCGGCGACATAGGACGTCGCCTTGGCGCGGCCGACGCCCTCGACCAACACCTTGACGGTGGAGTCGGGCAGCTTCAGCAACTGAAGCACGCGGGCAAGCGTGCCGATCTCATAAATGTCCTTGGTCGCCGGATCGTCATCGCCGGCGTTCTTCTGCGTCGCAAGCAGGATCAGGCCGTCGGTCTTGACCACTTCCTCAAGGGCGCGAATGGACTTCTCGCGCCCGACGAAGAGCGGGACGATCATATGCGGGAAAACGACGATGTCGCGCAGGGGGAGAACCGGATAGGTGCCGGTCTCGCCGGGAACGAAAGGAGCGCGGGGCGCCGAGCCAGTCATGACTTATCCTTTGCAGTTGCGCCCGGCGAACCCCCTGATGGGCGGAACGATCGGACGTAAGCGGCAAGACGACCATTCGCCTGACCGCCCCCGCGGGCCCCGCCCTTAGAAGGCGCGCGACTCTCGCAGGTGCACCTAAAGTGGAGGCTTCTGTGCCGGCTTTCAAGCAAGCCGAAGACGTCTTCCAACGTTGCTTTGTCGCAAGGAGCGTTCCGGCAAGGCAACCGCCTCTCGAACGCAAAACGCGCGCCAACAGGCGCGCGTTCCCGAAATGGCCAAATTCAGCGGAGCTCAGGCCGAGGCCGACTTCGTTTCTTCCTCGCGTTCCGCATAGATGAAGAGCGGACGCGACTTGTTCTCGACAGCCTCCGGCCCGATCACGACCTGCTCGACGCCTTCCAGCCCTGGCAGTTCGTACATGGTCTCGAGCAGGATGCTCTCCATGATCGAACGCAGGCCGCGTGCACCGGTCTTGCGCTCGATCGCCTTGCGCGCGATCAGGCTGACGGCCTCATCGGTGAAGGTGAGCTCGGTATCCTCCATCTCGAAGAGGCGCTGATACTGCTTCACCAGCGCGTTCTTCGGTTCGGTCAGGATCGTCTTCAGCGCCGCCTCGTCGAGATCCTCGAGCGTCGCCAGAACCGGCAGACGGCCGACGAATTCCGGGATCAGGCCAAATTTCAGCAGATCCTCGGGCTCGACCTCACGGAAGATCGCGCCGGTACGGCGGTCGTCCGGAGCCTTCACAATCGCGCCGAAGCCGATCGAGGTGCCCTTGCCACGGCTGGAGATKATCTTGTCCAGCCCGGCGAAGGCACCGCCGCAGATGAACAGGATGTTGGTGGTGTCGACCTGCAGKAATTCCTGCTGGGGATGCTTGCGCCCGCCCTGCGGCGGCACGGAGGCGACCGTGCCTTCCATGATCTTGAGCAGCGCCTGCTGGACGCCCTCGCCCGAGACGTCGCGGGTGATCGAGGGATTGTCTKACTTGCGGCTGATCTTGTCGATCTCGTCGATATAGACGATGCCGCGCTGTGCCCGCTCGACATTGTAGTCGGAGGCCTGGAGCAGCTTCAGGATGATGTTCTCGACATCCTCGCCGACATAGCCCGCCTCGGTCAGCGTCGTCGCATCCGCCATCGTGAAGGGCACATCAAGGATGCGGGCGAGAGTCTGCGCGAGCAGCGTCTTGCCCGAACCGGTCGGCCCGATCAGCAGGATGTTCGACTTCGCCAGCTCGACGTCGTTGTGCTTCGTCGCGTGCGAAAGCCGCTTGTAGTGGTTGTGAACCGCGACCGAGAGCACCTTCTTGGCGTGGTCCTGGCCGATGACATAGTCATCCAGCACCTTGCGGATCTCGCGCGGGGTCGGGACGCCGTCCTTCGACTTCACCAGCGCGGATTTGGATTCCTCGCGGATGATGTCCATGCAGAGCTCGACGCACTCGTCGCAGATGAACACGGTCGGTCCCGCAATCAGCTTGCGAACCTCGTGCTGGCTCTTGCCGCAGAAGGAGCAGTAGAGCGTGCTCTTCGAATCGCCGCTGCTGACCTTACTCATCGTTCATCTCCATTTCCGGAGTCGGTCCACACCAGCCGAAGCGGATGCGGGCGTCGTCTCTCCGTCATAATAGGCCGCTCAGTTCGCGATTATTAGGTTAACGCGTCAGGTCGAGACATCCGACCTGAAAACCTGACCCAAAACCGGACACCAGCTGCGCCTGTCCGCTCACCCGAGTCCCCATGCAAGCATGGGGCCGCTTTCCAAATCAATATGGGACGCCCGGCTGATCAAGCCAACCCACAGATAGCGGGGCGGCTCGTCGCAGCCGACACCAGACGGGGGCCGAAACGCCCAAGGCGTGTTTCGGCCCCTGCCCGGTTCTCCATTCCGGCCCGATCAGGCCGCGGCGTCTTCCGGACGCCGATCAATGACCTTGTCGATCAGGCCGAAATCACGGGCCGCCTCGGCGGTCATGAAGTTGTCGCGCTCGAGCGCAGCCTCGACCTCGTCGTAGTTGCGGCCGGTATGCCTGACATAGATCTCATTCAGCCGGCGCTTGAGGTTCTCGACCTCGCGCGCGTGGATCAGGATATCGGTGACCTGGCCCTGAAAGCCGCCGGAGGGCTGGTGCACCATGATGCGCGCATTCGGCAGCGCGAAGCGCATGTCCTTGGCGCCCGCGGTCAGCAACAGCGAGCCCATCGAGGCCGCCTGCCCGACGCACAATGTCGTGACCGGGCAGCGGATGAATTGCATCGTATCATAGATCGACAGGCCCGACGTGACCACGCCGCCCGGCGAGTTGATGTAGAAGGAAATTTCCTTCTTCGGATTCTCGGCCTCGAGAAACAGCAGCTGCGCCACGATCAGCGAGGCGGAGAAATCCTCGACCGGGCCGGTCAGGAAGATGATGCGTTCCCGCAGCAGGCGCGAGTAGATGTCGAAGGCGCGCTCACCGCGGCTCGACTGCTCGACCACCATCGGGACGAGATTGTTGTAGGTCTCGATCGGATCGCGCAGCATGGGTCTGTCCTTGGGGTCGCGGTCGCCGGGAATCAGCGGATTTCGTGAATACCATCCACATAAGCACGCAGATCGTGGCTGAAAAGGGAAGCGCCGCCCTGGCCATTGCCGGGCGGCGCCAATCTTGAATCAAGGTTTCCGAAAGTCTCAGGCCGAAGCGTCGTCGGCCTTGGCAGCGTCGTCCGCCTTGGCCTCGGACTTCTTGGCCTTCTTGGCGGCTGCCTTCTTCGGCTTGGCCTCACCGGCCTCCTCGGTGGCGTCCTCATCGGCGTAGAGCGCCTCGCGGCTGACCGTCTGGTCCTCGACCTTCACCTGACTGAGCAGATGGTCGACGACCTTCTCCTCGAAGATCGGGGCGCGGATCTCCGCGAGAGCCTGCGGGTTCTTCTGGTAGAACTCCCAGACCTGCTTCTCCTGGCCGGGGAATTGACGGACTCGCTCGACCAGGGCCTGGGTGACCTCGTCATCCGAGATCTGAACCTTGGCCTGCTCACCGATTTCGGCAAGCACGAGGCCCAGGCGCACCCGGCGCTCGGCGATCCGGCGGTACTCGGCGCGAGCCTCGTCCTCTGTGGTGTTCTCGTCCGCGAAGGTCTTCTTCGCGTCCTTCATGTCGGCCTCGACCTGGCTCCAGACGGCAGCGAACTCCTGCTCGACCAGGGTCGGCGGCAGCTCGAACGTGTACTTGCCATCAAGCGCGTCGAGCAGGCTCTTCTTGATCTTGCGGCGCGACTGGGCGCCGAAATCACGGCCGATCTGCTCGCGAACGGCGCTCTTGAGCGCATCGAGCGACTCCATGCCGAAGCCCTTGGCGAGCTCGTCGTCGATCTTGAGGGCGTCGGGACCCTGCACGTCGTCGACGGTGACCTCGAACTCGGCCGGCTTACCGGCAAGGTGGGTCGCGGTGTAGTTCTCCGGGAACGTCACCTTGACGGTGCGCTTCTCGCCGGTCTTGGCGCCCTCGAGCTGATCCTCGAAGCCCGGGATGAACTGCCCCGCGCCGAGATCGAGCGGAATGCCCTCGCCGGTGCCGCCGTCGAAGGGTTCGCCCTCGAGCGTGCCGACGAAGGAGATCATCAGGCGATCGCCCTTCTCGGCCTTGGCCTTCGCACCCTTCGAGGTGAAGCTGCGGTTCTGCGACGCCATGCGCTCGAGCGCGGCATCGACTTCGCTCTCAGGCACTTCCGCCACCGGCTTGACCAGGGAAACGTCGGAGATGTCGGCGAGTTCGATCTTCGGCAGGACCTCGAGCGCGACCGTGAAGGCGAGGTCGCCCTTGGCCTCCATCGCGGCCTCGATCTCGTCCTTGTTCTCCGGGAACCGGATCTGCGGCTCGAAAGCGAGCTTCAGGCCGTTATCCGCGACGATCTTCTGGTTGGCCTCGTTGACTGCATTCTGCAGCACATCGGCCATGACCGAACGGCCATAGAGCCGGCGCAGATGCGCGACCGGTACCTTGCCGGGGCGGAAACCGTTGATACGCGCCTTGCCCTGCAGGCCCTGCAGGCCATCATCGAGCCTGGTCTTGAGGTCGGCAGCGTTCAGCACCACCTGGAATTCGCGCTTGAGGCCCTGGGACAGGGTTTCGGTCACGTTCATTGTTTCGTTCCGCCAACTGCTCGTTAATTCAAAAATCCAAACGCGCGCCGTCGGGTTGCCCGCCGCCGCGCTTGAGAAATCCGGCCAAGTCTGGTGCGGGCGGAGGGACTCGAACCCCCACGACTTTCGCCGCTGGAACCTAAATCCAGTGCGTCTACCAATTCCGCCACGCCCGCCGACCCGATGCGCTGCGCGCGAGCAAACGCAGCGCCGCCATCGTTGGGCCGCGGTGCTATACGCATTTCAGGCGCGGCATGCAGCAAAAAAATGCGACGGTTCTGCGAAGCCGTTGAATCAGGGGCGCCATACCGGCCTCTCGCCAGATCGCGCGCCACGGATTATGCCGCTTGCCATGACCGACAGAAGCGCTCGCCGTCCTCCTTCTCACAGTTGCCAGGCGACCATGCCGACACGGCGCATCGTGCTGGCGGGACTGGGCGCCTGTGCAGTCCTGGGCGAGGCGGGCGCACAATCCTTGCCGGCCACCACCCCAGTGAAGTCCCGGACGGAGAACGCCGATTCAGCCGCGCTGCCGAACCGGAACCTCGTTGCCGGCCCGGCGAAGACACGCCTGCGGCCGCCTCCGGCCCCGGAGAGCGAAGTCTGGGCCGTCGACGGTGAAACGCCTGGGCCCGTATTGCGGATCAAGCTGGGACAGACGCTGCGGCTCCGGCTGGAGAACCGAACGACGAGACCGCTGAGCCTGCATTGGCATGGCCTGCGCGGATCGTCCGAGATGGATGGCGTCGGAGGCTTCAGCCAGCAGCCGATCGCGCCGGGAGCCAGCTTCGAATACCGGCTGACGCCGCCCGATTCGGGCTTCTTCCTGTATCGCCCTCTCCTCGTCGGCGCCTCGTCCGAGCCGGCAGGACGCGGCCTGGCCGGCCTGCTCATCGTTGAGGAGACTGAGCCGCCACGCGTCGATCTCGACCTGCCGGTGGTGGTGACCGACTGGCTGCTGGGCGACGACCAATCGATCCAGGCCTTTGACGCGAAGGGGCCCGAAGGAGCCGCCGCCGGCCGGCTCGGTAACTGGATCACCGTCAATGGCAAGGCGCCGCCGCAGCGCATCGCGGTGCTCCCGGGGGCACGCGTTCGGTTGCGCCTCGCCAATGCCTGCAATGCCCGGATCACGCGGCTGCGTTTCGACGGCATCAAGCCCTTCGTCATGGCCGTCGACAGCCAGCCGACCGATAATTTCGAACCCGTGCGCGCTCAGCTGCCCTTCGCCCCCGGCACGCGCTACGATCTCGTCTTCGACATGCCGGACGAAGCGGGGGCCACAGCAATGGTCACGGCGCTKACCGGCTCGGGCGTTCCTCTGCTGCGCTTCGTCGCGGAGGGAGCAAGGCAGGCGGCGGCAGGCGAGGTCGCTGCGCTCAAGCCGAATCCGGCCTTGCCGCTCGCCGTGCGACTGCAGGACGCCAAGCGTAGCGAAGTCGTCGTGACCGGCGGAGCCAAGGTCACCGCCGACAGCAAACTGGACCTCTCCGGCCTCGATCTCGCCCGGCCCTGGGCGATTAACGGTGCAGTCKGCACGCCTGATGCCAAGCCCCTCTTCAGCGTCAGGCGCGGCGCGCCGGTGGTGATCGCGATCGATAATCGCACTGCTTTCCTGCAGCCGTTCCATGTCCACGGCCATAGTTTTCGCCTGCTGCATCCGCTCGACGACGGCTGGGAGCCCTATTTCCTCGATACCGTCCAGATCCCCGAAGGGCGGCGGCTGCACATCGCCTTCATCGCCGACAATCCTGGCCGCTGGCTGATTTCGTCGACCGTGCTGGAGCGCTTCGATCTCGGTCTCTGGACCTGGTTCGAGGTGACCTGAGCTGCGGCCCCGGCTTGACCTCAGCCGGACGAGCGACCTAAGCCCGCCACCAGCAACCGCATTGGAGCCGCCATGTCCGCCAACGCCATCGTCACGATCGGCGCCGACCTCGCGAGGCCGGTCCGCTTCGGCAACGCCCTGCCGCTTGCCCTGATCGCCGGCCCCTGTCAGATGGAAAGCCGCGAGCACGCGCTAGAAATCGCGCTTGCGCTCAAGGAGATAGCGGCAAGACTTGAGATCGGACTGGTCTTCAAGACCTCCTTCGACAAGGCGAACCGGACCAGCGTCAAGGGGCAGCGCGGCATGGGCCTCGAGGCCGCCCTGCCCGTCTTCGCCGAGATCCGCGAACGCACCGGCCTGCCGGTCCTGACCGATGTGCACGAGGCCGGGCAATGCGCCGCCGTGGCCGAGGTCGTCGACGTCCTGCAGATTCCTGCCTTCCTGTGCCGTCAGACCGATCTGCTGGTTGCAGCCGCACAGACCGGGCGCGTCGTCAACGTCAAGAAGGGCCAGTTCCTGGCCCCCTGGGACATGGTCAACGTCGCGGCCAAGATCACCGAGAGTGGCAATCCGAATGTCATGGTCACCGAGCGCGGAGCGTCCTTCGGCTACAACACGCTTGTCACCGACATGCGGTCGCTGCCGATCATGGCCGACGGCATCGGGGCACCGGTGATCTTCGACGCAACGCATTCCGTCCAGCAGCCGGGCGGCAAGGGCGCCTCCACAGGCGGTCAGCGCGAATTCGTGCCCGTGCTGTCGCGGGCCGCGGTCGCGGTCGGCGTCGCCGGCCTCTTCATCGAGACCCATCCCGACCCCGACAATGCGCCGTCGGACGGCCCCAACATGGTGCCGCTCGCGGACTTCCCTGCGCTGATCGCAGAGCTGCAAGGCTTTGATCGGCTTGCCAAGGCGAGGCGCGCGCCGGTTTAAGGCGCGTATGGACAAGCCCGTTACCGCAACCAAGCCCGCCTCGCTGCGCCCGCTGATCCTGGTCCTCGGGGCCTGCGGCTTCGCATCGACCTTCACCATGCGGATCCTCGATCCGCTGGTGCCGACACTGGCAGCTGAGTTCGGCCGGACGATTGCGCAGATCGCCGCCATGGCAACTGCGTTCTCCTTTGCCTACGCGGTCGGTCAGCCCTTCCTGGGCCCGATCGCGGATTCGGTCGGCAAGCTGCGGACGATCAGTGTCTGCCTCGGCTTGCTTGCCCTGCTCTCGATGGCTGCCGCCTTCTCCCTGTCCTTCGACGTACTGACGGTGATCCGGGCGAGTACGGGCATCGTTGCCGGCGGCGTCATCCCCATCGCCATGGCCGCGATCGGCGACCGCGCGCCAATGGCCGAGCGGCAGGTACTGCTCGGACGCTTCCTTGTCCTGATGATCGTCGGGCAAATGGCCGGGGCCGCCTGCTCGGGCGTCATCGCGGAGCATTTCGGCTGGCGCAGTGTCTTCGTGATGGCCGCTGCCATGGCGGCGGCTGCAGCGCTTCTGGTCATCGTCGTGCTGAAGCCGCGCCCGGACGCGGCACGGCTGCCGCTCAGCTTTGCGGGCGCGCTGGCGAATTACAGATCCGTCTTCGCCAACCCGCGCAGCAAGCTGCTCTATGCGATCGTCATCACCGAGGGCAGCCTGATCTTCGGCATGCCGCCCTATGTCGCGGCGATCCTGCAGGAGCGCTCAGGGATCGGCCCCTCGCTGGCCGGGCTGGTGATCGCCGGAACCGGGCTTGGCGGCATCATCTACGGGATCCTGACCCGCATCCTGGTCGAGCGCCTCGGACCGGCCCGCATGACGGTCACCGGCGGGCTCCTGATGGCGACGGGCTATGTGCTGTTCTCGCTGCCCTTCTTACCCTGGTGGAGCGCGGTTGGCCTGTTCACCCTGAACGGGTTCGGCTTCTTCCTGATGCACGGCACCTTCCAGGCTCAGGCGACCGAGCTCGCTCCGACAGCGCGCGGCTCGGCCGTCTCGCTCTTCGCCTGCGCGCTGTTCCTTGGCCATGCGATCGGCCCCGTCGCCATGGGCATCGCGCTGCATCTGCTCGGCACGACAGGCGCGATCCTGCTCTTTGCGGCAGGGATCGGCCTGCTTGGCATCGTGACGCCGCGCATCCTGCCGCTGGCAGGCTCGCGGACCTGAACTCAGCGGCCGCGGTAAGGAGCGACGCCCTGATCGGGCAGCCAGAGCCCCTTCGGCGGCTCGCCGGTCTGCCAGAACACATCGATCGGGATGCCGCCGCGCGGGTACCAATAGCCGCCGATGCGGAACCATTCCGGCTCGAGCAGCTCGACCAGTGTTTTGCCGATATTGACGGTGCAATCCTCGTGGAAGGCTCCGTGGTTGCGGAACGACCCGAGATAGAGCTTCAGCGACTTCGATTCGACCAGCCATTGGCCGGGCAGATAATCGATGACCAGGATGCCGAAATCGGGTTGGCCGGTCACCGGGCAGATCGAGGTGAATTCCGGGCATGTGAAGCGCGCGAGATAATTCGTGCCGGCATGCGGATTGGGCACACGGTCGAGGCGGGCCTCCTCGGGAGATTGCGGCAGTGCACTGGCATGGCCCAGTTGCAGGGTCGAGGCGTCGATCGTCATGGTCATGGCTCCTTGAAGGCGGCCTTCTAGAGCCTCGGGCGCGCCCGCGCCACCGGCCAATCGCCGCGACGCCTCTTTCCGTTACGCCTGCGCTTGGCTAGAAGCGCGGCATCCTTCCGTTTCGCCTCGCACCGGAGCCTCCCATGACCGCGATCATCGACATCATCGGCCGCCAGATCCTCGACAGCCGTGGCAATCCGACCGTCGAGGTCGACGTCGTGCTCGAGGATGGCTCGATGGGCCGCGCCGCGGTCCCCTCCGGCGCCTCGACGGGCGCGCATGAAGCCGTAGAGCTGCGTGACGGCGACAAGAGCCGCTATCTCGGCAAGGGCGTGCTGAAGGCCGTCGAAATCGTCAACACCACGATCGCCGAAGCCCTCGTCGCCATGGATGCCGAGGACCAGGCCGCGATCGACCAGACCATGATTGATCTCGACGGAACGCCGAACAAGAAGAAGCTCGGCGCCAACGCCATTCTCGGCGTCTCGCTCGCCGTCGCCAAGGCCGCAGCCGAATGCTCGGGCCTGCCGCTCTATCGCTATGTCGGCGGCACCTCCGCCCGCGTCCTGCCCGTGCCGATGATGAACATCGTCAATGGCGGCGCCCATGCCGACAACCCGATCGACTTCCAGGAATTCATGATCATGCCGGTCGGCGCGCCTTCCTTCGCGGAAGCCCTGCGCATGGGCGCCGAGGTCTTCCACACGCTGAAGAAGGCTCTGCACGACGCCGGCCACAACACCAATGTCGGCGACGAGGGCGGCTTCGCGCCGAACCTGAAATCGGCCGAGGCTGCGCTCGATTTCGTCATGCAGGCGGTCGAGAAGGCCGGCTACCGGCCGGGCGAAGACATCGCGCTGGCACTCGACTGCGCCGCGACGGAGTTCTTCAAGGACGGCTCCTACGTCTATGAAGGCGAACGCAAAACCCGCGATCCGAAGGCGCAGGCCAAATACCTCGCCAAGCTCGTCGGCAACTACCCGATCGTCTCGATCGAGGACGGCATGGCCGAGGATGACTGGGAGGGCTGGAAGGCTCTGACCGATCTCGTCGGCAGCAAGTGCCAGCTCGTGGGCGACGATCTCTTCGTCACCAACGTCACCCGCTTGTCGCAGGGCATCAAGAGCAAGACCGCGAACTCGATCCTGGTGAAGGTCAACCAGATCGGCTCGCTGACCGAGACGCTTGCCGCCGTCGAGATGGCGCAGCGCGCCGGCTACACCGCGGTGATGTCGCACCGCTCGGGCGAGACCGAGGACGCAACGATCGCCGATCTCGCTGTCGCCACCAATTGCGGGCAGATCAAGACGGGCTCGCTTGCCCGCTCCGACCGTACCGCGAAGTACAACCAGCTGCTGCGCATCGAGGAAGAACTCGGCGCCCAGGCGATCTATGCCGGCCGCTCGGCGCTGAAGGCGCTGGCCTGAAGCTGAAGGCGCCTGCTCTCACCAACTCGGCAGGAGCTGGCTTGCCGTCGAGACCGTCCAGGTCCCGGCGGCACCGACCCGATCGGCGAGGCCGCCCAGCGCGCGGCCGGCCCGCGTAACGCCGTCTGGCAGTTCCAGTCCCAGCAGGCTTGGCCCGCGCGTTGAAGCGACGGCCGTCGTGGCGTCCCCCGCGGAGGCCGCCAGTTGCAGCGGTGGCGAAATCGGCAAAGGCTGCGCTGCCGCGACGCTTGGCTTGCTCCGCTCGCGCGGGACCGTGTGCGCCGCCGCAGTGACGGGCGCGCTGCTACGTTGCGGTTCAAAGCGAGCCAAGGCGGGTGTCGTGCCGGCTGGCAGCGCCCAGGCTGTCGCCATCGGCATCAGCAACGTCGCCGGCACAGCCAAGGCCCTGGTGGGCGAGACGGACTCCGCATTGCCGGCGCTCATCTGATCGCGATGCCGCTCCAGGAACTTGCTCACGGGCGCTTCCGAGGCATTTGCAAGCTCGGCATCAGGCTGCGACGCCCGGACGATCTGCTCAGCCATGGTCGCGCGATGGGCAGCTCCGGACTGGATCTGAAGAAAGGCCAGAACTCCGGCGGCAGCCACGGAGGCCGTGACCGAAACCGCGACCTGGCCGCCGAAGCTGCGCAGAACCCGGCCGATCGCCATCTTCGTCGTATCGTCGTTCATGAGTTCATCCCTTGGTCGCCTCGAGAGAAGAGGCCGGACACGGCGACAAAATGGCGCAGCCGGGGAGCAATTGCGGCCCTCGACAGATTTCCCATCCCGCGACGGGTGCGGGCGCGCCATGCAGCATCGGGCATATCGCGATTGTGCGATGCGGGATTAATCGAAGCATGGACAAGATCGCCGACGCTTCGCTGATGGATCAAAAGGCAGTACGGCTGCGCTGGCGTCTCGCCGTCATCGGCATGCTGTGCAGCGTGCTGATCTTCGGCTCGAACTTCGTGATCAGCCGCCACGCCGTGCTCAACGGACTGAGCCAGCACGATCTGCTAGCCCTGCGCTTCACGACCGCTGGTCTTCTGCTGTTGCCAATCTTCCTCAGGGATGGGGGCTTGGCGACATGCGGCGGCGTGACCTGGCGGCGCGGAATCTGGCTCGCGATCACCAGCGGCTTTCCGATGACCTATCTGATGCTGACCGGGCTGACGCTAGCCCCGGCGGCTCATGGCGCCACCATCGGCCCTGGAACGGTGACGCTGATCGGCATCGCAGGAAGTGTCGTGCTGTTTGGCGCCATGCTGACGCGGAACCTGATCATCGGCGTCATCGGAGTTCTCGCAGGCCTGGCCTGCCTCGGCATAGCCGGCAGCACCGCTTCGACGGCCGGCACCTTGCGCGGCGATCTCTGCTTTCTCGGCGTCGGGCTGCTCTGGGGCTTCTACCCGCTGCTGATCCAGCTCTGGAAGGTGAACGGGCTAAAGGCGGCGGCGATCGTCTCGGTCCTGTCGATGGCCTATCTGCCGTTCTACTTCCTGTTCTATTTCCGCGGCTTCGATGTCGCGCCGTGGTGGGTGCTCGTCGCGCATGCGCTCAACCAGGGCGTGCTCAACGTCATCATCGGCCTGTGGATCTGGGGCTGGGCGGCACATGTGCTCGGCGCCTCCGTCGTCGGGCGTTTTCCCCCTTTGATCCCGGTGACGGGCACCCTGCTCGCCATCCCGATCCTGGGCGAGATCCCGGGCCCGCTTCAGGTGGTGGGCTTCATCCTGATCATTGGCGGCCTATTCATCGCGTCATGGCGCCGCCCGACGCGTGCGACGGGCAATAGTCATCAGGCCCAGATTCCAGCCGACGCAAAGCAGAAGCCCGAGGCCGAGCGCCGGCCATGAGCCGAGCGGCACCGCCGTCAGGTGAACAAGGCCAAGCGCAAGGCCGAATCCGAGAAGGCCGAGCGCGCAGTTGGCGATGACGGCCGCCGTCGCGGGGCCACCAATGCGCGGCTGTAGCATCGCGATGAGGCTCGACAGAACGATGGGAAAAGCCGCCAGCACGCCGGACCAACCCGGGCCGACGCGTGCGCTGATGGTCGTCACCGTCCCCGCCAGCCCGGCGACGCAAGCGGCGCGCAGCGGGATCGCGTACCAGGGCCGCCCGGGAGGCGCCGCCGGCCGCGCCGCCAGATACGGCCTGAAGAGCATGTGAAGGCCGGCAAAGACCGCCACAGTCAGTGCAGCCATAACCATGACCGGCGGCGTGAGCTGCCGCAGCACGATGGCAATCGTGAACCACGTCGCCAGCCCCGTCACGAGGCTCGCCACCATGCCGAGGCGCTGGGCGAGCAGGACATAGACCAGCGCCAGACCGGCATTTGAGAGATTGGCAGCCATGCTGCCGAGCGCACCGGCGGCGATGAAGGCCGGGTCGTGGTCGAGCGCCAGAAAGACATAGACCGGCCCGGCCGAAATCGGCAGCGTCGCGATCAGGGCCGCAACGAGCGGACCGGTCCGCTCGGCCAGCAGCGAGCAACCGACGACGATCGCTGCCGCGGTCGCCATCTTGAGCAGCAGCATGCCGAGCCAGGGGTCGATCATCGCTCCAGCCGGGACTTGGCTGTCGCAATCGCGATCATGCCGGCTCGCCCTTCGCCCAGCCTTCCTTGGTCTCCGCGATGAAATCGACCAGCGTTCCGGCCGCGATCGCAGCGCGCAGCCCGGCCATCAGATCCTGATAGTAGGCGAGATTGACCCAGGTCAGCAGCATCTTGCCGAGCATCTCGTCGGCCTTGACGAGATGGTGCAGATAGGCGCGCGCATAGCCGTTGGCAGCCTGGCAGCTCGACTGCGCGTCGATCGGCCGGGGATCGTCGGCGTGCTTGGCATTGCGCAGGTTCATCCGGCCGAAGCGGGTGAAGATCTGGCCATGGCGCCCGGCACGGGTCGGCATCACGCAGTCGAACATGTCGATGCCGCGGCTCACCGACTCGACGATATCGTCGGGAGTGCCGACGCCCATCAGGTAGCGCGGGCGCTCCTGCGGCAGATGCGGCTCTACCGTCTCGATCATCGCGAGCATCACGTCCTGCGGCTCGCCGACCGCAAGGCCGCCGATCGCATAGCCCTTGAGGTCCATGTCGACGAGCGACCTGGCACTCTCGACACGCAGGGACGGCACGGAACCGCCCTGGACGATGCCGAAGAGCGCCCTGCCCGCGGGATTGCCGAAGGCCGTCTTGCAGCGTTCGGCCCAGCGCAGCGACAGGCGCATCGCCTTCTCGGCGACGATATCCTCGCATGGCAGCGAGACGCATTCGTCGAGCTGCATGACGATGTCGGAGCCGAGCAGGTTCTGGATCTCGACCGAGCGCTCGGGCGAGAGCATGTGGCGCGAGCCGTCGATATGCGACTGGAAGGTCACGCCCTCCTCGGTCAGCTTCCGAAGCTGGGAGAGCGACATCACCTGGAACCCGCCGGAATCGGTGAGGATCGGGTGCTGCCAGTTCATGAAACTGTGCAGGCCGCCAAGACCCGCGATGCGCTCCGCGCCGGGGCGCAGCATCAGGTGATAGGTATTGCCGAGCACCACATCGGCGCCGAGCGCCTTGACCTGCTCGGGATACATTCCCTTCACGGTCGCGGCTGTGCCGACCGGCATGAAGGCCGGGGTGCGGATTACGCCGCGTGGCATGCGGATCTCGCCGGTACGGGCAGCGCCGTCCCGACCGAGCAGATGGAAGCTGAAATCGGTTGTCATGCGCAGCGAGGTAGCGCAGCCGCAGCGACAACGGAAGTGCAGCGCACGCCGGCCCACCGTGACGGCACGGCCGAGCCCGGCATGGCCATGGTCCTGGATCAGCGCGGGAAGGCCGCCTCGTAGAGCGCCGGCTTGAAACCGACCAATGTCCGCGAGCCAAGGTCGAGCACCGGCCGCTTGACCAGGGAGGGCTGCGCCAGCATCAAGGAAATTGCCTTGCCAGTGTCGAGCCCCTGCTTGTCGGTATCGGCCAACGCCCGAAACGTGGTGCCGGCGCGGTTCAGGATCGTTTCCCAGCCATGTTCCGCGCACCATGCCTCGAGACTGGCGCGCGCCACGCCAACGGCCTTGTAGTCATGGAAGCGATAGGCGACCCCGTGCTCGTCCAGCCAGGTTCGGGCCTTCTTCATCGTGTCGCAGTTCTTGATGCCGTAAATCGTGATCGCCATGTCGCCCTCTGCCTGAACGCCTTGGTCTAGGCAGGGATTGGGCCAGGCTCAACCGACGCGCGCCTTCTCCCCCAGAAAATCGAGCAACGCCCGGATACGCGCCGGCAGAGGTCCGCCCTGCCCGAGATAGACGGCGTGCACCTCCTCGAGATCGCCCGGATTGCTCTCCTCCAGAACCGGCCGCAGTCTTCCGGCCCGAATATCCTCGCGCACGGTGAAGGTCGCCAGCCGCGCGAGCCCCACCCCCGCGACAGCCAGATGCCGCAATGCCTCGCCATCGCTGGTCTGCGTGCTGCYGACGATCGGGACGGTGACGGCTTGACCGCCATCGAGCAGCGGCCAGCCTTCTATGGTGCGGGCGTAGCAGAGGCCGATACGGTTATGGCCGTCGAGTTCCGCGACACTCTTCGGCTCGCCGAACCGCTCCAGATAGATCGGCGCCGCGACGATCGTCATGCGGGTCGCGCCGAGCTTGCGGGCGATGAGATTGGAGCTCTTCAGCGGACCGGCCCTGACCGCGACATCGGTACGCTCTTCCATGAGGTCGATGATGGCATCGGTCTGCACGAGGTTGAGCGTCACGCCCGGGTAGCGCGCCAGGAATTCCGGCACGACCGGCGCGAGAATATGCGTGCCGTAGGAGGCGTTGGTATTGAGGCGAATGCGGCCCGCCGGGCTCTCGCTGGAGGAGGCGCTACGCTCCGCCTCGTCCAGGTCGGCCAGGACACGGATGCTGCGCTCATAAAAGATGCCGCCTTCGGGCGTGAGCTGGAGCTTGCGCGTCGAGCGGTTGACCAGTCTCGTGCCAAGGCGGCTCTCCAGCCGGGCGACGAGCTTGCTGACGGCCGAAGGCGTCATCCGGAAGGCACGGGCCGCCGCCGAGAAGCCGCCGAGCTCGACGACCCGGGCAAAGACCTCCATCTCGCCGGAGCGGTTGATCTCCAAACGCGCCATGATGAATTCATCTCACAAATGATATTCCTTGCGGCAGTCTAACGCACGATGCTGCAGCGCGCCATCTTGCCGCGAGACATCCTCCCGTCTTGCGGACAACCACCATGCCCATTGCACTCTATGCTCTCACCGCCGGCGCCTTCGGCATCGGCGTCACCGAATTCGTCATCATGGGACTCCTGATCGAGGTCAGCGCCGATCTCGGCGTCTCGATCGCTTCGGCCGGCCTGCTGATCTCCGGCTATGCGCTGGGCGTCGTCGTGGGGGCGCCGCTGATGACAGCCTTCACCGCGCGCTGGCCGCGCAAAACCGTGCTGCTCGCCCTCATGGTCATCTTCACGCTCGGCAACGCCGCCTGCGCTCTGGCTCCGGACTACGGACTGCTGATGGCAGCGCGCATCCTCACCGCCTTCGCGCATGGCACCTTCTTTGGCGTCGGCTCGGTCGTCGCCACCGGCCTGGTGCCGCAGGAGCGCAAGGCCTCTGCCATCGCGATCATGTTCACCGGCCTGACGATCGCCAATATCCTCGGTGTGCCGTTCGGCACCTGGCTCGGGCAGCAGCTCGGCTGGCGCGCMACCTTCTGGGCTGTGACGCTCGTCGGCATCGTCGCGCTCGCCATCATCGCGGCCTTCGTGCCGAAGGATAAGGCGGCACCGGAGGCGAGCGACTGGCGCACCGATTTGAAGGCGATGGCGCAACGCCCCTTACTGCTCGGCCTGCTGACGACTGTCCTCGGCTTTGCCGGCGTCTTCGCGGTCTTCACCTATATCGCGCCAATCCTGACCAAGGTGACCGGGCTCGGCGATAGCCTGGTCTCACCGGTCATGCTCGTCTTCGGGGGTGGGTTGATCATCGGCAACCTGATCGGCGGGCGGCTGGCCGACCGTTACCTGGTCCCGACGGTGATCGGCAGCATGCTCGTCCTGGCGCTGGTGCTCGGGCTGATGACCTTCGCCATTCACGACGGCATCGCAGCCACCATCTTCGTCGGGCTGCTCGGCGCCGCCGGCTTCGCCACCGTCCCTCCCCTTCAGATCTGGGTGCTGGAGAAGGCTTCCGGGGCTGGCCAGAGCCTCGCCTCCAGCCTCAACATCGCCGCCTTCAATCTCGGCAATGCGCTCGGCGCCTGGGCGGGCGGCGCGGTGATCGACCATGGGCCCGGCCTGACGGCCGTCCCCCTCGTCGCAGCGCTGATGCCGATCGGCGGCCTCGTGGTCGCCCTCTGGAGCCTGCGCCTCGATCGCAAAGCCGCGGTCACGGCACCGGCCCTGAGTGGCTGCTGAGCGATTTCATCCAACCAGACTTATCTGCTCCATCACACCACCAAGGAGAGCCATCATGGACTATCGTAATCTCGGAGCATCCGGCCTCAAGGTCCCCGCCCTCAGCTTCGGCGCCGGAACCTTCGGTGGCCAGGGTCCGCTCTTCGGCGCCTGGGGCACCACCGACGCCAGAGAAGCCCGGCGACTGGTCGACATCTGCCTTGAGGCCGGTCTCACCCTGTTCGACACCGCCGATGTCTATTCCAACGGAGCGTCCGAGGAGGTGCTGGGCGAGGCGATCAAGGGGCGCCGCAACGAGGTGCTGATCTCGACCAAGACCAGCCTTCCGATGGGCGATGGACCAAACGATGCCGGATCGTCGCGCCCGCGCCTGATCAAGGCGGTCGAAGATGCGCTCCGCCGGCTCGGCACCGAGCATATCGACCTGTTGCAGCTCCACGCCTTCGATGCCCATACGCCGATCGAGGAGGTCCTGTCGACGCTCAGTGACCTCGTGCGCGCCGGCAAGCTCCGCTATGTCGGCGTCTCCAACTTTGCCGGCTGGGAGCTGATGAAGTCGCTCGCACTCGCGGAGAGGCATGGCTACCCGCGCTATGTCGCGCATCAGGTCTATTACTCGCTGGTCGGGCGTGACTACGAATGGGAACTGATGCCGCTCGGGCGCGACCAGGGCGTGGGCGCATTGGTCTGGAGCCCGCTCGGCTGGGGCCGCCTCACCGGTAGGCTGCGCCGCGGCCAGCCGCTGCCGGAGGGAAGCCGCCTGCACCAGACCGCCGAGTTCGGTCCGCCGGTCGACGATCACAGGCTCTATGCGGTGGTCGATGCGCTCGACGAGGTCGCCAAGGAGACCGGCCGATCGGTACCGCAAATCGCGATCAACTGGCTGCTTCAGCGCCCGACCGTGTCGAGCGTCATCATCGGCGCCCGCAACGAGGAGCAGCTCCGGCAGAATCTCGGAGCGGTCGGCTGGTCGCTGACTGCAGAGCAGATCGCACGGCTGGATGCAGCAAGCAGCGTGACCGCGCCTTATCCCTATTTTCCCTATCGCCGTCAGGCGGGGTTTGCGCGGCTCAACCCGCCCATCGTCTGAGACAGCAGGACAAGCCAGCCTGACGCCCGAGCGGCGTCAGGCATTGACTGCCAGCGCAGCCACAACGGTCATGGTGAGCAGGGCGATCTGCGTCAGCTGAAGTTCGCCCTGACGGATCCAGTAGCCAAACCAGAGCCCGCCGCTCATCATCGACAGCCAGACCAGCGCCATCACGCCCAGCCCCGCAGTCGAGAACCAGATGCCCCGCGCCGGAGCCGCGGCAGTCAGGCAGGCACGGATCAACTCAAACCCACCAAGGCCGAGCAGCGCTGTCGCAAGGGCCTGCATCGCGAGGATTGCGGCAAGCGCGAGAACAGACCAGTGATCGCAGCGCAGCGCCCGCCGGAGCAGCGGCGTCGGGATCGCGGGCTCCTCCCTGAGTGGCGTCATCGCCAATGTTCGCGCAATGGCGCCGGCCGCCCCACGGAAGTCGCCAATATTGTTCAGGACCGTGATCGCCGACCAGAGCGAAAGACCGCAGACCAGCATCGTCTTGAACAGCAGGATCGCTGAGGGCAGATCAGGCACGATCCACGTCTCCGGCAGGTTTTGAAGCGCGTTTGAGGAGGACCTGCATCTGCCGGGCGGACTGAATGTCGCCTCGCCGCTCGGCCGCCGAAATTCCACGCTGCCACGCTGTGCACGCCGCTTCCGTCCGCCCCGCCAGCAACCGGGCGCGGCCAAGCAGCGCCCATGCCGCCGAATAATCAGGATCAAGCGCGACCGCGCGCTCGAGGTGTACGATCGCGGCCGGGCCGTCGCCGCTCTTCAGGCAGGCCGCGCCAAGGGCGAAGCGGAGGATGTGGCTCTCGGCGCCAGCCGCGAGCCGCGCCGAGAGCCGCTCAGCGAGTCCCATCATCGGCTCAGGCCGGCAAGCGCGACGCGACCACATCCCAGTCGACGAGATGATCGACGAAGGCCTGGAGGTAATCGGCACGGCGGTTGCGATAGTCGACATAATAGGAATGCTCCCAGACATCGCAGCCGAGCAGCGGCGTCTGGTCATGGACCAGCGGGTTGATCGCGTTGGCTGATTTGGTGACGGCAAGACGCCCTTCCCGCGTCTGCACCAGCCAGACCCAGCCGGAACCGAACTGGGCAAGGCCCTGCTTCACGAACTCGGCCTTGAAGGCATCGATCGTTCCGAAGTCGCCCTTCAGCCGGGCTTCCAGCCTGCCGGGCATGCCGCCGGCATCGGGCCTTAGCGAGGGCCAGAAGAAATTGTGGTTCCAGTGCTGGCCGGCATTGTTGAAGATCGCCTCTGCGCCCGGTCTTTCGAAGGAGCCGCGAATGATCTCCTCAAGGCTCAAACCTTCGAAGGCCGAGCCCGGAACAAGCTCGGTGAGCTTGGTGACGTAAGCTTGATGGTGCTTGCCGTGATGCAGGTCCAGCGTCTCTGCCGACATGACGGGCGCCAACGCATCGAGGGCGTAAGGCAGGCTCGGAACCGTGAAGGGCATCGTCATCTCCAGCGCAGCTTGCAGCGGGTTGCTGCAAGCTCTATAAAACAAGTATTGACTTGGAATATTGGCGCTCCTGAAATATGTCAAGCTACGACTTGGAAAATGCATCATCACTGCCCCGTCCGCCGGCTGACCGGCTGCTGAACCTGCTGAAGACACGCGGCGCACAGACCGCGGCTGATCTGGGAAGGGCGCTTGGCACCACGGGCGAGAACGCGCGGCAGCAACTCGCGAAGCTCGCGACCGAAGCCCTTGTCGAAACCGAGACCGTGTCCCGAGGTGTCGGCCGCCCAACCCAGTTCTGGCGTTTGACCGACAAGGGTCAGGCGCGCTTCCCCGACAGCCATGCGGAGCTCACGGTCAGCCTGTTGCGGTCCGTGCGCGAACTCCTGGGGGCAGACGCGCTCGACCGTTTGATCAACGCCCGCGAAACCGAGATGCGAACCGCCTATCAGGCAGCCATGGCGGGCGCCGAAGGGCTGGAGGCCCGCATTGCGGCGCTCACCGAGATCCGGAGCCGCGAAGGCTATATGGCCGAATGGCAGCGATCGGACGATGGCTGGCTTCTGATCGAGAACCACTGTCCGATCTGCGCCGCGGCGTCGATTTGCCAGGGGTTTTGCCGCGCCGAACTCGCGATCTTCAGAGACGCGCTCGGACCGGGCTGTTCGGTCGAACGAGAGGAACACATCCTTCATGGCGCGCGGCGCTGCGCTTACCGCATTCGACCTTCAACATAGCGGGTGCAGCGGCCAGCGCCCCAGAATCTCGTATCGGCCTTGTCCCTGGAAACTCTCGATCAGGACAAAGTCGCGGGCAACCCAGCCGATCGGCCGCTCGAGCCCCATGGGAGGTACGAGTTCGCGGTCGTATAATATGGTCACATGGGGCGTCGAACCTGCCTGACCACCCGGTTTCAGCCCGACCCTCTTGAGCGCTCGATCGATGTTGCGGCGCAGTGTCGAAAGCGCGGCGAGATCCTCCCCGCAGCACAGGACAAGGGCGTGAGGTTCACCGCCGCTGAAACTGAGGAACCGGTCAAGGCTCACGGCGAACTGATGGGCCTCGACCATTCGGCCGGCTTCCAGCGCTGCGGCGATGATTTCCCTCGGCAATTCGATGAAATTGCCGACCTTGTTGAGCGAGACATGGAGCAGGCTCGGCGGGCGCAGCCGACCGTGCAGCTTGAACTCGGCGCGAAGGTCGCCGGCGAGATGGGAAATGTAGCTCGCTGTGTCCGGCTCCGGCAGGAGCGCGAAGAAGATTGCGACGCTTTCGCGATTGCCTGCCCGCGGGGGGCCGCGAAGGTTCTGCGGAAGACTGAGATCCGGAAACGACAGATCACACGCGTCGACAGGTGTCATCTCGCACCTCGCTCTCGACCTGTCCGGCAAGACGCCCGACCGCTACCGCAGCACGAAATCCGATACGCTTGTCCTGCTGCCCGCTAGCCAGGCCCTCCAATCGCAGCGCGACCGACCTCAGCGCCCGATGCTCGCCGGAGGGGGACCAGGGCGCGCACTCGACCAAGAGATTTTGGAGCTTTCAAGGCAATCGTGATCCGGGCTTCGCCTCGTTCAGCGCCTCGCTGTGGTCTGCGAGCTCGCGCGCCAGTCCAGGCCTCAGGATCTGCGCGAGACGGGCTTGGGCCTGACGCCAGACCGGCAGGGCCTCCTGTAACCGCCGTACGCCGGCTTCGGTCAGCCACACTGCACGACGCCGCAAGTCTGCCTCCACCACCGCGATCTCGATCAGCCCCTCGCGTTCCAGCGTACGCAGATTGCGCGACAGCGTGGATTGCTCGAGCCCGGTCCGCTGAGCGAGTGCGCCGAGCGTATCGTCGCCGATGGTCGCGATCTGCGCCATCAGCCCGGCTTGCGCCGCGGTAAGGCCAAGGGCCGCCATGTCCCGATCGATGAACAGCGAAATGCGTCGCGCCGCCAGCCGGGCATTCCAGGCCGGGCAAGCGTCGACCAGGGCGCGAGCCTCGCGTCGCAGGCTGCCTTGCGATTGCTTCCCAGCTCTCATGGTTATATGCATCTACAATACATGTAGATGCATGGAAATGGGCGTCGCGCGATCCGGGCGCCTCGTTCCCCACGTGGCAGACGTCCAATGGCCTCATTCGTCCTGAAGCGCGTCTACGACCACCGGGCCGCCAATGACGGCAAGCGCATCCTGGTCGACCGGCTTTGGCCGCGCGGCATCTCCAGGGACAAGGCGCATATCGACCTCTGGCTCAAGGAGATCGCGCCGAGCAATGCCCTGCGGAAGCAGTTTCACGGCAAGCCGGATGATTGGGATGCGTTCCGCGCGGCCTATGCGGACGAATTGACGAGCGAAGCGGCGCAAGCGGCCACCAGGGAGCTTTTCCGGCATCTGCGCGAAGGTCCGGTGACCCTGCTCTACGCGGCGCGTGACGAAGAGCGGAACAATGCGGTTGCGCTCAAGATCTGGCTCGAACAGCAGGGCGCCTGAGATGAACCACCCGGACCGAACCATCCTGGACCTCGTCGGCAACACCACCCTCCTCGCGCTGCGGCGGATCGCACCGGCAAACGGCGCCCGGATCCTGCTGAAGCTGGAAAGCGAAAACCCGACGGGGAGCATGAAGGACCGCATGGCGCTGGCGATGGTCGAGGCCGCCGAAGCGGACGGCCGCCTGAAGCCGGGAGGTTCCGTCGTCGAATATACCGGCGGAAGCACGGGCGTCTCCCTCTCGCTGGTCTGTGCCGTGAAGGGTTACCCGCTGCATATCGTGACCTCGGACGCGTTCGCGCGAGAGAAGCTCGAGCATATGAAACTGCTGGGCGCCCAGCTTCAGATCATTCCCAGTGAGAGCGGCCGCATGACCGAGAAGCTCACCCGCGACATGATCGAAGCCGCACGGGTCCTTGCCGCCGAGACCGGCAGTTTCTGGACCGACCAGATGAAGAACCGCGACCAGATGGCGGCCTATCACCGGATGGCTGACGAAGTCTGGGCGCAGACGAAGGGCAGGATCGACGGCTTCGTCCAGAGCGTCGGCACCGCCGCCTCGCTCCGCGGAACCGGCGAGGCGCTGCGCCGGCACAATGCCGCGATCGCAATTGCGGCCGTGGAGCCCGCCGAATCCCCGGTGCTGTCGGGCGGCGCGACCGGAGCCCACAAGATCGACGGGATCGGCGCCGGCTATGTCGTGCCGCTCTGGGAGAAGGACATCGCCGACCGGATTGATCTGGTTTCGACCGAGGAGGCTGCCACCATGGCCCGCCGCCTCGCCCGAGAGGAAGGCCTCTTCGCGGGAACGTCGACGGGAGCCAATGTCGTCGCAGCGCTACGCCTCGCCGAGCAGTTCGGCCCCGGCGCGACCATCGTCACCGTGATGTGCGATACCGGTATGAAATATCTCAGCAAGCACTGAGGCGCTGCCGGCCGACGCACGACACTCCGTTCTTGTCCGGTGGGGATGGAATGGGCGGCCGAAAGCGCCTTGAAGTCGTCGCGACGCCCTATGCCCTGCATTTCAGGCCATGAGCCTGGGCAGCGCCGATGCCAGCGCATCGACGGCGAGACGTACCTTGCGCGGCAGGTGAGGCGTCTGCAGCCATAGCGCGTAGTTGTCGAACACATATCCCGGCTCATTCAGCAACAACGGCACAAGCTTGCCTGCCTGAATGCGCTCCTGAATCAGCCAAGATGGCAGCCAGGCAAGGCCCAGGCCGGAAGCTGCGGCATCGGCCACGGCATCAAGGTCGTCGAGCCGCAACCGGCCGACCGGCGCAACCTCCACCGGTGGCTGGCCCTCGCGCGCGAACAGCCACGGGTGAATCCAGCCCGGCCGGCTGTAGATGATGGCGTGATGCCGACCGATCTCCTCGATCTGACCGGGCCGGCCGTGTGTCTCGAGATAGGACGGCGACGCGCAGACGAGCATCCGGTGACGAGCGATGCGTCGCGCGATCACGCCTGTCTTGTTCGCCAGCTCGCCTGTCCGGATGGCGAGATCGTAGTTCCCTTCGGCAAGATCGACGATGCGGTCGCTGAACGACAGATCAAGCTCCAGCGCGGGATGGCGCCGCGCGAGCTCCAGCAGGATGGGCGCAACGCAGCATCGGCCGAGGAGCGCAGGCATGGTGACACGCAGCTTTCCGCGCGGTTCTGAAAGCTGGTCGGCAGCGAGCGCATCTGCAGCCTCGGCTTCGGCCAGAACGACGCGGCAGCGATCGAAATAGGTGCGCCCGAAATCCGTCAGGCTCTGGCGGCGCGTGGTGCGGTTGATGAGGCGCACGCCCAGCCGCTCTTCCAGGAAGCGGACATGCTTGCCGACCATCGGCCCCGACAGATCGAGAGCCTCGGCGGCAGCCGCGAACGAGCCCAAGTCAACGGCTTTGACGAACACGGCCATGCTCGTAAGGCGATCCATCTTTCAGAACCCATAGTTTTGACTGATCTTCCGATTCAGCCATTTATCCGCGGCACGGCCCGAACGCATAGCTTATTCCGTTCAAATAATTTGGAGTTACAGCCAATGGCACGCGTCGTTCGCTTTCATGAGCATGGTGGTCCGGAGGTCTTGCGCATCGAGACCGTGACGGTTCCGGCTCCCGGCCGAGGCGAGGTGCAGATCCGGGTCAAGGCGCTCGGGCTGAACCGCGCCGAGGCGTTGCTGCGCGCCGGCACCTATATCGAGACACCGACTTTGCCGTCCGGTCTCGGCCTTGAGGCAGCAGGCATCATTGAAGCCGTCGGCGACGATGTGGAAGGGTTGGTACTTGGCGACGCCGCCAGCGTGGTGCCACCCGTGTCGATGGTGCGCTGGCCCGCCTATGGCGAGCTTGCCACGTTTCCAGCCGAACTCGTCGTGAAGCATCCGCCATCGCTCAGTTTCGAAGCGGCTGCCGCCTTCTGGATGCAGTACCTCACCGCCTATGGGGCGCTTATCGACATCGCCAAGCTCCGCAGGGAGGACTTTGTCGTCATCACGGCTGCATCAAGCAGCGTTGGACTTGCCGCGCTCCAGATTGCCAAGACGGTGGGCGCGACCACGATCGCGGTCACGCGCACCTCAGGCAAAAAGCAGGCCCTGCTCGCCTTTGGCGCGACCCATGTCGTCGCTTCGGCCGAGGAAGATCTGGAAGCGCGGCTGTCGGACATCGCTGGCCGGAATGGTGTACGCGTCGTGCTCGATCCGATCGGCGGCCCGATATTCGGCCCGCTGACGGCCGCGATGTCGCGGGGTGGCATTCTCATCGAATATGGCGGTTTGAGCCCTGAACCGCCCCCCTTCCCGCTCTTCGCCGTCCTCAGCAAGACGCTGACGCTCCGCGGCTACCTCGTACACGAGATCCTCAGTGATCCCGCGCGGCTCGAGGCGGCCAAGGCGTTCATCCTCGACGGGCTGGCGTCCGGATCGCTTCAGCCGACCATCGCCAGGATCTTTCCGTTCGACCAGATCGTCGAGGCGCACCGGTTCCTGGAGTCGAACGAACAATTCGGCAAGATCGTCGTGACGATCTGATCGCTCGTGCGTTCTCCCGCCGGAGGCGCGGCGCCTCCAAGGACCGGACTTCACCGCGAAGTCTATCCGCATTGGGCGATCGAATGAATTTCAGGCTATATTTATCCGCTGTGAGGCACAGTATCGAAATGTAATATCATACGAACGACTTCACCCTTTTCCATCAGAGTAATTCTTCATAGAATTTCATACCACTGGCCCAGGCGGCCAATTTACCCTAGCGGATGCCACCCGGCATGCTCGTTTGAAATTTTTTGCCTGGATGTCGAAATCCGGGATTGGGCAGCGTTCTTGGGGCATCGAAACCAAGCTGAATGGCCCAACCTGATGATTTTTCCGATTACCTCGCTCTATGCGATCCCCCTGGCCGTGATCTTTCTGGCCCTGTGGATCGGCGTCACCAAAACCCGCTCGGCATTGAGCGTCTCCATCGGAGATGCAGGCAATGCCAATCTGCACGAACGCATCCGCCGGCATGGCAATTTCGTCGAATGGGTGCCGATGATCCTCATCCTGATGGTGCTGGCCGAGGGCCAGGGCGCCGGCCCGCTCTGGCTCCATGCCGCCGGGCTGCTGGTCGTCATCGGGCGGATTTTGCACCCCATCGGACTGCGCGCCAATGCCCCCACCCATCCCCTGCGGATCGCGGGTAACTCCGCCTGCATCCTTGCGACACTGACGCTGACCGCGGCCCTCGCCCTCGCGGCGCTTGGCTCTCGCCCCTGACACCTCCCCGAACCTGCCCAACACCGGAGACCTGACATGCAGTACATGGCGCTGATCTATAGTGACCCGTCCCTCGAGCCAGCCTATGGCACGCCTGAATTCGAGGTGATGATGAAGGGGTATTTCGACTTCAACGAAACCCTGAAGGCGGCGGGCGCTTATGTGGCGGGCGAAGGCCTGAAGGATGTCGAGACCGCCACGAGTCTGAGGATTCGCGGAGGCAAGGTGGAGACGATGGATGGCCCCTTTGCCGAGACCAAGGAACGCCTCGGCGGGTACTATATTTTCGAGGTTCCCGACCTGGATGCCGCCCTGCACTTCGCAGCGATGATCCCGTCGGCGGCCTATGGGACGATCGAAGTGCGGCCCGTGATGGACTACGACGCCTGATGTCGGAGGCCGCCCCCGATCCCCGATCGGTTTCCTGCGCCATCGAGAATATGGTGCGGATGGATCGGGGGCGGCTTCTGTCTGCGCTGATTGTTCAGCTGAAGAATTTTCAGCTTGCCGAGGACGCGCTGCAAGACGCCCTGGCCTCGGCGGTGGTGCATTGGGGAAGGACGGGGCTGCCTGCCTCGCCTCAGGGCTGGCTCTTGAAGGTCGCGCTGCGCAAGGCGATCGATCGCTTGCGCAAGTCGGCCCGTGAGGACCGCAAGGCTGGCGAGATCGCCCGGCTTTCCCTAGCCGAAGCAGCCGAGACGACGACCGAGGATATTGCCGACGAACGCCTGCGGCTGATCTTCACCTGCTGCCATCCGGCGCTGGAGCCCACGACCCGGGTCGCACTGACGCTTCGCACCCTGGGCGGATTGAGCACGGCCGACGTTGCCGCTGCTTTCCTCGACAACGAAACCACCATGGGCCAGCGCCTCTCGCGGGCACGGGCAAAGATACTCGCCGCCGGCATTCCCTATGCCGTACCCGGACCGGAAGCCTGGGCAGAGCGGCTGCAATCCGTCCTGACCGTCGTCTATCTCATTTTCAACCAGGCCTATTCGGGCACGGACGAATCTCACGCCAGTCCTTTGGGTGAAGAGGCCATCTATCTTGCGCGCATGTTGAATGGCCTGCGTCCGGACCAGGCCGAAATCGAGGGACTGCTGGCGCTGATGCTGATCACCGAAGCCCGCCGCGCGGCACGGCTCGATGCCGGCGGAACCAGCGTCCCACTTGCAGTGCAGGACCGTAGGCTTTGGGATGGCGCCCGGATTGCCGAAGGGCTGGCCTTGCTCGATCGTGCAGTGGCGCGACGCGCGCCGGGGGCCTTTCAGATCAAGGCGGCGATTGCCGCCTTGCATGTCCAGGCGGAGCCGCCCGACTGGCCGCAGTTCGTCCTGCTCTATGATAGCCTGTTGCGGATCGAACCGACGCCGGTCGTCCGGTTGAACCGCGCCGTGGCATTGGCGGAAGCTGGCGCACTCCAAGCAGGCTTGCACGCTCTTGAGTTGCTTGCCTCAGCGCTCTCGGCCTATCAGCCGTTTCATGCGGCACGTGCCGAATTGCTGTCCCGCTCGGGCCCGACCGACGCCGCGCTTGCGGCCTTTGATCGCGCCATCGGCCTTGCGTCCAGTCCATCGGACGCGGTCTTTCTCAGGTGCCGCCGGGATMAGGTCGCCCGGCACGCGGCAGAGACATCTTAGGGACCGCACTGGCGGTCAATCTGATCCCAAATCCGGCGGTGAAGGAGCCCCTCAGGAGTTGGTCAAAGCCATGGCCTCGACAATCTGAGGAGCGCTATCGGCGATCAAAGGTCGTTGTCGCATGCACATACTCGCATACCCGCGAGCGGTGGGTGCTGGCCTGCTGCCGCCGCTCGCCCTCACTCCACTCGATTGTTTGAACAACGAATAACCAATGGACATTTCTCGCAAATCTAATCTGTAACCGCAAAAACTCCGACATCAGGACTGTCAAAAAGTTGGGGTCCTGATTTCAAAGGCAAGATCACCGGACCGTTGCCGAACCCGTCTCAGTATTCTTGAGAAGCCTGCCGGCGTCTGACTGCAGCCTCAACCATCAAGCAACGCTCCCCCTTTCCTTCGGGCCAGCCTGGGGAGCCGCTTGCAACAGGATGATCAGAAGCGGGACAATGACGACCATTCCGGCGGCCAGCATCACTCCGGATACGCCGGATACAGTCAATATCCGGGCGCCGAGGATGGCTCCGAAGCCGATGGCCGAATTGATGACCGCCGAGTGTATCGCGGCAGCGGACATGACTGTCGAACCGGCCGCGCGCAGGATCCAGGTCTGCAGGCCCGCGAACAGCGCCGCGATGGCGGCGCCCCAGATGACGAGCAAGACGAAGACCCAACCTGTTCCCAGCTGAGGACCGAACCATCCAAGGCCAACAAGCGCCAGGCACAAGGCAAACAGCCCTGCAGTGATGATGGACTTCATGAAGCGGTCGATGAGAAAGCCGGTCAGGATGTTCCCAAGGAATCCTGCTGCCCCAAAGCCGAACAGCAACACACCGATCATGACCTGGGGAAGATCCGGAATTTCTCCGAGGAATGGTTCGATAAAAGTGTACGCTGCGAAATTCGCCGCCGCCATGAATGCCGTTACAGCATAGATCCCCAGCAGGTCATGTCTGCGGAACACCGATCCAAGCTCTCTCCATCCTGCCGGCGATCCGGGCTGCATTTTGGGAAGAACTGCGATCATCAGGACCGAGGTAAGCAGCCCGACTGCGCCAATTGAGCCAAACGCTGCACGCCATCCACTCGCCTGACCGACGAGGTCCGCGAGCGGCACGCCGACAACGGTCGCCATCGAGATCCCGCCGAATATGATTGCGGTTGCAACACCCATACGGTGGGACGGTGCAATCTGTGACGCGACCGCAGCAGCCATGGCCCAGAAGAAACCGTGAACGACAGCGCCCACCGCGCGTGCCAGCAACAACCCGTCGAAGCTGTGGGAAATCATCGCCGCAAGATTGGTCGCGGAAAGAATGAGCATCAAGACGATGAGCAATGGCTTGCGAGGAAACTTCTGGAGCAGAACGACCGACAACAGGCCGCTCGCGGCGCCGATCCAGGCATAGAGCGTCACCGTGAGCCCGACCGAGGCCTGATCTCGCCCCAGATCCAGGGCGATCTGGGACAGCAGCCCGATCGGCGCGAACTCGGTCGTGACCATTGTGAACGAGGCGATGCCGAGCACGATTACCGCAAGCCAGATGCGGAGCGGAGAATCTGTATTTTCAGGTCTCATTGTAGGAGACCGCTGCAAGACCCAGTGGACTCCTGCCMTTGATGACCTTCCGGTTCGTTTTACGCCTGTCCTCATCGACGAACGCGGCCCTGAGGCCGTTGTCTGCCAGGGTCAATTGCTCCTCTGCGGTCCGGCCCAATCCCTCGGCCGAGGGGATGAGATTTTCGCTTACGTGACCTCTAAAATACGTTGGATCACCGGAGTTGACCGGAACGCAGATGCCGGCATGGAAGAGCCGGCGCAGATTGTGATGTTCGAGGCCGGGAAAGACCCTCAGCGCGACATTCGAGCGGGTCTGAATCACTCCCACTCGATCGTACCGGGCGGCTTCGACGTCACGTCGTAGACGACCCGGTTGATGCCCTTGACCTCGTTGATGATACGAGTCGCGGTGCGGCCGAGGAAGGCCATGTCGTAGGGATAGAAATCGGCCGTCATGCCGTCCACCGAGGTGACGGCACGCAACGCGCAGACATGGTCGTAGGTTCGGTGGTCACCCATCACGCCGACGGTGCGCACCGGCAGCAGCACGGCAAAAGCCTGCCAGATCACGTCGTAGAGACCGGCCTTGCGGATCTCCTCGAGGTAGATCGCGTCGGCCTTGCGCAGGATGTCGAGCTTTTCCTTGGTGATCTCGCCGGGGCAGCGAATGGCGAGGCCCGGCCCCGGGAAGGGATGGCGGCCGACGAAGGCCTCGGGCAGGCCAAGCTCCCGGCCCAGCACGCGGACCTCGTCCTTGAACAGCTCGCGCAGCGGCTCGACGAGCTTCATCTTCATGCGCTCGGGCAATCCGCCGACATTGTGGTGCGACTTGATCGTCACCGAGGGCCCGCCGGAGAAGGAGACGCTCTCGATCACGTCGGGATAGAGCGTGCCCTGCGCCAGGAAATCGGCACCGCCGAGCTTGCGCGCTTCCTCGTCGAAGACCTCGATGAAGAGGCGGCCGATGGTCTTGCGCTTGGCCTCCGGATCGGAGCCGCATTTGGCGAGCTCGGCGAGGAAGAGTTCCTCAGCCTCCACATGCACGAGCGGGATATTGTAGCTGTCGCGGAACAGGCGCACGACCTCTTCCGCCTCGTTCATCCGCATCAGGCCGTGATCGACGAAGACGCAGGTGAGCTGGTCACCGATGGCCTCGTGGATCAGCACGGCGGCAACGGCGGAATCGACGCCGCCGGAAAGCCCGCAGATCACCCTGCCCTTGCCGACCTGCGCACGGATCTTGGCGATGGTCTCGGAGCGATAGGCGGACATGCTCCAATCCGGGACGCAGCCGCAGATATCGACGACGAAGTTGCGCAGCAGCTTGGCGCCGTCCGGCGTATGCACCACCTCCGGATGGAACATGGTCGAATAGAAACGCCGCTCCTCGTCGCTCGCCACCGCAAAGGGCGCGTTCTCCGAGGTCGCCTTGACCGAAAAACCAGCCGGCAACTGCGTGACGCGGTCGCCATGGCTCATCCACACCGGAAAGCGGCCGCCCTGGTTCCAGACCTCMCTGAACAGTGCCGAGGGCGCGACGATCTCGACATCGGCGCGGCCGAACTCGGCCGCATGCCCGCCCTCGACCTTGCCGCCGAGCTGATGCGCCATGGTCTGCTGACCATAGCAGATGCCGAGAAGCGGCAGGCCCGCCGAGAAGACTTCCTGGGGCGCACGCGGCGAATTTTCATCCGGCACCGAGGCCGGCCCGCCGGAAAAGATGACACCCTTCGGCTTCATCCGCTGAAAGGCCTCGGAGGCCGACTGGAACGGCGCGATCTCGCAATAGACGCCGATCTCGCGTACGCGACGCGCGATCAGCTGCGTGACCTGGCTACCGAAATCGATGATGAGGATGGAGTCGTGGGGCTTGCTCGTCATCGCGCCCGGTTACGCCATCACGCGCGCAGGCGCAACGGCGCAAGCGCGCCTCAGGCCTCGCGCCTGACGCAAGCCAGATAGAATCCGTCCGTCCCGGTGCGCTGCGGCGACAATTGCAGGCCAAGCGCGGTCGAGAACCGCGCGAGCAAAGCAAAGTCGCCTTCCCTCGACGACAGGATCTCCTGGCTCGGCACGAGGGTGAAGCCGGGGTGGCGCTGCAGGAACCCTGAAACGGCCCCGTCATTCTCATCCGGAAGCACCGAGCAGGTGACATAGGCAATACGACCGCCGGGTTTCACCAGGCGGGCTGCGCGCGCCAGCACCTCGGCCTGGTCCTTGATCCGCTCGGCGAGCGCGCCCGGTCTGACGCGCCATTTTGCGTCGGGATTACGCCGCCAGGTGCCGGAACCGGTGCAGGGCGCATCGACCAGGACGAGATCGGCCTCGCCAATGACTTCGCTGAGGGATTCATGGCCGCGGCTGCGCGGGACGCGGATCTGGACGATACTGGCGCCCGAGCGCGCCAGACGCTCATGCAGTGGCGCCAGACGACGGCTATCGAGATCGGTCGCGAACAGGCGACCCTGATTCTGCATCTGGGCAGCGAGAGCCAACGTCTTGCCTCCGGCGCCGGCGCAGAGGTCGACCACGGTCTCGCCGTGCTTGGCGCCGGCCAGTAGCGAGACGAGCTGCGAGCCCTCGTCCTGGATCTCGAAGGCGCCCTCGAAGAAGCTCGGCTCGCTCTGCAGCGAAGGGCCGCGCCCATCCGCCCCCGGCAGGAAGCGGATCGCATCAGGGGACCATGCCCCCGCCTCCGCTCCAAGATGAGCGAGTTCCGCCAACACTTTGGCCTGATTCGACTTAAGGCGATTGACGCGGATATCGATCGGCGCACGATCGGCCAGTGCGGCGCCTTCCGACACGGCCTGCTCGCCAAAGCTCGCTGAGAAAGCAGGCCAAAGCCACTCAGGCACATCGGCGCGGACCCAGCCCGGTGCGTCGTCGAGATCGAAGGTGATCAGCCGGGTCGCCTCCTCGCGCGTCAGCGGCGCGGGCGCGTGGTTCTCGCCCGAGCACAGTTCGGCGATCTCTTCCATCCGGAGTTCGCGCAGGCCGGCGAGCATGCCGAGAACCATCGCGCGCGAGGTCTCCTCGCCCATGGCGAAGGCCGAGGAGGAGCGGCGGCGGAGCGCGTCATAGACCAGGGTCGCAATTGCGGCACGATCCTTCGACCCGGCAAAGCGCCGCGACAGACCCCAATCCTTCAGGGCGTCGGATGCCGGCCGGCGACGCTGTATGATATCGTCCAGCACCTCGATGGCGGCGCTGATGCGGGCGGCAGGGGTCATTGCGTCGTTCCGTCTGGTGCCGGCGTGTGCGGCATAATCTCGGCGCTGTGGTGTCATATAGACGAGGCAGGGGCAACAACGTCTCGACCGGATACTTGAGGCGAAGGCATGTCCCGGACATTCCGTCCCGGTTGAGCAGACGTTCTGCTCCGCCGCTCACGGGCGCTCATGACCGGGCCACCACTCCGGCCGATCTTGCGGCACTCTCCCCGAATGCCGCAATCCGCATGGCGAGCCGGGCTTCCCGGGCTTACGGTCCTCATCGCAGGATGATCCGGCAACCGAGGCTGGTTGCGCTTGCTGCGTCCAGCTTGAAAATCGACGTATTACCATGTGAAGCCGTCTGCTTGACGAAGCGTCGTCGTCAGCGGCACACCGGGGGCGATCGCTCCGATCAAGTGGAAACCACGCCATGCAGCGCTTTTGCCGAATCACGCTTGCCGGTCTTCTTGCCCTGGCCCTCACGGCCTGCGCCACAACAGCGCCGCCAGACCTGACGCCGCCCCCGCAGAAGCGCCTCGACGCCAAGACGACGCTCGAAAACAAGCGCTGAGCCCGCAGCCGATCACAAGCGTCGCTCTGGCTTGGCCGGGCGACGCTTCTGCCGGGCCTCTCGATCGTCGTCCGTCAGGACGCGCCACGATACAGACCGGACGGGCAGCGCCCCCGCGCCTCGCCACAAAGTTGTCCTTGCGGCACAAGACCACTTCACGGAGCTGTCATATCGTCTGATCATGGTCGCGCGCTCTTGCCGCGATCAGGGAACAGATCCGATGAAACAGACGCTACTTTCGGCCACGTTGCTGGCCGCCCTTGCCTGCGGCGGCGTTGCTGCCACATCGCCCGCCTTCGCCCACCCCGTGCCGACCCTCGATGGGAAGAAGCCCCTCATCGTCGGTCACCGCGGCGCCAGCGGCCACAGGCCCGAGCACACGCTCGAATCCTACAAGCTGGCGATCGAACAGGGCGCCGATTTCATCGAGCCGGATCTTGTCGCGACCAAGGACGGCGTACTCGTCGCACGGCACGAGCCGATGCTGAGCGGCACCACGGACGTTTCGGAGCGACCGGAATTCGCTGCTCGCAAGACTGTCAGGAAGGTCGACGGTGTCGACACCAATGACTGGTTCGCCGGGGATTTCACCCTCGCGGAGATCAAGACGCTGCGCGCCAAGCAGGCGATGCCCGATCGCGACCAGTCGCATAATGGCAAGTTCCCGATCCCGACGCTGCAGGAGATCATCGATCTCGCCAAGGCCGAAAGCACCCGGACCGGCCGCACCATCGGCATCTATCCCGAGACCAAGCACCCGATCTTTCATGCCGCGATCGGGCTGCCGCTCGAGGACCGCCTGCTCGATCAGTTGAAGGCGGCCGGCTGGACCGAAAAGTCCTCGCCCGTGATCATCCAGAGCTTCGAGACGGCCAATCTCAAATATCTGCGCGGCAAGACGCAACTGCGCCTCGTCCAGCTCGTCGATGCCGATGACGTCGACAAGGATGGCGGCATCGTGCTGGCCGCGCCCTTCGACAAGCCCTACGATTTCGTCGTCACCGGCGACAAGCGCACCTTCAAGGACCTGGTCACGGCCGACGGGCTGAAGGAGATCAAGACCTATGCCGACGGCGTCGGACCGTGGAAGCCCTATATCCTCGCCGGCAAGCAGACGATCGGCGAGGACGGCAAGCCGAAGGATCTGAACGGCGACGGCAAGATCGACGAGCAGGATCGGGTGCTGATCGCGCCGACCAATGTCGTCAAGGACGCGCATGCGGCCGGACTCTTCGTCCATACCTGGACGTTCCGCAGCGAGCCGAAGCGGCTAACCTCGAATTTCAAGAGCGATCCCGCTGCCGAGTACAAGGCCTTCTTCGATCTCGGCATCGACGGGCTGTTCTCGGACTTCCCCGATGCCGCCGTGAAGGCCCGCGACGCCAAATAAGCCAGCCCCAACGATCAGCAGCCCGCCCCGGATCACCAGGGCGGGCTTTCTCTTGCACATTTCAGCGGGAGATCAATCGCAGACCCGCGTCGTCCGCCTGATCTCGCCACGCGGCGTTTCCTCGATGGTCCTCACGGTGCGGCAATCGCCGCGCCAGCTGCTGCGCTCCCAGCGGGCGCGATCGCGCATGCGCTCTTCGCGGCGGATTTCGCGGTCGATGGCGCGCTCGCGCGGCGAGCGTGGATCGACCGAGACGCCGCCCGGTCCAATGTTGATCGACTGGGCATAGGCGCCGCTCGTCGCAAGCAGGACAGCAGTCATCGTCGGAATGATGAATCTMATGATGCGTTCCTCCATTCTGCAGGCAAGAACGGGGTACATCCCGAATTGTTCCGGAATTTGATCGCGCCGATAGTGGAGAGATACGGGGGGCTATCTCTATCTATGCCTGTTGGATCAATCGCCATGGCAGCGTCCACTATGGCAGACGACGCTCGGTCCTCGCTCTAACCTTGACGCAGTTGCGGCGCGCCGAGGGTTCGGCGCGCCGCATGGTTCAAGTCTTGCCCGGCCTCAGTGCAGGATCTGGCTGAGGAAGAGCTTGGTGCGTTCGTGCTGCGGGTTCTTGAAGAACTCGTTGGGCTCGTTCATCTCAACGACCTGGCCGGCATCCATGAAGATGACGCGGTCGGCGACCTGGCGCGCAAAGCCCATCTCATGGGTGACGCAGAGCATGGTCATGCCCTCCTCGGCCAGGCTCACCATGGTGTCGAGCACCTCCTTGACCATCTCGGGGTCGAGCGCCGAGGTCGGCTCGTCGAACAGCATGATCTTCGGGCTCATGCAGAGCGAGCGCGCGATCGCGACGCGCTGCTGCTGGCCGCCMGAGAGCTGGCCCGGATATTTCAGCGCCTGCTCCGGGATCTTCACGCGCTTGAGATAGTGCATGCCGATCTCCTMGGCATCCTTCTTCGGCATCTTGCGCACCCAGATCGGGGCGAGGGGCGA